>NZ_JBEYWX010000014.1:0-212042 GCF_040644655.1 Streptomyces sp. NPDC046931
ACCGGCTGACGCACGGCCGCGGCCGCTGCCGCCGACAACGAGCGACAGCGGCCGCGGCCGTCGTGCCGACACGAGCGCCCTGCCCGTGCCGGCTGCCGGCCGACCCGCCGATGCCTCACCACCGCTCCCGTTGATGAACAGGCATGCTTTATGACCCCCTCAGCACCGGCCCCGACGGACCAGCCCCCCACCGCAGCCACCACCCGTACCCTCAGCGGCGCCCTGCTGTTGCCGGCCGCAGCCGTGGCGCTGGGCGGCCTGCTCATCCACCACTCGATCACGCCCCCCGCCGATCCCAAGCCCCCCACTCCGTCCGCGGCCGCCCTCCAGCCGGCGGCCGGTCCCCCGCCCGTGGCCCTCCCCCCGGCCCAGCCCGCTCCGAGTACGACCGCGCCCTCCGTCCTGGAGACGTTGCGGCGGTCGGCGCCGAAGCGGATCGTCATTCCCCAGATCGGCGTCGACGCCCCCTTCACCAAGCTTTCCCTCGACGCATCGGGACACCTGAAACCGCCGCCCGTGACCAACAGAAATCTCGCGGGCTGGTACAAGTACGGCGCCGCACCAGGCGAGCGGGGCACGGCGGTCGTGGTCGGCCACGTCGACACCAAAACCGGCCCCGCCGTCTTCGTGTTCCTGCGCCTTCTCAAACCGGGCAACAGTGTCACCATCACGCGCGCCGACGGCTCCACCGCCCGCTTCCAGGTCGACTCCGTCGAAACCTTCAGCAAGGCGCACTTCCCCAACAAGCGTGTCTACGCCGACGCCCCCACCCCGCAGCTACGCCTCATCACCTGCGGTGGTGCCTACGACCACGCCGCCCACGAGTACGTGGCCAACACCGTGGTCTTTGCCCACCTGGTCACACTCACGCCCCCGCACCACACCACCGCACCAGCCACACCGGCACCGCCGGCGACCCCCAAGACGCCCACCGCGCCCGTCGCTCCGGCCCTTCCGACCGCACCGACCGCACCGACCGTGCCCCTCGCCCCCAGCGTGCTCGCCGCGCTCGGCGCACCCGCCAAGCCCACCGCACGACCCACCTCCCGCCCTCAGCCATCGCCGCCGGCGGTGGTGCCGCACCACTCGGGGCATCCCGCGTCAGGGTCGGTCCGGGCGGCGCCTCCCGCCCCACGGCACTAGACCCGAGCGCGCTGCGAGAACGTCGGAGGAGCGGCTCCCCGAGCGGCCGCTCACCCGCGGAAGACGTTCACCGACCGGGCGACCACGAGGGCCAGGGTGAGCAAGGAGATCGACGCCTGCACCGTCATCAGCAGCTTCGCCCAGCGGGACAGCGGCATGGTGTCGGTGGGACTGAAGGCCGTCGCGTTGGTGAAGGAGACATACAGATAGTCGGCGAACGCGGGCTCCCAGTCCGTCTGTGCCGACTCCCCGCTCTGCATCTGGGGAAAGAGGAAGTCCGGGTGGTCGCTGCTCCCGGCAGCGCGGGCCACGGGTCCGCCCCGGTCCCACTCCCAGTACCAGAGAGAGAAGACGATGACGTTGGTCAGCCAGATGGCCACCGCCGTCGTCAGCAGTGTCCCGGCGTCGCCTCCCTCGGTGCCGCGCACCAGACCCCGGATGAGGAGCACCGCGGACCAGCCGTTGGCCAGGCTGACGACGGCGGCCAGCGTCAGCCCGCCGCCGCGCAGCAGCGAGGTCGTCCGTTCCATACGGGGCCGGGAGGCCGGGAAGAGCACGATCAGCAGCAGCAACTCCAGCCCGGGCAACAGCCATTCCGGCTGGAAGGCCAGCCGCTCGGGAAGCAGCAGTTGCAGCGTCACCGCGACCAGCACCGCCGCGGTGACGGCCCAGCGGGTCTCACCGCGCGTGGGTCGGCGCCAGGCCGGTTCGGCCGGCTCCTCCTGGGCCGCGGTGAGCAGTTCTTCCAGCCGCGCGAGTCGCTCGTGCAGAGCCCTGAGCTCTTCGTTCACGCATCCAGTGTGCCGTGAGGCGTGGGGGCGGCGCCTGGGGGTCCCCGGACCCGGCACACGCCGCCCTCGTCATATACCGCGCGGCAGCGGTGAACTGCGGTGCGGCGGCATCACTGCGGCAGCGAACCGGGGGGCAGCGCGGAGGCCTGCCGCACTTGCGGAGCCGGAGTGAACAGGTTCGGCCGTGAAGCGCCGGGCGGCTGCCCCGTCCGCATGATGCTTTCCAGCTCGCGACGTATGCTCTCGGCCGCGTCGCGAACTCGCGCGGGCACGTCACCGCGCTCGGCGACGAGCCGGTGGTAGATCGGGGCATCCTGGAACACGTGCAACGACACCTTCCTGTCGGCGGTTGTGCAGCCGTATGGGCGACTGACGAGTGTACGGGCAGCTGCCGATGCCATCGGCCACATCAGCTGCCCGCCACCGACGGCACTCGGCCACATGAGGATGCTTCCTGCGCGGTCACGACAGTTGGAGGCCCATCTTGTCAGCCAGGCCGGTGGCCCGCGCGGACTCGTAGACGATCTTCCGGGCAAGATTGAGGGCCTGGCATCCTCCGATGGCGGCGGGCGGATCGCGGTGCCGGCCCTCTGATCCTCAACCCGCCGACAGCCGCCGTCGACCCGAAAGCGTGAGGGATCTCAGTCGTCGTGGGAGATCGGGAACATCGCGGCTGTAGGCGTTGTTGTAGAAGTTGGTGGACGCCGTTCCCATGCCGCCAAGGCTGAAGGCCAGTTCTTTCTTCCGCGCGGCGGTCATCTCGCCGAGCGCGTCCTCGTCGGGAGCGAAGGCGACCTCGGCGCCCTGGCAGACGTCGAGGTCCGCCCGGATACGCCCGCTGCGGGCCAGGCCGTTGTCCAGGTGGGCGAAGTAGGCGTCGGCCGAGCCTTCCGGTACGAAGCCGGTCCCCAGCCAGCCGTCGGCGACCTCCCCGGTCAGCCGCAGCATGGCCGGCGACAGCGCGGCCAGATAGACAGGGATCTCGTGCTCCGCACGCGTCGACAGCCGCATCGGGATGCCGTCGCCGCCGGGCAGTGGAATCTGGAACTCCGATCCGGAGTACGAGAGTTTGCCGCCCTCGAGTACCCGTCGCACGATCTCCACCGTCTCACGCATCCGCCTCAACGGCCGGGCGAACGGGACCCCGTGCAGGCCCTCGGGTCGGCAGGGCACCGCTCCAGCTGACCGGCTTCGCGGTCATGGCGCTCGCGCTGTGCGTGCTCGCGGTGAGCACCGAGCCGCCCGGCGGAGCCAACGCGCATCTCGCCCTGGTGACAGTGGGCTTCGGGACGTTCAACACCTTCATGAATCCGGGGCCGAACGCCACCACGTTCACCCTGCCCGCCGAGGTGTTTCCCTCCGAGATGCGCGCGGCAGGACACGGGTTCGCCGCCGGCTGCGGAAAGCTGGGAGCGGCTCTGGGAACCTGTCTCTTCCCTGTACTGCTCGCGGACATCGGCGAGGCCGCACTGCTCTACGCGGTGGCCGCAGCCTGTGCGTGCGGATTCCTCGTCGCCTTCGCCTTCCGCGTCGAGACACGCGGCCAGTCGCTCGACGAACTCTCCGGCGCCCAGGCCACCGCACTCGCCCCCCGTATCACTCCGCCCTGACGTCCGGACCGGCACAGGGGCCGCGGCCGGCGGCCGGCCCGCCGGCAGACCGCACCGGCCGCTTCCGGGGCCCTGCGATCGCCGGGTACGCGCCGGCGCCGGTGCCGCTGCCGGTAGTGCCGCCGGCCGTCACCGGTGCCCGCCGCCCCCGGCGTCCCACAGGGCCATACGGGCGGTGACGCGTTTGCCGGGCGATTCCCGCCGCGCCTCGAACCCCTCGGCGACGGCCATCACGATCTCCAGACCGTGCTGGCCCACTCTCCCCGGATCCGCCGCCCGGGCCACCGGCAGCACCGGGTCGCTGTCCCACACCGTCACCTCCACCACGGCGCCGACGACCCGCAGCTCCAGCCAAGCGGGCCCGGGAGCGTACTTGCGGGCGTTGGTGACCAGCTCGCTGACCACGAGCTGGGTGATGTCCATCGCCCGGGCCGACACGGGAATGCCGTGGTCCGCCTGGAGCCGGGCCAGGAATGCTCCGGTGAGGTGCCGGGCGTCGGCGATGCACGAACCGCCGCCGTCCAACGCGATCATGGTCTGTGTCAGGCCGTCGTCCGGCCTCGTGCGGCTCTTGCCGCGCGGAAATGTATCCATCCGGACCGCCTCTGCCACCCCGTTCACACCCCGCGCCTACCCCCGGACGGGCCACCCACGCCCCACAGGTCCTGACGATCCTCGGGAATCCTGGCGGTACCGTCCCGATTCAGAAGCCTCACCTCTGAATCCCATGAAAGGGAGCTGTTGGACTTCAGGATCATGTAGAGGCAGTGTGGGCATGTCCCCTCTCTTCCGACGGGGCCACCTTTCACCGAACCATCCGGAGATCACCCGATGAACCACGTCGCGGATCCTGAGCGTTACGACGGCACCATGCGCTACCGCCGCACCGGGCGCTCAGGGCTGGACCTTCCCGTCCTGTCCCTCGGTTACTGGCACAACTTCGGGGACGACAGGCCGTTCGAGACGCAGCGCGAGATCGCCCTGCGCGCCTTCGACCTCGGGATCACCCACCACGACCTCGCCAACAACTACGGTCCGCCCTACGGCTCCGCGGAAATCAACTTCGGGCGCCTGATGAAGCAGGACCTGGCACCGTACCGGGACGAGCTGGTGATCTCCACCAAGGCCGGCTGGGACATGTGGCCCGGTCCGTACGGCCAGGGCGGCGGCTCCCGGAAGTACCTCCTCGCCTCGCTCGACCAGTCACTGAGCCGCATGGGTCTGGAGTACGTGGACATCTTCTACTCCCACCGACTCGACGCCACCACCCCGCTCGAGGAGACGATGGGCGCGCTCGACACCGCCGTCCGCCAGGGCAAGGCCCTCTACGTCGGTATCTCCTCCTACGACACCCAGCGCACCCGTGAGGCGGTCGCCATCCTCCGGGAGCTGGGCACCCCGCTCCTCATCCACCAGCCGTCGTACAGCATGCTCAACCGCTGGATCGAGACCGAGGGCCTGCTCGACGCGGCTCAGGAGGACGGTTTCGGCGTCATCGGTTTCACGGCGCTCGCCCAGGGGCTGCTCACCGGGCGCTATCTCGACGGCATCCCCGAGGGTTCGCGCGCCGCGCAGGGCACGTCCTTCGACGCCGCATGGCTGTCGGACGACATGCTGCACAGGCTGCGCGCCCTTAACGACATCGCGGCGCGCCGTGGGCAGACCCTGGCTCAGATGGCCCTCGCCTGGGCCCTGCGCGACGAACGCGTCACCTCGCTCGTCGTCGGCGCCTCCAGGACCGAACAGCTGGAGCAGAACGTCGCCGCGCTGGAGAACCTCGACTTCAGCAGCGAGGAGCTGGCCGAGATCGACAAGTACGCCGCCGACAGCGGCGTGGACCTGTGGCAGGACGCCCGTCTGGGCAATGTCCGCTGACCGTCCTCGGTACGGACCGGCCGTGGCCGTCGGCGGGGCGGCCACGACCTGCCACCGGTCGCCGGGCCGGCAGGCCGCCGCTTCAGGGTGGTACCCCATGGACCCCGGGTCGCTCACGGCACCGGTTCTCGGCCACGCCCCGTTCTTCGTGGCGGCGGCCGTGCCGGGGTCCGAGCCCGGGGCCGAGCCCGGGCAGATACCCGCGTGGCCGGGATACCGGTGAGCCTGGCCGTGGCCGGCGTCACGACATGCCTGTCGTCACTCGGTTACCTTCCGGCCTGCCACCGTCGAGCGAAGCGCCTGGGATGGGTCAGTGGTCGTCGGTGGTCTCCATGGCGACGCGTTGGTGATCTTCACCTGGGCGGAGACGCCCCCGGTGGTGTCGGAGAGGTCCCCTCGCGTGTCAGATCCGCCCGCCGGTGAGACGGGTGAGGGGGCCCTGGGTGCGGTTCCCCGCTCGGCGGCCCACCGCATACGACGCGGCGCTCAGCGCCGTCAGGCCGACCCCGACGCCCGCGGCGACGAGTTTCCGTTGCGCGACGACCGTCCAGGCGGTCTTGGCGGTGGCCGCGACCTGGCCCGAGGTGGCGATGACCGCCTGGCGGCCCGCTTCCACGCCCCTGGCCGCGGCGTGCACGACTCCGGCCGCCGACTCCGCCGAGCGCTCGACGCCGGACTCGGCCGCTGACGCCGCCTCATCCGCGGTGGCCGCGGCGCTTTTCGCGGCCCGCGAGGCCGGAGCGGTGACCTTGCTCGCGGTCCGCCCGGCCTTGGCCGCGGGCGTCCGCTCGGTCTCGGTCTTCTGGTGCGTTCGGCTGTTCTGTTCAGTCATGGACATCGCGTTACCGCTCGGACCCACGGCAAACTCACATCGCGGGCTCAGTCCCGGGCCCGGGCGATGAGGAGGGCGACATCGTCCTCACCGCACGGAGGCCGGAGCATCGCCAGAAGGCGGTCGCAGCTCTCCTCCAAGTCATGCCGCTGGGTGGCGGAAAGAGCGGCGAGGAGGGCGTCCAGACGTACGTCGATGGGATCGCTACGGGTTTCGACCAGACCATCGCTGTAGAGAGCGAGCTGGTCGCCGGGACGGAAGGCGATGGTGGTGGTGTAGAAGGGGACGCCTCCCACACCCAGTGGCACCCCGGCGGGCAGGTTGAGCAGCCGCGCCGGATGCCCCGAACGCATCAGGGCCGGCGGCAGATGGCCGGCGAGGGAGATGTCGCACTGGCCTCGATGGGGATCGTAGACGCAGTAGATGCAGGTGGTGATGGCCTGTGCGGTGCCCTCGCTCAGGTGGTCGAGATGGCAGAGGGCTTCGGCGGGGGGCAGGTCGAGCTCGGCGAAGGCGCGTGTGGCACTGCGGAGTTGGCCCATGGTGGCCGCGGCGTTGATGCCGCTTCCCATCACGTCCCATACGACCAGGGCGGTCTTGTCCCCGTGCAGCGGTATGGCGTCGAACCAGTCACCGCCGATCTCACTGGTGGCGCCCGCCGGCTCGTAACGCCAGGCGACCTCCAGGCCCGGCCGGACGGAGGGGAGTTCGGGAAGCAGGCTGCGTTGCAGGGTGAGGGCCGCATGGCGCTGGGTCTGGTATCCGCGGGCGTTGTCGATGCAGACGGCGGCGCGGGAGGCCAGCTCGCAGGCGAGGAACACATCGTCCTCGTCGAAGGGGGCCGGGTGGTGCGTGCGTTTGAGGGCGAGGGCGCCCAGGACTTCGCCCCGGGCCACCAGGGGTACGGCGAGATAGGAGTGCACCCCGGCCGCCGCGAGCAGAGCGGCGGCCCTTTCGTGTGCGATGCGCGGCAGATCAGCAGGCGTGGTGTGCGACAACAGGACCGGTCGGCGGGTGTGCGCGCATCGTGTTATCAGGTGGTCGCTGTCGTAGGTGGTGACCGTCCCGGGCGGTCCGTACGCGTGGAGGACCTCTTCGGGGCGCGCCGCGCTGACGGCGAGGACGCGGAAGCCGGCCGGGCCCGTGGACGGCGCGGCCCGGCCGGCGAGAGCGCTGTCGAGCACGTTCACCGCGGCCACATCGGCGAGGACCGGCACGACGACGTCGGCGAGCTCGCGCGCCGTAGTCCCCAGGTCGAGGGTGGTGCCGACGGACGCCGACGCGCTCGCGATCAGGGCCAGGCGCTGCCGCGCCTGGGCCGCTTCGGTAGCCGCACGGTAACGTTCGGTGATGTCGATGACGGAGAAGGCCAGACCGAGCACCCGTCCGCCCGAGTCCTCCAGCCGGTGGTACGAGACGGACCAGGCGTGCTCGTGCTCCGGGTCGACGGGGGGACGGCAGACGACCTGGCGGTCGACGACCGGCTCACCGGTTTCGAGGACGCGAAGGAGACGCTCCTCGGCGGCCGGGACGTCGAGGAACGACAGAGCCTCGCCGACCGGCTTGCCGAGATACTCGGCGGCGGGCAGGCCCACGATGCGCTCCAGTGCCGGGTTCACGGTCAGGAAGCGCAGGTTCACGTCCAGCACGGCCAGCCCGATGGGGGACTGGGAGACCAGGCGTGTGGACAGGGCGACGTCCCGTTCGACCCGCGCGACGGTTGCCTGGTCGGCGGCCAGGCCCAGCGCGAAGGTGTCGCCGAGCTCGTCCAGCAGCCGCATGTTGCGGAACTCCACCAGGCGGGTGCTGCCGTCCTTGTGCCGGATCGGGAAGGCCCCGGCCCAGTCGGCGCCGGACTCCGTGACCTCGGCGAACAGCCGGATCACCTCGTCCCAGTGTTCCTCGCGGACCAACAGCCGCGCCGCGAACCGGCCCAGGGCCTCGGCCGCCGTGTAACCGAACAATTCCTCAGCGTGAGGGCTCCAGAAGACCACCCGGCCCTCCGAGTCCAGCACCACCGCGGCCACGCTCAGCAGGTCGAGGAGGCCACTGGGCGGCACCGCGGCACCGGCCGGTGCCGGACCTGGGCAGGGCCGGGAGGAGTCCGTCGTCCCCATGCACCGATCCCCTCTCGCAGTACGTCGCGGCCTGGTTTGTGCGTCTCGGTGGCCGCTTTGCCTCCTTCCATAGTCGTCCGAAACCATCGCGGCACACCTGGAGCGGTCTGTCGGCCCCGGCCGCCGTCCTTTCACGGACGTCAGGCAGCCTTCGCGACGAAGCGCCGAGTGATGGCCAGGGCGGCCGCCATGATGCTCAGCTGGGGATTCACCTCCGGACAACTGGGCAGCACGGAGCCGTCGGCGATCAGCACGCCGTGCGTGCCGCGCAGGTACCCGTCCGGGCCGGCCGGCGAGAGCTCGGGGTCGGCGCCCGCGGCGGCCGTACCCGTGGGGTGAAAGGCGGAGACATGGAGCCGGCTCGCGGTCACCTCGTCGAGCAGCGCCTCGAGCCGGGCGGGGGTGCGAGCGCGCGGCGCGTGCGGAACTCCGGTCAGCACCTCCTCGGCGCCCGCGGCGAACAGCAGGGTGCCCATGGCTCGTTGCGCGCGCAGCAGACGGCGGGCGTCGCGCGGTGCCAGGTCGTAGCGGAGCAGTGTGCGGTCCCGGCCGAGAACGCGGCCCGACGGACGGTCGGCGATCATGGCGCCGATCGTCGCCAGCCGCTCCGCTCCTTCGAGTTCACGACGCAGTTCGCGTCCGGCGCCCGGCAGCACGAACGAACTCATGCCCGGAGGTGCCGCGGTGGCTTCGAGCAGGATGCCGTCGGCGCGCAGGTGTTCCACTCCGACACTCTGCAGAACGCCTTTCCAGCTGGTGACCGGCCGGCTGAAGCGGCCCGCGACGCTGATGGCCGGGTGCACGCTGAGGTTCCGGCCGAGCCGGGGGTGCCCGCCGAGGCCCGAACGGCGAAGCAGCGGCGGGGTCTCCAGGGCGCCGGCGGCGACCACGACCAGGGGACTGAGGATTTCCAGTTCGCTGCCGTCGGGGCGGCGGACCAGCACCCCCGCGGCCCGGGGGCCGCCGGGACGGTCGGGGTCGGTGAGGATCCGCCGCACGCGGGCGCTCGTCACGATGCGGGCGCCGGCCGCGCAGGCCTCGGGAAGCACGGACAGCTGGACGCTCTGCTTGGCGCCGGTGGGGCAGCCGACGACACACTGGCAGGATCCCGCGCAGCCGGGGGCGTTTCGGTTGAGGGGTGCCGCGGCCCAGCCCAGCCGCTGTGCGCCGGCCAGTGCGAGCAGCCCGTTGCCGCCGATGACGTCCAGCGGCTGGGGGGCCACCCTCAGGGTGCGTTCGACCTCGTCGAGATCTGCGTCGAAGCCTTCGGCGGCCGTGAATCCGTGGCGACGCAGCCAGCGGGAGAGGACGTGGCCCGGTGTCCGGTAGCAGGTCCCGGAGTTGACGACGGTGGTGCCGCCGACCGCGCGGCCCACGGGCACCACCAGCGGCGGGCTGCCGACGGCGATCGTCGCTCCGCCGTCCCGGTAGAGGTCGCCGAAGCGGTCGAGCGGAGCCCGTCGGGCGAACGACGCGGTGCTGTGGTGCTCTCCTTCCTCGAGAACGACGACGCGCAGGCCCGCGCGGGCGAGGGTCCTGGCGGCCATGGCCCCTCCGGCACCGGATCCGATGACGACGGCGTCCGCGGTGGACCGCGTGGGCCACTGGTGGGAGGGCGTGCAGTCGAGCGGCGGATCGTCGGGGGCGGGCCGCGCGGGCGCGGGGGCCTGGTGCGCCATCCGTTCGGTTCCGGCCGCCAGCAGCAGCGGTACCTTCACCGCGTCCAGGAAGGGCAGCAGGGCCCGATGGGAGACGAGTGACGCCACGACGTCCTCGCGTTCCGCGGGGCCGAGACCGGACAGCCGCCCTCCGGTGCGGGCCGTGGCGTAGGCGTCGATCACCGCGGCCGCGCCGCGCACCGCCGTCCGTGCCGGGGCGGGCATGGTGCCGAGGAGTGTTTCGAGCCGTCGCGGCACGTTTCGTGCCCAGTCGGCGGTGCCGTCGTCCGCCAGGAACGCGGCGACAAGTCCCGTCAGGGCGGCGGGGGTTCGGTGGCTCATCGTTCACCGACCTCGGCATGGGCGGTGCCCGACAGCCGCCATGCGGCCTCCGGCCGCCACCTGCCCCACCAGCGCTCCAGCCGGATGACCGCGTCAGCTGTCTCGCTGTTGCGGCAGACCGCGGCGGAGCCGTCCGGGTCCGTGTAGCCGAGGGCGAGGGTCCGCTGGGGCGGCTGGTTCACCGTGACCCGTACGCGTCGCCGGCCCGCCCTGCCCTCCACCCGCCACTCGGGGAGCCGGATGTCGGCGCGGAACCGGCCGAATCCCGCCCAGCCCACGGCGGAGCGTTCCACCCGCCGGGGCCAGGTGCGGCCGTTTCGGTGCAGGCGCAGGAAGACGAGAGGAGGCAGCCTGTCGAGTCCGCGGCGCATCGAGATCGCGGCGATGACCTCCAGGATGTCGCCGCCGCCCAGGTCCGCGTGGAGCCAGGCCCAGCGGCGGGCGTTGCCGTGACCGTAGATGCGGGCGGTCGCGCCGGGGGCGCCGTCCAGGCGCAGCTCGTTGGTGCCGTACCGCACCGTGCCGCTGTAGCGCGCGCGGGCGGCGGGCAGCATCTGCGAGGCCGGCAGCCAGGGCCGCCGCCAGGACCAGCCGGGGAAGGTGTGCAGGGACGGGCCCTCGGGTTCCTCGGTGAGCGCCCAGGAGAACGGCTCCGCGGAGCCGGTGAGCCGGCCGGGGAGCGCGCGGATGCCCTCGGCGACGAAGCCTTGGGGAGCCGCCTCCCAGGGGACGGGGCCGAAGCGGGTGTGCTCGACGGGGCCGTCCTTCGGGAAGACGGCGACCCAGCCGTGTGCGTAGGCGCTGCTGCCGTCGGTGGGCGCGACCATTTCATGGTGCAACCACACCCCGCTGCCGGTCGCCTGATCGGTCAGGGTGGTGTACCAGACCTCGGTGCGTCCCGGCTTTCCGTCCCAGCGCGACGCCATGTCACGCTCCGCGGCGGGCACGGTGGCACGGGGGAACCGGAAACTGGTGAGGAAGGGCAGCAGGCCGGTGGCGAGCGGGAAGCGCAGGGTGCCCTCTCCGACGCGCTCGCCGTCCTCGTACAGGGTGTACGGCAACACGGTCATCGAAGTCAGCGGATGCCGGGGCGACACGGACTTCCAGCCGTCCAAGGTCAGGCGCCGGCCCTCCAGGGTGAAGGTGATCAGGTAGCGGATCCTGCGGCGGGCCAGCGGCGAGATCTCCAACTCCCCCACGGCTTCCGCGTCGTCTGCCCGTCCCGCTATCCGCACCCGTCCGGTCAGCCGCGCCCGCGTCGTGCGGTGCGGCAGCAGCACACGGTCCGCCCTGGCCTGGAGGTCCAGACGCAGCGGGCGGTCCCGGTCCTCCGGGACGAGGCGCACACGACCCAGCATCGTCTCCTCGAAGACCGTGCCGCGTGGGGTCACCGGGCACCGTCCCGGTGTCCCTGGGCATGCGCCAGCCCTTCGAGCATGATGCGTTCCGTCGCCGACAGGTAGTCACCCGCGGCCGTGCGTGCCGCCTCCCGGTCGCCGGCGGCCACCGCCTCGATCACCGGTGCCAGACGGTCGTGTGCGGACCGGGGATCCCGAAAGGGAGCGGCCAGGGCCGCGCGTACCGGCAGATACGCGTTGAACAGGGTGTTGGTCAAAAGGACGTACACCCGGTTGCCCGTGGCGCGGGCGAGTGCCCGGTGCACCTCGGCGTCCGCCAGTTGCACGGGGTCACCGCCGGTCGCGTCCCCGACAGCCGCCAGAAGGCAGCGCAGTTCGGCGATCTGCGATGCCGTGGCATGGGCGGCGGCGCGTTCCGCGATCAACACGCCTATGCTGCGACGGACTTCGAAGATCTCGCCGATCCAGTCCGGGCTGTGGCGCACGAGCATGGGCAGGATGTCCGCCCCGCCGAGGCGCAGGAAGTCGCGTACGCGGGTTCCCACTCCGTGTCGCGTCTCCAGCAGCCCGGCGTGCGCCAGCCGGCCGAAGGCGTGTTTGAGGGTGGTGCGCGTGACCCCGAAGACGTCGGCCAGTTCACGTTCGGGCGGCAGATAGCTCCCGGCCGGATGGCGTCCGTCGAGGATGTCTTCGCGCAGCCGCTTCTCCAGAACGTCGACGATCGTCTCGCGTGGCAGTGGTTCCACTTCGGCCCCCGGGCGGATGAGTGGTTCAGTGGCTGAGCCACTGAACCACTGGAGATGACGCCACGTCAATGCGCAGGCGGGCCTGCGGCCAGGAAACGCAGCCGGGAACGCGTATCACCTGACGGAGGACGCACATCGCCTGGTCACGGGCCGACACTGATCTCGTCACCGCCGTGTGACAGATGATCGGCCGGCGAACCCGCGGTTCGCCGGCCTCGTCTGAACGGGCGAGTGCCGGTACACGACCGGCTGTCCGCACAATCCGAATTCGGGGGATGCCATGCAGTACACGAAGACCCGTCGCACAGCCGCGCTGGTGACGGCCGCGGTCTCGGCCGCGCTGGCGCTGACCGCGTGCCAGCCCGGCGGTGGGCAAGGGGCCGCCGGGGCGTCTTCGGCTGCGCCGTCGGGAGCGCCGTCGGTGGCGCCGTCGGGAGCGCCGTCGGTGGCGCCGTCGGGAGCGCCGAGTGCCGGGGCCGCCTCGTCGGGCGCGCCGGCCTCCGCGGCCTCGAAGCCTTCCGGCGCCGGCGCGCCGGCGACACCCGTGGCCGACGCTTCCCGGCCGGCCGCACCGTCGGCGAGCGCGCCGAAGACATGTACGCCGACCGGCCTGAACGCGGCCGTGTACCAGGCTGCCCACCGCCCGACGGGTACCGGGACCGGAGCGGTGATCGTCGAGTTCACCAACATCTCCAAGAAGCCCTGCATCGTGCAGGGCCACCCGACGGTGGCGGGGGCGGGCAACGGTTCCCCGCAGCACAACGCTCCGCTGTCGGTGACGCGCACGGGCTCCGCGTCAGCCGTGCGGCTGGCACCGGGCGGCAAGGCATGGACGAAGCTGACCTTCGTCCAGGTCCAGGGCGAGGCCGACGGCTACTGCGTGTCCGGTTCCACGCCCGTCGTGTATCCGACCCTGGTGGTGGGCCTGGTGAAGTCCGGTCTGCACCAAGTGGCGCTGTCGGACGGCCAGTTCGCCGAGTGCGACAACAAGGTGACCGTGACCGCGGTGTCGTCGGTGAGGCCTTCCTGACATGGTCCCTCCGGCCCGGGGGAGCCGCCGAGGACGGCGGCTCCCCCGGGCCGGGCCGGTGTCAGATGCGGTGCACGGTGTGCAGCGTCTTGGCGTAGGTGCCCGTGCCGTCCAGCACGGAGGCGCCGCCGAGGTCGGCCATCGTGGGCCCGTCGACCGTCTTGCGGCTGGAGAGGAAGCGGCGCTTCCCGGTCGCGTCCTTGCCCAGGTAGATGCCTACGTGGTCGACGGTGACGGTGGTCTTGTCGTCGCTGGAGTCGGCGTTGAACAGCACCAGGTCCCCGGGCTGGAGCAGGGCGGCGGCGGGCGGGTTGGTGCCGTCGGTCCGGTCGATGCGTACCCCGGGCGCGTAGTCGACCATGTCGCGGGACTTGCGCGGCAGCCGCTCCCCGGAGGTGTCCTGCCCGGCGGCCATCGGCACGCCCATGTGGTAGCCGTAGACCATGCGCGTGTAGCCGGAACAGTCCAGGTTGCCCACCTGCTTGCTCGACGGTCCGGTGTGGGTGCCGTCGTCGAAGGTCCAGCCCACGTTCATGTACTCGTGGAAGTCGGCGCCTTCGTAACGGTAGCCCTGCGGGTCCAGATAGCCGTAACCGGCCTCCCCCAGCACCTGCCTGCCCTGCGCGGGCCCCGATCCGGCCGTGACGGCGGGCGCGCCGGCCAGGAACATCGCGGCGTGAGCGAGCACATCCGGAACCGTGGAACCCGCCCAGGCACGGATGGTCTGCTCCAGTTGGCCGCTGAAGGTGCCGTCGAAGGGCTTGGCAAGGACGCGCACCCAGTCGCCGTGGGTGACGGTCGGCGGAACCTCCCAGTTCGCGGCGGACACCTCGAAGCGGCCGACGGACAGCTTGACGGGCAGGTTGGTGCAGCCGTTGTTGGCCAGGGCTCGGATTCCCACCCGGCCCTTGGCGAACGTGGTGTCGGTGACGTCGGCGGACCACGCGGACGGTTCGGTCGAGCCCTCGCGCCAGGCCTTGGCCTGGATACGGGGCCCCTCACGGCGTACGCGTATCGTCCAGTCGGTGCCCGCGGGCACTCCGGTGGCCAGGGTCAGGGGCGGGGCCAGCTGGGTGACGGTGTCGGCGACCTCCTTCTCCACCCGCAGTTCGACCGCGCCGGTGGTCAGGAAGGACAGCCGGGCCCGGTAGTTGTTGTGGGTGTCCTGGTAGCCGAAGGACAGGGCGAACGAACACGCCTGGCCGGTGGGCACCTTGTCGAAGCGGGCCACGCACCGCACATCGACATCGGCGATCTCGTCGTCCCTGAGCGTGGCGTGACGGCTGGCGAAGTCGGTCGTCAGGCTGATCACGCCGGCGCCCGGGACGACCGAGTAATCGGTGTCCGCCGGACCGAGAGTGGACCAGCTCCCGCCCCCGGGAGAGCTCCCCCAGTACTGCCGGTCCGCGTTCGGCAGGGACACGTCGGGCAGGGTCCGCTGGAAGTCGTCCACGAAGGGCCGCTTGTTCTCCGCGAACACGCGCTGCGGACCGGGCAGTACGACGGTCCGGGCGCCGTGGGTCAGCAGGGCGACGCGCCGGCCACCGGAGGTGACCTCGGTGCGGGCCGGGGTTCCCGGCAGCACCGTGGCGGTGAGCGGGGTGGTGAGTGTCATCTGGGTGAAGTAGGAGGCGTCCAGGGGTGGCAGGGTCACCGAGGAACGGGCCGGGACCGATCCGGCAGGACCGGCGAAGGGCGGCACGGTCGCGGCCGAGCCCGCGGCACGCGCGGGGCCCGCGGCCAGCCCGGTGAGTGGGACGGATGCGGCCGAGACGACAAGTGCGGCAAGAAGAGCGCGTCTAGAGGTTTCAGGCATACCTCCATGATCCTTTCCGTCCCGGGCACCGGTGACACCGCCCCTGCCCGGCGCCCGTCGCCGCGGTGCCGCGCCGCGGCCCCCACCTCGCCGATGGGGGCGGCGGGGTGCGGATCAACGGGGCCGACGCGGTGGCGGGGTGAAGGAGACGTCACACGTGGACCGTTGGAAGTCGGGGGTGAGCGTCGTGGGGATACCCAGGGAGTCGGTGAAGAAGGTCTCCGTGGGGCCCTTGCAGATGCGCAGACAGATCTCCGGCGAGGTGCTGGTGAGGAACCTGCACCGCTCCACCACCAGCTCGGTTCGGCCCGTGCGCTTTATCGGGCCGACGAGCCACCGGAACAGATGGGGCGTCGCCAGGGTGAGTGTCCGGGCCGCCGCACGGGGTGCCAGGCGCCCGAGACGGCCCATCACCCCGACCACCCGGCGTCCGCCCATCCAGTCGGTGTACGAGCCGTGCACCGCCCTGACCAGCTCCGCACCCGACAGGTGGGCGTACTCGTACTCGGTCTCGTCCACGAGCGCGGCGTAGCCCGTGGCGGGCGAGCGGTAGCCGATCCGGTGCGCGTGGGCACGAAGGAACCTACGGAGCAACAGGCCGTCGAACATGTGCCGGCACCCCCTTCCTCATGCCCCGCCGGTCGACAGCTGTTCCTTCACCCGAGGCCATTCGGCGCGCAGAACGCTGTAGAAGACGGCGTCACGGCGGCGTCCGCCGGGCATGTAGTTGAAGCTCCTCAGGACACCCTCCTCCGTGGCGCCGATGTTGCGCAGCCCTCGTCGCGCCTGCTCGTTGAGGACGTCCGTCTTGAACTCGACCCGCTCCGCCCCCAGTCGCTCGAAGGCGTGCTCCAGGAGCAGGTACTTCACCGGGCGGTTGACGCCCTTGCCGCGGAAGTCGCGGCCCAGCCAGGACCAGCCGATCTCCAGCCGGGCGTCCGCCTCGGCGAGATTGCCGTAGCACATGCTGCCGGCGATCCGGCCGGAGGACTTGTCCGTGACGACGAACACGACCCTGCGCCCGGCCGCCTGGTCTGCCAGGCAGGTGTCGAAGAAGACCTTGAAGTCGGCCTCGTTCTCCACGGCCGAGACGAAGTAGCGCCAGATGTCGGGGTCCATGGCGACCGCCCGGACACCCTCGCGGTCGGCTTCCGTCACCGGGTGGAGTCGTACCTGCTCGTTCTCCAGGACGGCTGCCGCCTTCTGTGCCCAGGTCATGTGTCAGGATCCCTCGGTCGAGTGTCGGGCCAGTGCATCTACGACGTCACGCAGGGTTCGCATCCGGTCGAGGTCGTCCTCGGTGAAATGGGCGAGGTCGACCCTCGTAGCCTCGCACAGCTCCGTCAGGAAAAGGACCTTGTTCAAGGACGTCAGGGCATAGGAACCGGCCATGTCGGCGTCCAGATCGAGCGCCGTCGGCGCGATGTCGTGGGTCAGCACGGCGGCCAGCTGCTCGCGGGCCGCGGTCTCCAGCTCGGACAGGGTGGATTCAGACAGCATGGATTCCCTCCTCGGGGTCGTGGACGGCGTCGTGGTAGACGTCGAGGATGCGTCCTCGCTTCGGCTTGTACTGCGAGGTGAGCAGGCCGTTGTCGATGGAGAACGCAGGATCCGCGACGATGGCGCGGCCGATCCGCTCGTCGGCGGCGCGCGCTGCGTTGGTGACGGCGAGCCGGGCGGCGATCGCCTTCTCGTCGGCGGGTTCGGTGGCCGGGGACACCACGGCAACCAGCTCGGTCTGTCCCGGACAGAACAGTACGCACTCGGCGATGGCCGGATCGGCTTTCATGTCCTCCTCGATCGGCCGGACGATCACCTTCTTGCCGTTGTCCAGGACGATCACGTCGTCGGCCCGGCCCCGGATGAACAGGAATCCGTCCTCGTCGACATAGCCCAGGTCGCCGGTGCGAACGGTGCCGTCGGGGACGAACACCCGTTCGGAGTCGCCCGGCCGGCAGTAGGCGTAGTGGTCGTTGACCGGGTGCTCGCTGCGGACGCTGACGACGCCGTCCTCCCCGATCAGCACCTCCTTGCCCGGAAGTACCCGGCCGACACTGCCGTCGCGGTGGGCCTTGGGGTGGTTCTTGGTGACGATGCAGGTCTCGTTGAGCCCGTAGCCCTCGTAGATGGGCAGTCCCGCCTCGGTGAAGAAACGGAGCATGCTCGGGGCCGCGGGCGCCGACCCGGTCCACAGATAGCGGATGCGGTCGCCGAAGACGGCCCGCGCCGCCTGCCCCACGGTTCCTCCCTTGCCCGCCCGGCGCATCCTGGCCTGGATCTGCCGCTTGGCGGTCTCGTAGAAGGCCGGGACGCCCATCACCACGGTGGGCCGCACCCGGCGCAGCGCCGCGAACGCGGCCTCGTAGGTGCTGACCGTGACGTCGTGGCCGTGCAGGAGCGCCGAGTAGATCCAGTAGCGCTGCTGGAGCAGGGAGAGCGGCAGGAACACGAACAGGTCGTCACCCGGGACGTGTTCGAAGATCTGCTGCACCGCCCGCAGCGAGCTGTCGATGCTGCCCGCGGTGGCGCCGAGGCCCTTGGGCTCGCCGGTGCTGCCGGAGGTGAACTTGATGGTGGTGACGTCCTTCGGATCCCAGGTCACCGGCGGCAGCGGCGCCCCGTCCAGGTCCACTCGCTGCGCCACCTCGGCCACCTCGCCGATGGGGATCGCGCCGGGCGCCTCGGCGGGCCGGTCGGTGAACAGCAGCCGGATGCCGTAACGCCGGATCAGATCGCCGGTCGGCGCGAACTTGCCCGGCTCGAAACCGGCGGTCTCGGCCTTGAGGCGCAGCGCCGCCAGGTCCAGCAGAACCCATTCCAGACCGTTGGCCGCGAGGATGCCGATCCGGTCGCCGGGGCCGACCCCCTGCCCCATCAGCCACCGGGCGACCCGGCCGGAGCGCCGGTACAGCTCGCGCAGTGTGAGGGTCTGGGTGCCCAGCAGGCTCGCGACACGGATGTGCCCGTCCCCCGGCTCGGCGGCGACGATGCGGCCGAGCGTGTCCTGGGTCATCGGTCCCCCTCCCCCGGGGCGACCTCGGCCGGTCGCGGGCCCGTGCCGGATGTTTCGGCCGGCTGGAAGAAGACGGTCTCGGTGAGCCGTATCTCACTGCCCGGCGCGACCAGTTCCACCGTCCGGGGCCAGTTGGTGGGCTCCGGCAGGCCCAGCGCGGCGGCGAGCCGGCCGGCGAAGCGGGGCATCACGGGCACGGCGACGTGAGCGAGCAGCCGGGCCGCGGCCAGTTCCAGCGCGACGGCGGTGCGGGCCTCGTCCTGCCAGCCGGCGCTCTGCGCGGTGAGCACCTCGTGGCGGGAGAACCGGACCGTGTCCTCGACCAGTCCGTCGAGCTCGGCCGCTGCCTGGTTCAGCGAGAAGCCGTCCGCGCGCAGGCTTCCGCCGACGGCCGCGAGGCGGGTGCCGAGGCGGGCGAGGAAAGCGGAGTGCTCCGGCGTCCAGTTGCCGGCGTCGGGCACCTTGCCGTCGTAGTGCTTGGCGACCCGCGCGCCCAGGTCGTGCAGCCAGCGCTGCCAGGTGCCGATCAGGGTCTGGTCGAGCGTGCTGGCGTAGTCCGCGCGGCGGAAGTTGGTGCGCTCTCCCTCGGGCCGGGAGCGGGAGAGGAAGTAGCGCACGGCGTCGACGGAGTCGGGGGTCAGGATCTCCTTGCCCCAGATGGCGTGGCGCCGGCTCGTCGAGAACTTGCCGCCCTCCAGCAGGTAGAACTCGTTGACGTGGTAGTCGATGTCCGGCTCCCAGTCGGGGTGGGCCAGCCGGTAGAGCACCGGGTAGAGCACGGAGTGGTAGAAGCTGTTGTCGTAGCCGAAGAAGTGGACGATCTTCCAGTCCTGGCGGGGTTCGGCGGCCTTCCAGTCGCGCCCCAGCCTCAGGCCCAGGGACTGGATGCCGTGCAGGAAGCCGTAGGACATCTCGGGCCAGACCCAGATCACCTGACCGTCGACGTCCGTCTCCGCGGGCGGGACGCCCCACGAGGACGGGTGCGTGAGGGGGATGTCCATGGCGGGACGGGCGAAGAGCCGGTCGCTGAGCTCGCGCAGCCGGGCCGGGACGCGGCCGAGGCGGTGGTGGGCGGCGACCTCGTCGCGGAACAGGTGCAGCGGAAGCGAGTAGCGGGCCAGCGGGGCGCGCCGCGGCTCGGCGGCGGAGCCCGCGGAGCGGGGTTCGGCCAGGTCCACCACGGTGTTGGGCTCGCCGCACTCCTCGCAGATGTTGCCGCTGGTGCCCGAGCCACAGCCGGGGCAGCCGCCCTTGACGTCCACCTCGTAGAGGTACTGCCCGCTCTCGGCGTCGAAGAGCGCGTCCTTCTCGGTGACGGTGGCCCAGCCGGAGGCGACCACGCGGGAGAAGAAGTCGCGCAGGCCGTCGCGGTAGCCGGGCTCCGCGTCGGTGACGGTGTACTGGTCGGGCCTGATGTCCATCAGGTCGAGGGTGCGGGCGATCTCGGCGCTGTAGTGCGCGGCGGTCTCTGCGGGCTCGCGGCCCTCCTGGCGGGCGGCGCCCACCACATAGCTCTGGTAGTCGTCGCTGCCGGTGAGGTGCCAGGCCTCGGTGCCGTTCATGCGCTGGAAGCGGACGAACGCGTCGGCGCCGAGGTAGGGACCGGACAGATGGCCGAGGTGGAGGTCGCCGTTGGGTGTGGGCGGCGTGGAGAAGACGAACACCGGGCGGTCGCCGAAGGCCCGGCGCTCCGCGTTGTCGGCGGACTTCAGGGCGCGCCCCGCATCGCGCCAGTACTGGGTGACGAAGATCAGGTCGGTGTCGCCCGTGTTCTCCAGGACGTGGGTCTCGAAGGGCTCGAAGAGGGCCAGCGTGCCCGGCTCGGCGGGGTGCCTGCGGCCGTCCACGACGAACTCGCCTTGGCCCGCGACGATGACGAAGAACTCGGTCTCGTCGTGCTGATGGCCGGTGGAGGCCTGCCCCGGGGCGACCCGCCCCCAGCCGGCCCCCACGCCCAGCCCCTCGATGCTGCTCATGCGGATGCCGAACGCGTCGTGGAGGGCACGCGTGTCGTAGCGACTGAAGATCATGTCGGATCCTTTCGGGAGGGCGTTCCGACGGCTCGGCAAGGCCTTCGGAAGACGCCCGGGAAGGCTGTTCGGGAACCGGGAAGGGTGCCGGGGTCGCGTCGGTCAGGCGGCGTGCTTGGACAGCAGGCGGACGGTCTCGGCGGCGATGGCCGGTGCCAGGCGGTAGCCCGAGCCGCCGGCGGCACCCGCGAAGAGCAGGCGCCCGTCGTCGGTGAGCGTGCGCACCAGTGGTCCGTCGCCCGGGTTGTAGGCGTCACAGAAGACCCGTCCCGAGCGGCAACGGTCGGCCAGCCGGGGCGCGTAGCGGGCCAGGATCTCCACGGCCTCCGCCCGGTTGGCGGGCGTCAGACCGGGATCGACGGTGTCGGGGTCGACGTCCCACTCGGTGCAGGTGTAGCTGAACAGCCAGTGTCCGCGCGCCCGGTAGGGCAGCAGGAAGGCGTCCTCGTCGTGGAAGAGGATCGCGCCGTCACCGTCGGACGGGACGTCCTCGATGTGCAGCGCCACGATCTTCTTCACGCGCGCCCCGAGCGGTGCCACCAGGTCGCGCCAGGCGGGCTGCGCCAGCCACGGCCCGGGGGCCAGCACCGCCTGTCGTGCGGTGAGCACGTCGCCGGTGCCCAGCGTGAGCCGGACTCCCTCCGCGTCCGGCTCGACGCCGGTCACCGTCACCCCTTCACGGAACTCCACGCGCGGGCGCAGCCCGGCGGCGAGGGCCTGGGTGAGGGCGGGCACGTCCGCGAACTGGCAGCCGTCCCCGGCCCAGGCCGCCGTGCCCTCCGGCAGGGTGACGCCGCCCGACGGCACCTCGTCCACGCGCCGCAGGTTCGACTCGGGCAGGTACACCTCTTCGAGGCGCCGCCCGGCCGATTCGGGCGCGACCACGGTCATCCCGAGCGGGTGGATGGGCAGTCCGGGCCGGTCCGCGGCGAGTTGGGCGTAGTAGCGCTGGCTCTCGGCCGCCAAGGCCCGGACCGCCGGGGTGGCTCCTCGGGGGAAGTGCAGACCCGCGGAGCGCCGGGTCGCGCCGGACGACACCAGGTCGCGGTCCAGCACGGTCACCTCCGCGCCCGGGTCCGCGGCCAGGATCTCGCGCGCGATCATGCATCCGATCACGCCGGCGCCGATCACGGCGATCCGGGTGTTGTGCGTCGGGCTCATGTGTCCCTCCCCGCCCGGGCCCCCATCTTGGTCGACCACTCGATGAACGACGGCAGTTGCTCGTTGCTCGACACCTTGCCCAGCCGGTCGGCGATCCGCTGGCTGCGCCAGGCGTTCAGGCTGAGGTTGGGGTCGGCGAGGCCGCGCTGGCCGCGCGCCGCGTTCTGCACGAAGATCCGGCGGTCGTCCGGCCCGTCCCACAGAACGGCGTAGTCCTCGTCGATGCGCAGTTCGTCGCCGTCCCGCTCCAGCCGGTCGGCGACCGGGTCGAGGAAGTCCATCCGGGTGGGCCGGAAGCCGGTCGCCCAGATCACGACGTCCGCCTCGAACAGTTCCACGGCCTCGCGGTCGTCGTTGTGCCGCGCGGTCACCTGCCATCCGCCGTACAGGCCGGTGGACACGTCGGTCACGTCTCGGTTGGGGTACAGGCCCACCAGGTCGACGTTGCCCTCGACGAACCGGTGCACGTAGGCGCGCTGGTAGATGTCGCGCAGCGTGCTCTCGGAGATGCCGTCGCTGGTGAGGATGTGCCGCTCGTTGAACGCCTGCCGGGCGTCGCGGTCGAGACTGAAGAAGTACTCGGCGTGCGACGGCATGTAGTAGT
This sequence comes from Streptomyces sp. NPDC046931, assembly GCF_040644655.1. Lineage (NCBI taxonomy): Bacteria > Bacillati > Actinomycetota > Actinomycetes > Kitasatosporales > Streptomycetaceae > Streptomyces > Streptomyces sp. NPDC046931. The sequence continues at coordinate 22,127 of NZ_JBEYWX010000014.1, forward strand.
CGTTGGTGAAGGGCGAGTCATCGATCGGGAAGTAGTTGCCGCGCCTGGAGATCCACGAGACCCGGCGCGGCAGGGCCTTGCCCGGCTGGGAGATCATGTCGAGGAATGCCTCGGCCCCGGACTGTCCGCCGCCGATGACCACTACGCGCTTGCCGCTCAGGTTCCTGGCGTGGTGGAGGTACTCGCTGACGTGGAACTGCGTGGGGCCGAGGGCACCTTGGAACTGCGCCGGGACCCAGGGCTGGCTGCCCACACCGACGACCACGTTGTCCGCGGTGACGGTACGGCGGTCCGTGCGGACCGTGAACACCTCGTCGAAGGTGACCTCTCGCACGGTCTCGCCGAAGGCGATGTTCTTGTTGCAACGGCTGGCCCAGGCCAGGTAGTTGCGGAACTCGGCCCGTGGCACGGCGTCGAACTGGGCGTTGAGGAAGTGGTACAGGCGGCCGTTGTCGTGCAGGTAGGCCAGGAACGAGAAGCGGTTGCGGGGGTCGGCCAGCGTCACCAGGTCCTTGAACAGGGAGACCTGCAAGGTGTTTCCGGGCATCTGCTGACCGTCGTGCCAGCTGAAGGACTCCTTTCGCTCCAGGAACAGATTGGGGACGTCCGGCCGGCCGTACAGCAGTGACGCGAGACTCAGGTTGGCCGGGCCTACGCCGACTCCCAGGCATCGGTAGTGCGTCGGGCCGGAGCGAGTGGGCTCATGAGCCATGTGGGATCTCTCCTTCGGGCGGGTCGCCGCGCTCGATGGTGTGAAGCGGTTCTCGTGCGGTGCCCGGCGGGCTGCCGGACGCGTGCCGAGCGGCCGCCACCGCTCGGCGGCGGCTCGGCGACGCGGTGCCGAGGGGTGTGTGCGGGCGGGGCGCGGGGGTCATGGAGCGACTCCCGGGCGGGCGGGCGGGGTCTGGGTGAATGTCGTGGGCACTCCGTGGGCGTCGAGGAAGCGCACCCAGCGGGCGGCCTCCTCGGGGTCCTCGGCGGCGCGGTTCAGGCCCCTCGGCAGGGCCTCGTCGAGGATGCGGGTCACGCCGTGGGCGAGCGGCAGCGACACACAGCGGGCCATCGCGCTCTCGGTCTCGTCGCCTGTGAGGTCCAGCAGATGGGATCCGCGCCACCGGAGGCCGCCGTCCGTTTCCTGGACGGTCAGCTCGACGGAGAGGACCACCCGGTCCCGGTCGGCCTCCGTGGTCGGGTACCGGTCGGCCAGCTCCTTGGCCAGTGACCGGATCCGGGTCTCGTCGTCGGTCAGGACGGTGTCGAACACCTCGGTCCAGGCCGTGCGCCAGCCGGCGCTGCGCAGGGTGCCCCGGACGAACGTGTGCAGATGCCAGCCGTCCGGGATGCGGTACTGGGCGACGAACGGCAGGCTGTCCCGGTTCGGGTAGACCTCGAACGGCTCCCCGTCCAGGACCAGAGTGCGGGTGGCCTGCCAGGGGTGGCGGACCGTGCGCCGCCTGCCGCCGTCGATGTGCTGCGCGGGCGTGCGGAGCGCGGCCAGGACGCCGTAGGGAGCCCAGCTGAAGCGGTAGCGGAAGTCGTTGGGTTCGGCGGGGATGCCACCGCAGTACGAGGTGAAGGTCACGGACGCCGCACGGTCGCCGACCTCCTCGCGGGCCCGCTCGACCAGCAGGTGACTCAGCACATGGTCGATGCCCGGGTCGAGCCCGGCCTCGGTCAGGACGACGAGGCCGGCGCGGGCCGCGGCGGCCGCCTGTTCGGTGAGCGCCTCGGAGGTGTAGCTGGTGCAGGCGAAGTGGGCCCGCCGGGCGGTGGCCAGCCGGAGCAGGGCCGGGTGTTCGGTCGCGGGCAGCATGGAGACGACCACGTCACCGGGGCGTATCTCCGCCTCCAGGTCACCCGGTCGCAGGGCGCGGGCCTCGGCCCGTCCGGCGAGTCCGAGGGCCGCGAGCCGGCGTTCGGCGCGCTCGGCGGTACGGTCCCACAGCTTGAGTCGCCGGGCACGTTCGCACAGCAGTTCCAGGCCGCTGCGGCCGGTGGACAGCCCCGTCCCGATCCAGTGGACGACACCGCTTGCGGGCACGATCGGGTCACCGGACACGGACGCCCTCCCCTCGGCCGGCACCGGCCGTGTCGGAGGTCGCGGCGCGGAGGGCTTCGGCTCGCTGCGCACCGGAACCGGCCGCTTCCCGCGCCGCGGCCTCACCGAAGGCGCCCAGGCAGCGGGACCAGGGCGAGGTGTCCGCGCCCAGGCCCGGCAGATGGGGCCACAGTTCGGCGGAGAACGACGAACTGGCCTCGGCCGGCAGCAGGGAGGGCAGGTTGTCGATGGCGATGAGGTCCAGCGGACGGTCACCGCCGCGCAGCCGCCGGACCGGCTGCGCCCAGTCGGTCACGGTGTCGTAGACGGGCAGGACGTTGCACTCGGAGCCCACGTCGCAGGTGACGTCGACGACCACGGAGAGGCGCCGCCCGGACGCGTCGAGATCGGCCGGCGTGAGGAACGGCCGCACCGGGCGGGTCACCAGCACGGTGTTGACCAGGATGTCGTGACCGAGCAGGGCGTCCCGGTCCAGGGTGCGGGTCTCCGCCAGGTCCCAGCGGACCGGCGTGATCCCGGCGGTCGTCAGCGCGTCGCACGCTCCCCGGCCGCTGCGGCCCAGGGCCCCGATGACCAGGGCCGTCCCGCCGCCACGGCCGGCCCGCAGCAGGGCGTCCAGTTCCGCCCGGCCCAGGGAGCGCAGCGGCGCCTGAAGGGTGCCGCGTCGGTGCAGGACCGCCAGCGCCGCGCCCAGGTAGCCGGCCCAGTAGCCGAAGGCCGCGAGGCGCCGCCCGTGGTCGTCCGTGAGGTACTCCAGGTCGAGCAGCGCGCCGCCGCCCGCCGTGAACCGGCCGAGCAGCTCCCGGGCGCCCTGCTGGCCCTTGTAGGCGTGACCGAAGTACACGTGCCGGTGGCGCAGCGGGCCCGGCAGCGCGGGCAACTCCTTCAGGCCCAGGACGTGATGGTCCCCGGGGGCCCCGGTCCAGCTGCCGGCCGGTGCGGTGGCGCAGCCCGCGCGGACGTAGTCGGCGAGCGGGAAGACGCGCTGAGGCGACTCCTCGACGGTGATCTGGACGCCCTGGCTCACCAGGCGCGCGGCGTCGCGCGGCACGAGCGGCGCTCGGCGTTCGGTGGGGCGGCTCTCGTGCCGCAGCCACAGGCGGGGCAGGTCCGACATCAGTGCTGCTCCTCGAAGGGGTAACGTGCCCCGGCCCGGCGGACGCGGGCCGGGTGGACCGCTGTACGGGTCGGGGTGGTCAAGCTCGTGCTCCTTGCGGGTGGGCGGGGCCCGGCGGGCGGCCGGGGTGGCGGGCCGTCATCCGGCGAGGGCGGCACGCCGTACGTCCAGGGCGTCGGCGATGGCCTGGCGCAGCACGTCGGTGGCGCCCTCGTAGATGCGCAGCGAACGGATCTGCCGGTAAAGGCGTTCGGGCACGCCGCCCTTGACCACTCCGGCCGCGCCGAAGAGCTGCACGGCCGCGTCGACGACGTGCTGCGCCGCCTCCGTGGCATGGACCTTGGCGATATGGGAGTGGCGGGCGAAGCCGCGGCCGCCCCGGTCGCAGTCCCATGCGGCGCGCGCGACCAGCAGTGCGGCGGCGTTGATCCGGACCTCCATGTCCGCGAGTGAGCCCTTCACCGTCTGGAGGTCGAAGAGCGTGCCGCCGTAGGCGTCCCGGTTCCTGGTGTGGGCCAGCGCGGCGTCGGCGGCCCGGCGGGCGAAGCCCACGGCTGCGGCGCCGACGGTCATGCGGAACCGCTCCAGCATGTCGACGGCGACGACGAAGCCCCGGCCGGGCCGGCCGAGCACGGCCTCGGCGGGCACCTGGCAGTCCTCGAAGGACAGATGCCCGAAGGAGCGGGGCGCGATGGCCTCGAGCCGTTCGCTCACCCGCACGCCGGGGGTCTCGGCGGGCACCACGAAGGCCGTGAGGCCGAGGGGTCCCGGTCCCTCCCCGGTGCGGGCGATGACGACGAACAGGTCGGCGATGGTGGCCTGGGCGATCCACGCCTTGCTGCCGTTGAGGACGTAGCCGCCGTCCTCGGTGCGCCGGGCGCTGAGCCGCACCGCCGCGAGGTCCGAACCGGCCTGCTTCTCGGAGACGGCGAAGGCGCCGACGATCGAGCCGTCGGCCATACCGGGCAGGTAGCGCTTGTGCTGCTCGGCGTCGCCGAACCGGATGATCGGGGTGGCGGACAGGGACTGGATGGAGTACGCGAAGTCGGCGAGGTCCTCGGCGTAGGCGAGTGCTTCCCGGCCCAGGCACAGGGCGCGCAGGTCACCGGGCAGCCGGTGGGGCGCGGTCTGGGGGTCGAGCGCGGCGAGCCAGCCGTCCTCCCCGAGGAGGCCCACCAGGCGCCGCCCGGCCTCGTCCGGATCCATCCGGCGCACGGCCTCCCAGAGCGGGCCGTGGCCGTCGCACCAGACACCGATCTCCTCGGCGAAGCGGCGGTGTTCGTCGTCGTAGAAGGGAAGCGCGAGAGCTTCGGGGTCGAAGCTCGTGGTGATGTCCACTGGGGAACTCCGTGCGGGTGAGGACCAGGGCCGCGGGGCGGCCCGGCCGGTTCGGATGACCGGATCGGGCGTCGGGCCGGGCGACGGGTCCGGGCCGGGGTGGCGCGGGCCGGCCGGGCCGGTGTCGTCCGTCAGGAAGCCAGCGCCGCCCGGGCTATGGCGTCGGCGTCCTCGAGGATCACCGAGCCGACCCCGGGGCGGATCCCCGCGGCCGTCGCCCAGTGCACGAACTCGGTGGGCACTCCATAGGCGAACCGGCGCGGATGAGGCACGCCCGAGGCGCCCACCACCCGGTAGGGGCGCGGGGTGACGTCGAGTCCGCCGGTCTCGTAGGCGCCGCCGGAATCCGGAATGCGATACGGGCGGCACTGTCCGGTCTTCAGCAGGTGCCGCAGCAGCGGGTTGCCGCTGCGGTGCAGGTCCACGTCGGGGATGCGCGCCTCGATCAGCGTGGTGGCGCGCACCTCCGAGCCGGGTATGGCGTCGGATCCGATGAGGAAGCCTTCTCCGCGGGGGTCCGGCCGCACCCGGGTGCGAGGGCCGACGGCCTGGAGGACGCCGCAGTCGACGAGCGCGATCATCTCCTCGACACGGGACAGGGGCGGGCCGATGGACAGATAGGCGTTGAGCGGCGTGAACCAGCCCACCACGTCGTCCCGGTAGGAGGAGCCGGTGATCCCGGCGTGGTCGATGGCCAGGCGGACCTCGTTGCGCAGGTCGCGCAGGACGTCCAGGGCCGCCTTGAGCGGGTTGTCCACGTTGCCGCCGCGGGCGTGCCCGGCGTCCTCGCGCAGGTAGTCGAGCAGCCACCGGTTGAAGTCGGCCCGGTCCGCGAACTCGCGTCGGCCGTAAGGGCGTTCGACGCGCGCCCAGTCCCACTCGTCGGCCGCGGTCACCCCGTGACGGCGCAGCACGGCGGTCCGCCCGGGCGCGGGGGACGCCAGGTACTCGGCCAGGAACCGGTCGGCTGTGCTCCGGTCGGTGCGCTGGGCCACGAGCGCCCGGTGGTAGACCGTGCGCACCTCCGCGTCCAGCAGCGGCCATACGTCCTGGCGGAAGGTCGCTTCGGGGGTGGCGCGGATCCGGCGGACCGCGTCCAGGGTGAGGAACAGCGGTTCGTGTCTGCCTGTCGGCCCTTTCTGGTTCTCCCCGCGCGCCTGGTAGGGCACTCCGCGGCGGGATCCCGCGTAGAGCGCGGGTTCCTGGCCGGAGGGGAGGTATTGCAGCCCGTCGGGGGTCTGGACGAACTTCCCGCCCCGGCCCTCGGTGAGCAGGGAGAGGACGTCGAAGAACGCCAGTCCGAGGCCGCGCAGGCCGACCGGCTCGCCGGAGGCGATGCCGTCCAGGTCGAGGTCAGCGGGGTTGGCCGCGGGCAGGTAGCGCAGCCCCTGGCGTGCGGCGAAGGCCGCGAGCCGCCGCTCCTCGGCCGCCGGCTCGTTGGGGCCGTGCCCGAGGGACAGCACGACGGCGTCCAGGCCCGTGATGCGGGTGCCGTCGTCCAGGGTGAGGCACTGGCCGGTCGCATCCTCGTCCAGGGCGACGGCCGTGGCCGGGTGGACGACGATGCGGAGGGTGTCGGGTGCGGTCTCCACGAGGTGGGAGAACACCCATTCCAGATAGCGGCCGTACTGTGCGCGGGAGGGGTAGTCGTCGGGCCCGAGCTGCTCCGCCCCCGCCCAGCCCTTGCCGGTTCCGGACTCGGCCCGCTGAAGCCAGTCGTACAGGCTGGGGCCGGGCCGTACGGGCCCGGCGCAGTGCACGCTGTCGTCGGTGAACTGGCTGACCTGCGAGGTCACCGTGTTCATCAGCAGGTGATGGGACTGCCGAGTGCGCCACGTGTGCCCCGGCCCGGGCGGGCAGGGGTCGACCACATGGACCGACAGCCGGCGCTCGCCGGTGTGGTTGGCACATAACCGCTCAAGGACCGCGAGGCCTCGCGGACCGGCGCCCACGACGCAGATCGCCCTGGTCGGCTGCGGCAAGGTCACATCTCCTTCCTTCGGTCCGCCCGAGCGAAACGAGCGCCGGGCACGGTACGGTGAGGACTTTTCCTACTTCGCCGCGGCGCGCCGCGCGGCTTCTTCGGCGAATTCGCCGAAGGTCATCGCCGGCAGCTTTTCCATCTCCTCGTCGGAGAATTCGACGCCGTGATTGTCGAGCTGCATGACGAGTTCCGCTATCGACAGCGACTCCAATTCGAGACCGCCGTCACCCAGTGGGGTTTCGTCGGTCACCGACTCCGTGTCGAAGTGCATGTCCCGGAGCGTGTCGATCATTACTTTCCGCAGGTCAGAGGACATTCTGCAAACCTCCTGTCGAGGATGTGGACACCACGGGGAACGCCTCGGTATTTCGCCGGGCGCAAAGGGAGATGTACTCCGGGAAGCTCCGTAAGAGCTCGTGAAGCACACAGGACGAGGGGGAAGAATTTCCACCCCTCCAGCCAGACCGGCCGGTCGGTGTGCAATGCCAGCAAACCACATTCCAGCCGGAACATGAAGAGCCGTGGAGCATTTTTTCGGACAGTCTGCGGCCGCCCGGAAAAGGACGGCGGGGTGCTAGAAGTCGATTTCCAGGTCGGTGAGCGGATAGGCGACGCAGCAGTGGGCGAAGCCGAACTGGCGGTCGGAGGCGCGCAGTCGCGCCTCCTCGGCGTGGAACACCTTTCCGGAGCACACCCGTACGCGGCACAGGGCACACTCCCCCGAGCGGCACGAGGCCTCCGGGCGCAGGCCGTTGTCCTCCAGCGCGTCGAGCAGCGGCCGTCCGCGCGGCACCCTGACGCTTCCCCGGCCCCGCACGGTGACGGTGACCTGCTCCGCCGGGTCGAGCTCCGCCGGCCAGCGGGGGTCGGCCGGTGGTGGCAGGGCGACGCTGTTGGCCTCCAGGCGGATCCGGCGGCGTGGGTGCCCGAGCGACTCCAACTGCCGTACGAGATACGCGTACTTGCCGGGTGGCCCGCACAGATACGTCATCCGCCCGGCCAGCGGGCCGGCCAGCCGGGAGATCAATGCGGCGTCGAGCGGCCCGACCTCCCCCGTCCAGTCGGGACCGGGGTCGGAGATGACGTGGTGGACGGTGATGTCAGGGTGTTCCCGTGCGGCGGCGTCCAGTTCGTCGTGGAAGATGATGTCGTCCGCGCGCCGGGAGCCGTAGACGAGTGTCATACGACGGGACAGGCCGTGGTCGACGATGTCCCGGATCATGCTCATGGCCGGCGCGACCCCGGAGCCGCCGGCGAGGAAGACGACGTCGTCGCCGTGGAACAGCGGGTCGTGGTAGAAGGTGCCGATCGGCCCGCCACTGGTGAGCCGGTCGCCGGCCTTGACGGTGTCGATCAGATGGTTGCTCACCCGTCCTCCCCGCAGCCGGCGCACGGTCAGGTCGTAGTGGTCGAGCACCGCGGGACTGGAGGAGATGGAGAACGCACGGCTCGTCAGGACGTCGCCGACCCGTACCTGGAGGCTGATGTACTGGCCGGCCAGGAACGGCGGCAGCGGGCGTCCGTCGGTGCGCCGCACCCGGAAGGTCTTCGTCGTCACGGTCTCCTCGACGACCTCCGCCACCGTCAGATCCAGGACCTTCGGGTGATACGGCGTGATCTCCTCCCGGGCGTCGGCCGGATGGTCCGCGCCGGCCGTGCCGCGCCGCTCGATCTCCGCGACGACGTCGTCCGCCCCCTCGAACAGGTGGGCCAACGGATTGGTGGACGTTGACATGTCTGACTCCGCTCGATGGTGCGTCACAGGACGGCCAGCAGCCGCCGGCACAGCCGGGCCGCCGTCACGATGGTCGAGTTGTAACCGCCGGCCGTGACCCAGTTGCTGACCAGGACCAGTCCCGGAACGTTTGGCTTGAGGTCGTCCTCGTGGAACAGCCAGCTGTCCATGGCGTCCTGGTCGAAGCCGTAGATGGCGCCGCCGGGCTGGCTGAGGTAGCGCTTGAAGGTGAGCGGGGTGGCGATCTCGGCCTCCTCGATCACATCCCGCACCCCGGGTGCGATGGCCTTGAGCAGATCGAGCAGCGAGGCCGCGTACGCGGACTTCGCCTGCTGGTAGTCCCGCACCGGGACCGCTTCCCATGGGTCGGCGTACTGGATGGTGACCAGGTTGACCTGCGAGGCGCCGGGCGGCGCGAACCCGGTCGGCCGGACGTCGTAGCAGCTGGCGAGCAGGAAGGGGGCGGGCTCCAGCGAACGCATGCCCCGGGCCACGGTGCGCTCGTCCAGGCCGGTCGTGAGGAAGTTGGTCGCCGTGGTGAAGCCGAGTTCCGCCGCGGGCGCGTCCAGGCCCAGATACAGCGCGGTGGCCGACGGGCCCATGCGCCGGGAGCCCAGATCCCGCAGGACACCGGCCGGGACGTCCGCAGGGTCGAGCAGCCGGGTGTACGTGGTGCTCGACGGCGCGTTGGACACCACCAGCCGGGAGGAGACGGTCGCTCCGTCGTCCAGGCGGACCCCTACGGCCCTGCCTCCCCGGGTGACGATCTTCTCGACGCTCGTGTTGAACCGGACCTCGCCGCCGGCTTCCAGGAAGGACTCCAGCATCGCCGAGGACAGGGCCTGGCTGCCGCCCACGATCTGGTACGGCTTGGTCTCGATGAAAAGCGCGAGCAGCCGCGCCATGTCCATGAACGACATACGGGACGGCAGCTGGCCGTTGTAGCTCCAGTACGACGACAGCACGAACTTCAGGCGTTCGTCGGTGAAGAACTCGTCCAGCACCTCCCGGTAGGTCCGCAGGCCGTAGCGGCGCACGTCGGACAGCCCGGACAGCCACTCGACCTGCTCCTTGAGCCGGTGCAGGTTGGCGCGGGCGGTCAGCTGCCACAGGCCGACGTCACGCACGATCTCCAGAAAGCGGGTGAGCGCGGCGCGGTTGCCGGGGTAGTGGCTGTCGAGCACGTCCACCGCACCCTGCCAGTCGGCGGGCAGTGTCACATCGAGCACACCGGGCACGACCGTCCGGTACAGCTCGTCGTCCTGGATGAGCCGCAGCCTGCGCGTCACATCCATCTCGTCCAGTATCTCGCGCAGGGGGCCGGGGCCGCCCATGCCGCCGAGCTGGTGCAGGGACACCTCGAACTCGAAGCGGCCCCGGACGAACGAGGTGGCCGCGCCGCCCGGGACGTTGTGGCGCTCCACCAGCAGCGTCCGCTTTCCTCCGCGCTGCAGCGTGGCCGCGGCGCTCAGCCCGGCGTTGCCCGCGCCGATGACGATCACGTCGTAGTCGACGCTCATTCCATGTCTCCCTCCGGTGACCGCGGTGGTCTACCCTCCGGTGACCGGGGAGGCGGGCCGGCCGCCTCCCCGGTCAGGACGCGGTGCCTGTCAGCACCCGCCGACCATCGACTTGGCCTTGTCCCGCACGATGCGCTTGAGGACCTTGCCGGTGATGCCGACCGGGATGGTGTCCTCGTCGACGACGACCGCCTTCGCCATCTCGGGCAAACCGAGCTTGGACAGCGCCGCGTTGACCCAGGAGGTCGGATCCTCCGGCGCCTTCGTCCCCTCGACGAGGGTGAGGAACACATGGGTCTCGGCCACCCCGTCGTCCTCCCAGCCGAATTTCACGCCCTCGTCGGCCATGCCGACCACCGTGCAGTCGCGGATCTCGGGGTACTCCCCGAGCAGGACCTCCTCGGTGTAGGCGCTGTACACGATGCCCGCCTTGGTGCGGATCGCGTCGGTGGTGCGGTCCAGGTGGTAGAAGTTGTTCGCGCCGTCGCGGTAGACGAGGTCGCCGGTGAGGAAGTAGCCGCCGAGCCACTGCTTGTGCCAGCGGACGTTGTCGTTCCAGAAGCCCGGGGTCAGCGACCGGGACCGCACACCGAGCCGTCCGACCTGTCCGGGCGGCAGCACCGTGCCGTCCTCGGAGAGCGCTGCCGCCTGCGCGAAGCGCATCGGGCGGCCGATGCAGCGGCCGATGTTCTGCCCGCCGGCGCGGTGGGCGAAGTCGAACAGCACATAGCCCATCTCGGTGGAGCCGAACATATCGATGAAGATCGCGCCGGGGGCCGTGTGGGGCTTCAGGTCGCGGCCCGTCACGGTGTGCGAGCCCTTCTCCAGCAGGCGCTTGATGTGCACCAGGTGCGCGGCGTCCCCGGAGACGTAGTACGCCTCGACGCTCGACAGGTCACGGCCCGCCAGGTCCTCGGCCGCCATCTCCGCGAAGGTGTGGGTGAAGCCGAACACGATGGTGGGGCGGTGCTTCTCGATGCCGTCCAGAACGGCGGGGCCGCTGGGGTCGGTGTAGTGCACCAGCGGCGCGCCGAGCACCAGGCCGAGCAGGGTGTTCGACATCGCCGACACATGGTGGCCGGGCAGCGCGAGCAGCCGCTTGCGGGTGCTGCAGTCCTGGCCGTCCTCCAGCCTGCTGAGCGCGCCGTGGAAGAGCGTCTCGTGGGTGTGGAAGGCGGACTTGGGGATGCCCGTGGTGCCCGAGGAGTGGGAGATCAGGATCGGGTCGGTCGGGGTGTGGCGGAACGGGTAGTTCTCCGGCCGGTGCGCCCGGTGCTCGGGGGTGATCTCCGACTGGAGCGCCACGAACTTCGGCGCGGGGTCGTCGTCGAGGTGCTGGAGCAGGTCCTTGTGCCACGGCTCCCGGGTCATCACGCCGACCACCTGCTGGCGGCGGATGTACTCATGGCGTACCTCGGGCGGCATGTTCGCGTTCACCAGGGACGCGATCGCGCCGAGACTGGTGAGCGCCATCAGATTGAGGGCGAAGTCGGTGATGGAGGTGGAGACGATGGCGACCGCGTCCTTCGCCCGCACTCCCGCCTGGTGGTAGAAGCCTGCGTAGGTGGCGACGGCCTCCTGAAGCTCGCCGATCGTCAGCACCTCCGGGTGGTCGCCACAGGGCGCGCGCCAGGAGCCGTCCGTCCACAGCACCTGCTCGTCCAGGGACCGTCCGTACCCGGTGAGCCGGTGCAGCACGTTGCCCGCACCCAGAGCCCTGTCCGCGAGAATCTTCTGACGGAGTTCCTCACTGATCATCATCTGGCAGTCTCCTAGTCTTCCCGATCGTGCGACGGGGTGGGATGGGTGTACGGGTGCGGGGGCGTGGTGGCCGGCACGGGGCCCTCGGTGGCCACGGTGGTGGCCCGGTCCACGGCGCGGTCGGTGAGGGGGAGGGCCGCTCCCAGGTAGTCCTCCGGGGCGAGCAACTGCTCGAGGGGGGTGGACAGACCGTCCGCGTGTCCGGTGTCCTTCAGGGCCAGCCGCAGCGCCTCGGCCAGCGGAACACCGGCCTCCGTGGAGCGCACCGCACGGGTGACGGTCTCCTTCGCCTGACGTCGCCCGAGGTCCGGGGAGAGCGCGACGGACAGCCGCTCGGCGACCAGACCGGTCCCGGTCAGCCCCAGGTTGGCGCGGACCCGCTCCTCGGAGACGACCAGGCCCTCGGCGAGTTCGGCCGCCGTGTGCGCCGCGCCGCCGGCCAGCCGCAGGCACTCACGCAGCGGCTGCCACTCGGCGTGCCACGCCCCGGCGGGCCGCTCGTCCTCGGTGACCACCGCCTGCTGGAGGACCAGCGCGTACACCGGCAGTTGGCGCGCCGCCGCAGCGACCAGCGTGCTGAGAACCGGGTTGCGCTTCTGCGGCATCGCGGAGGACTGGCCGCGGCCCGCCGCTGCCGGCTCCGCCACCTCGGCGATCTCCGTGCGGGACAGCACCAGGACGTCCGCGGCGAACTTGCCGAGCGCTCCGCCCACGAAGGCCAGGACGCCGGCCAGATCGGCGATCGGGGTGCGGACGGCCTGCCAGGGCAGCGCGGTCCCCGCCAGCCCCAGCTCGTCCGCGACCAGCTCCACGAGCCGCAGTTCGGGGTGGAACCCCGGAACACCGGCGGCTCGCAGGTGGTCGTGGTAGGCGGACAGCGTGCCGGCCGCGCCGCCGAGCGAGACGGGCAGGCGGCGGTCGAGCAGCGCGCCGACCCGGTCGTGGGCGTCGGCGACCAGGGTGAGCCAGGTGGCGGCCCTGAGCCCGAACGTGGTCGGCACGGCATGCTGGGTCAGCGTCCGCGCGGCGGCGGGCGTGGTGCGGTGGTCGCGCGCCAGGGCGGCCAGGGCCGCGCGGATCCGGCCCAGGTCGTCCCGCAGCAGTGTGAGCGCCCGGGTGGCGACCAGCATGGCCGCCGAGTCCAGGACGTCCTGGCTGGTGGAGCCGGCGTGGACGTGCCCGGCGGCCTCCGGGGAGATGTCCGCGACCAGCTCGGTGAGCCTCTTGACGAAGTACACGACCGGGTTGGCGGCCTCCCGCCCCCGGCGTGCCAGGTCCACCAGAGCGAGCCGTCCGCTCGCCCCCGCCTCGCGTATGGCCGCCGCCGTGCCCTGCGGCACCGCGCCGAGACGGGCCTGGGCGGTCGCGAGCGCGGCCTCGAACTCGACCATCGCCGACAGCCAGGCCTCGTCCGAGGTGACCGCTTCGACCGGTGTGCCGGCCCAGACGGGCGAGAGCAGTCCGGAGTCGGTTCCGGGCGCCAGGGTCTGTTCCTCGGCGGACATGTCACCTCCTGCTGTTCTGCTCGTTGCGTACGGGATCGGCCAAGTGCCCCGCCGGGCACTCCGTGCGCCGGGCGTGCGGGAGCCGCCAGGCGTTCAGGCGGACGGCCGGGGCGGTGTGGCCCCGGGTCACCACTGCCGTCATCACCCGCGTGGCGGGGACGGCGGGACGGGGCGACGGCACCTCGTACTGATCGGTGCGGCCGCACCACGGCGCACCTCCGGCGTTGCGGATTCCGGCGAGGGCACAGCGGCGCGCCCCGGGCGGTCGGTACAGCCGTACGTCCCGCCCGCCTCGCGCAAGGCCGCGCCCGGTCGCCTTGACCGCCGCCTCCAGCAACGTCCAGGCCGAGAAGAACGCCTCGGGCTCGCCCAGTTCCGCCAGCGCGGGCGTGTGCGGATAGACGGTCCGCAGCACCCTGGCCGGCGACGGAACGGTGCGCATCACCTCGACGTCGACGCCGACCGGCTCGCCCCGGCGCACCGCGACCAGCAGCACACCCGCCGACGTCGACCAGCTGACGTGCCACTGCGGGTGGTCCGGCAGGGCGGGCCTGCCACCCGGCGCGGCCGAGAGCCGTACCGTCGCGGGATGCTCGCCGAGCGTACGGGCGAGCACCCGGCGCACGGTGGAGCGCGCGCGTATGTAGGTGACCGCGGCGGTGGGGCTGCGGAACCGCTCCGCCCGCCGCGCCTCCTCCGCCGACAGTTCACCGCGGCGGGCCTCGTCGTCCCAGGTGTGCTCCGCCGCGCGCAGGTCGACGAGCCAGCCTTCGACACAGGGCGCCGTCGTCCGGTGTCCGGTGGCGGTGTCGTCGTACGTGGTGCGTCCGTTCGTCATGAGCCCGCCGCCCCGCTCATCTCTCCGGCCGTGAAGACCTGGGGCAATGCCGACGGCCGGGAGCCCAGCAGGTGCAGATCGCCGATGACCGGCCGCATCGCCACCACCGCGACGGTGCGCTCGCGGCGGATGTCGCCGTTGTCCGGCACGAAGATCGGCGGTGTCGTCAGCAGGGCGAGGTGGTCCCGTGGGGCTGCCGACTCCGGCAGAGCGCTCAACCGGACGGTGGCGGCGTCCAGTCGGCGCAGCGAGGAGTTCTTGGCGAAGACGTTCAGCTCGTCGAAGGGAATGAACTCGGGGTGGAGGAAATGGTTCGTGTGGACGGTCTGCTTGGCCCGCACCACATGCATCCGCCCGTCCAGGAATTCCGCGCAGGCGGCGCCGCCGGAGTCGCACAGCGTCAGCGAACGGGAGCTGGCGAGCCGCAGCCGCGCGAGCACGTCCAGCGCCTCTTCCACCGACCCGGCGCTGTCCAGGACGTGGCGGACGGCGAGGTAGGGCGGCAGGCCCGGCCGCCACTGCCCGCCCAGGACGAGGTTGATGCCGACCGCCAGGCCGTCGCTGTTCATCCCGAGGTAGCCGAGCAGGCCGCCGAAGCTCAGCATCAGCACACCCCGCCGGGCCCCGGACCTGCTGAGGGACAGGACACAGGTCTGGTCGTCGAGGTTCCCGTTCAGGTCGACCGTCTGGGCCAGGACGGTGTGGGGGCCGCCGCCGTCCACCCGGGCGTAGGTGGTGCAGTCGCCGTTCGGACGGCGGGTGCTGCGGTAGCCCGTGATCTCCCGGCGCAGTTGGAGCAGCAGTGCCTCCTGGTGGCTGATGCCCGCGCCGGCGGCGAGGCCCCGGATCTCCTCGGCCAGATCCGGCGTGGCGGCTTCGATCTCCTTCCGGAAGGCCGTGAGGGTCGGGCTCAGCGAGGACAGGGAGACGGGGGTGTCCAGAAGGTGGTTCATCCGGGCGAGACCGTCGTCGAGGAAGGCGCGCAGCGCCGTGGCGCGGGCCGCGCCGTGCTGCCGCCCGAGCTCGAAGGGGTCACCGGTCAGCCGGAGGAAGGGGGCCGGACCGGTCGCGGTCACCGTGCCACCCCCCGGACGGCGCGGCCGGCGGCCGGCGTACGGCGCGTCGGCCCGGCGGCCGCGGCGGCCCTCATCCCGACCCAAACCATGATTCGGACACCTCTTTTCGACGTCAGGTGAGCTTGCGGAGCAGGACGCCGTGGCGGGCGCCCGGAACGCTGGAGGCCAGCAGATACAGACCGTCGGGCTCCCCCTCGCCCGAGGCGACGAGGTCGACGAGGTTGATCAGGGGGTCGGCGGCGAAACAGTGGCCGAGGCGCTCGATGTTGCCGGTGCGCAACTGCGCGGTGGTGAAGCCCGCCTGTCGTTCCTTCATGGTCACCAGCGGCCGGACCAGGTTGGCGGGAAGCAACGCGGTGATCTTCTCCGGCGGTATTCCGGTCGCGCGCTCCAGTTCCTCGTTGACGGCGACGGCGAGCCGGGAGTCGATCTGGTCTCGCAGCCCGAGCACATCGGCGTCCTGCGCCGAGGCCGACGCCAGGACCGCGAAGCCGTCGGGGCCCTCGTCGGCGCTCACCAGGCAGCTCGCCGCGCCGTCGCTGAACAGCGCGAACTTCTCCAGTCGTGCGGCCTCGTCGGTGATCCGGTCCGCGGTGACCACGAGGATCCGGCGCTGGCTGCCGGCCCGTACGAGCGACGTGGCGACGTGAAGGGCCGCGAGCAGGTTGTTGCACCGGTTGAGCGTCATTCCGCAGGCGAACGACACTCCCGGCAGCGCGAGTCCGTTCAGTACGGCGCCGAGGAACCCGGCGTGGTCGTCGACGGAGCCGGGGAAGGAACTGGTGCACACGATCAGCCCGTCGACCGACGCACGTGCCGTGCCGGACGCCTGCAGTGTGGCGTCGCCGCCGGCGACGGCGAGCTCGACCGTGCTGCGTCCGGTGCGGAAGTAGCTGCCCCAGCCCCAGGTGCGGGGGGCATTGGGGATGCCGTAGTGGGCCGCACGGGCTGCGAGGTTCTCGAGGGCGGTGTGGGGTTCCTCGTTCTCGCCCAGGACGTAGCGGGGCGCGACGAGGAAAGCCGGTGAACTGCTCATCCGTCCTGTATTCCGTTCGATCGGCGGTCGAAGGAGGGATCGTCGGCCGCACTCGGCACGCGTCCCCGTTCGTCATGGGGTCGTTCGTGGGGTCGTTGGCGGGGTCGTCCGCTGACGGGCCGGGTGTCCGCCGATGGCCGGGCGGCGGTGCTCACGGCGAGGGAAGCCGTACGACCGCTCGTGCCTCGCTTAGCACCTTGGTGCCGCCGCTGGTCACCACGAGATCGATGCGGACACGGGCGTCGTCGAGTTTCGCGGCGACCCGGCCGCGGACCTCGACCGTCGCGCCGTCCTCGTCGTCCGGCACCACGACCGGCTTGCTGAAGCGGGTGCGGTACTCGAGGATCGCGCCCGGGTCGCCCACCCAGTCGGTGACCGTGCGGGCGGCCACGGCCATGGTGAGCATGCCGTGGGCGATGACATCGGGCAGCCCGGCCTCGCGCGCCACCCTCGGGTTCCAGTGCACGGGGTTGAAGTCCTCGGAGGCGCCCGCGTACCGCACCAGGTCGGTGCGGGTGACCGTGACCGTCCTGGCGGGGAGTTCCGTCCCGGTCTCCACGTCCTCAGCGCTGATCGTCACGCTGGTCGTCATCGCGCTCACCGCCCTCCACGGCACTCAGGGATACGAAGGTCATGTGTGTGGTGACGACGTGTGAGCCGTCGGCGTCCGCGAGATCGGCGCGCAGACCGAGAACGTCCCGGCCGCGCAGCGTCTGGGCCCCCGTGATCTCCAGGGTGGTGACCAGACGGTCGCCCGCCCGGACCGGCCGTGTGTAGTCGAACCGCTGGTTGCCGTGGATGAGATAGGTCGGGTCGAAGCCGATGTCCTCGTAGCGGAACACCTCCTCCATCGCCCGGGCGACCACGACGAACGGGAAGGTGGGCGGCGCCAGCACATCCGGGTGCCCCAGGCTGTGGGCCGCCGCCGGGTCCGTGTACACGGGAGCGGGGTCGCCCACCGCCTCGGCGAAGCGCCGGATCGTCTGCGGCTCCACGGGGTAGGGCTGTGCGGGCGGGTACGTCGTCCCGACGCACTTCGGGTTCAGCGCCATGTCGCTCCATCGGTGGGAAGTCGAACAGGGTGTCGAGCGGAATACGGCGGGCGGCCTGTGTGCCCGGTCGTCGGCCGTCGCGAGGTGCGGTGGCCGGAGAGTGCGTCCGGTTCCCGGCGCACCGGGCCGGCAGCTCCACGCGGTCTGCGCACGCGGTCGGTTCCGCCGGCGTGGGAGTCGGGTGGGGCGGCCGGGCGGCCGTCACGGTCGGTCGGTCCGGGTGACCGGTGGGTCGGCGGAGTCGGTCGGTGGGCGGAGTCGGTCGGTGGGCAGGGTCAGTCGTCCCAGTGGTCGATGACCTTGCGGCGGATGTCGGGCGGGTACGCCTGCGCGAAGGAACTGTGGTGCAGCCGCCCCTCGCCCCAGGCGGGGAGCAGACCGTCGTGGACCACGCTCGGGCCGCGCATCGCCTTGCGTTCCTCCTCCGAGTAGCAGGCCATGAACGGCAGGACCACGCCGTCCCAGGCCGCGCGCCGGTCCTTCGGATGCAGCCGGGTCGCGAGCGCCCACAACAGGTCGGGCTCGTTCGAGGGGTCGATGTCGTCGTCGAGCACGAAGGTGACGGGCATCATCGCGCTGGGCCCTCCGCTGTTGTGCATGACCTCGCCGATCCGCCGTACGAACTCGGCGGAATCGACGCCCGGGAGGGCGGCACGCCAGTCCTCGGGCACGGTGACCACGGTCCAGTGCATGGCCGCGAGGAACGGCATCCACACCGTGGTGACCGGCAGGCCCGCGCGCCGCAGGGCGTGCAGCACGTTGGCGGCACGTCCGGTACCGGTCACGGTGTGGTACTCGTCGGCCGGCCGGCCCTCGGCGACGATCGGCCAGATCGGCCGGTCGCGGTAGGTGATCGCCTCCACCGAGTACACCGGCTGCAACGAGGTCTGGGTCGAGGCGTATCCGGCGTACTCGCCGAACGGCCCCTCCAGGCTGTCCCGGCCGAGCGAGAGGTGGCCCTCTATCACCACCTCGGCGTGCGCCGGGACTTCCAGGTCCACGGTCTCGCAGCGGACGACGTCGAGCGGCTCGCCGTGCAGCGCGCCGATGTAGCCGGCCTCGTCCACGCCCCGGGGCAGGGGAATGCCGCCCACGAAGGGAATGGCCGGGGCGCCGCCCTGCACCAGGGCGTACGGCATCGGCTCGCCCCGCTCGGCCCAGGCCTGCCAGACCAGGCCGAGGTGCTGCGGGGGCACCACCAGCCCGGTCATGCGCTTGCCGTCGAGCATCATGATCCGTGAGATGGACCAGTTGGTCCACTTCCCGTCGGGCGTCTTGGCGATGATGACGCCCCAGGTGTTGAGGTAGCGTCCGCCGTCCTCCTCGTGGATGCGGGGCACGGCGAAGTGGTCCAGGGTCGCCGCGTCCCCGAGCAGCACGTTCTGCTTGCACGGAGCGTCCTCGCGCGGCACTGTCCGCGGTGGCACGGGCGCCGCGTCGCGGGTGCGCACCAGATGCTCCACCAGCGCCTCGGCGTCGGTCTCGGGCGGCAGGCCCACCGAGAGGGCGAGCCGGGCCAGCGGCATGTCCGGCCGGGCGCTCACACCGGCGGGCGCGCCGAACAGCCGCATCCCGATCCGGTCCTCGGCGACGTGGGTGAACAGGGGGGCGGGAGCTCGTAGTTCGTACGAGCGCCGGGTGTGGGCCGCCGCTTCCAGATCCGCGCTCACCGGCCGGCTGATGGTCTTCAGATCGCCGAGGGCGGCGAGTGCGTCGGTGTACTCACGCAGATCGACGATATGGCTCATGGGGTCGGCCCTCCGGGGGAGTTCGCGATGACGGGCTGACGGTCGAGGCCGGCCGCGGGCAAGGTGGCGTCCGGCAGCCCCCGCCACCGGCGGGCACGGTGCGAGGCGATACCGAACTGGTCGAGGACCCGGGCGACGATGTGGTCGACCATGTCGTCGACGGTGGACGGACGGTTGTAGAAGGTCAGCATCGGCGGCAGGACCACCGCGCCCATCCGGGACAGCGCCAGCAGGTTGTCCAGGTGGATGTCGCCGAGCGGGGTCTCACGGGGCACGAGGACGAGCTTGCGCCGTTCCTTGAGGGTTACGTCGGCGGCCCGGGCGACGAGGCCGTCGGCGTACCCGGTCCTGATGGCGGCCAGGGTCTTCATGCTGCACGGCATGACGACCATGCCGTCCATCGGGAAGGAGCCCGACGAGATCGCGGCCCCCTGGTCGTCGGGGGCGTACGACACATCGGCGAGCGCGCTCATCTGACGTGCCGTCAAGTCGCTCTCGACCTTCAGGGTCGAGCGCGCCCACCGGCTCATCACCAGGTGCGTCTCCACCTCCTCGTGGAGCCGCAGCTCCTCGAGCAGCCGGACGCCCAGGACCGCCCCGGTGGCACCGGTGATGGCCACGACCAGTCGCATCGCCTTTACCTCGCTCCTTCGTTGTGGCTGTCGAACCTGTCCGGGGCCGGGTCCGGGCCCGGACAGGCGCGTCCCGTCGGCCGGTAGCAGGGCTACTTCAGGCAGGCACGGAAGCGGCAGGCCGCCGCCCCGTCGCGCATGCACTCGACGACCTCGTCGTCGGCCTTGACCTTCAGGCCCTCGAACCAGCCGGCGCGCAGTTCCAGACACGGACACTGATAGCCCTCGAGCGAGCGGCTGGCCGCGAGCATCTTCAGCGCGAAGTGCTCACTGACGACGCTCTCCCACGTACCGTCGTCGTCGAACTCCGCGGAGTCGAGACGCACCATCGAGGAGAACATCAGCCGGGCCAGCGCCTCGAGGCTCTCGGCCACCTCCTTCGGTGTGGGCTCCGAGGGCACGGGGTGACGCCGGCTGTAGAGGGTGGCGACGCGCCGGGCGACGAACCTCATCACCTCGGAGTTGAGTTCGTTGGCCACGTCCTGGCCGAACCGGCTCTTCACCGCCTGGTACCAGCGGGCGTCATGCAGCCACCAGGACTGCCGCAGCATCGCGATCTCGGTGGAAAGCGGGAACTCCAGGCTGGTGTCCGTCATGCCCCTTCCTCCTCGCCGTGCGGTGCGGAGGCTCCCACGAGGAGCGCCTCCGCCCGGTCCGACTCCCCTTCATGGGTGGCCAGTTCGACCAGCACCAACAGAACGTCCGCCGCGCTGCCGTCCTCGATCAGCAGCTCCGCGAGTTCCAGGCCCTCGGCGAGCGGGTCGCCGGCCGGGCTGATGCAGATGACGGGACCGCCGAGCCCCCAGCGCGCCGAGACGACGCCAAGGACGGCGCTGGGCACCGACTGGTAGAAGAGCAGCGGCGATGCCTTCGTACCGGAGTCCACCGACGAGGTGACGGCGGCCTCCGTGGCCATGTCACCGAGCCGGGAGACCATGACCATCGCGGTACGGCCGGCCCGCTCGGGCGGCGCGGGCGGCTCGCCCCAGTGACGGCTCAGACAGCGGTCCGCGACGTGGGCGATGATCGGGCCGAACGGCGAGGCGGTGAACCCGGGCAGGTTCGGCGGCTGTTCGCGGTCCCCCTCGGTGGGCCAGACGGCGTGCTCCAGGGTGGCGGTCTTCGATGCCGTGGTCATGCGGCGCTCACCACCAGTGCGGTGTTGGCGCCACCGAAGGCGGAGTTGAGGCTGATGACATGCTCTGCCGCACGCTCCCTCGGGCTGTCGAGGACGAGGTCGAGCCGGCAGTCCGGGTCGGGACCGAGATAGCCGGAGTTGACGGGAAGGAGTCCGGACTGAAGGGCCAGGACGCAGATGACGAACTCGACCATGCCCGCGGCCTGGAGGGCGTGTCCGTGCATCGACTTGGTGGAGCTGACGGGGATGTGCTCCGTGTGCTCCCCGAAGGCGCGGTGCAGTCCCGCCGTCTCCGCGGAGTCGTTGTACGGCGTGCCGGTGCCGTGGGCGTTGACGTAGTCCAGGTCCTGCGGCGCCAATCCGGCCCGGGCGAGGGCGAGTTCTATCGAGCGGGCCATTCCGAGGCCTTGCGGGTGCGGCTGGCAGACATGGTGCGCGTCACCCGCCATGCCCCAGCCGTCCAGGTAGGCCAGCGGGCGCATCTCCTCGCGGCCGTCCGCCGCTTCCAGTACAACCGCGCCGGCACCGTCGCCGAGCAGGAGCCCCTTGCGCCCGGAGCTGAACGGCCTCAGCCGCCCGTCGACGGCCAGCGCCTTGCCGGCGTTGAAGGTGGTGAAGGACTCGGCATCCACCAGATGACCGGCGACGACGACCACGCGGTCATGGCGGCCCGAGGAGATGAGGGCGCCCGCCTCCGCGATGGCGGTGCTGGCGGCGACGCAGGCGTTGATGTAGGTGCGTCCGGCGGCGCCGAAGCCGCACTCGCGCGCCAGCCACTGCGCGGTCTCGCTGATGGGCCGGGACTCCTGTTCCTGCCTGGGCAGGCGGGAGACGGCGGGATCCGCGTGCCGTGCCGCGACCAGGAGCGTGTCCCGGCGCTCCTCCTGGGAGAGGCCGGCCTGTTTGCAGGCCTCCTCGGTGAGCGTCTTCAGCTCTGTGTCGAGGTCCAGTTCGGCCGCGCCCTGCGCGGCGACGCCGACCCGGTACCTGCTCGTGTCGAATCGGGTCACGGGCACGAAGGCGGGAACACCGGAGTAGATCCCGTCGCGCAGCACGTCGACACCATGCCCGTAACCCGTGGTGACCGCCATCCCGGTGACGGCGACCCTCCTGCCGGTTCGGCCGGGTCCAGTCTGCGGGTTCACCTGTAGCCTCCCAGCGTCGGTGCGATTCGCCCGTGAGTCATGTCGGTCGGTCCGAGGAAAAGGCCTCGTCGGTTTTCGGCCGGGCGAAGCCGAATTTGTTGTCGACCCTTTGGGAAATAAATGCGTCCGGTCACTGGGGATTTACCGCTTCCCCTGCGACGGCCCCACGATTCAAACGTGACCGAGGGCACATCAGTGCCCCATTCCCATGCCGCCGTCCACGGGGATTACCGCGCCCGTGATGTAGGCGGCCTCGGGTGAGGTGAGGAACTCGACCGCCGCGGCCACCTCGTCCGGGTCCGCCATGCGGCCGAGCGGGACCTGGCCCACGATCCCCTTGCGCTGCTCCGCACTGAGCGCGGCACTCATCGCGGTGTCGGTGAGGCCGGGCGCGACCACGTTGACCGTGACGCCGCGCGGGGCGAGTTCACGGGCGAGTGACCGGGCCATGCCGATCAGGCCGGCTTTCGACGCCGCATAGTTGGCCTGCCCCGCGACTCCGCTCAGCGCGGCGGTCGAGGAGACGACGACGATCCGTCCGCCCCGAGCCCGCACCAGGCGTCCCACGGCGCGCTTGAGCACCCGGTAGGTGCCGGTGAGGTTGGTGTCGATGACCGACGTGAAGTCCTCCTCGGTCATGCGCATCAGCAGGCGGTCCCGCGTGATGCCCGCATTCGCCACCAGGACCTCGACCGGGCCGTGGGCCGCCTCGACCTTCTCGAACGCCTCGTCCACGGCGGCGGGATCCAGCACATCGCAGGGAACCGCGAACAGTCCCTCGGGCGCCTCGCCCGAACGGCTGGTCACCGCCACCCGGTCACCGCCGGCGCTGAGCCGCCGTGCCACGGCCAGACCGATTCCACGATTTCCGCCGGTAACCAGGACAGAACGGCTCATGGGCAAATCTCCAGCCTGATGGTCGTGATGGTCGCGAAAAGCATCCGGAGCACTGCCCGATCCCTGCCGTACGGCGATACTCGTGTCCTTGGCGTACGCGGTCATCGGGGTCTGCGTGGCTTCGCGGGACGGGCACCGAAATCTCATCGCAACATCCGGGGATTTTCCACATCCCCCCGTGTGCTTCGGACGTGCCTCGCGGTCGGGCGGCTCCACGGGGCACCCCCGAGGCACATTGACTCGGCACCGGAAGCGTTGCTACAGAGCGCGATGGCCTCACGGGCGACCGGCCACGCGCCCCCACCGCTCCCCTCCCCTGCTCTCCCCCGCTCGTCCGAGCCCTCTCCCGCGCCCCCTCACCCTTCCCGTCCCGAACAGCACTCGGCCGCCCGGCACGATCCGGTACGTGCCGGGCGGCCGGGTTCCGTGCCGCCGCGGGAGCCGGCTCCTCGTCCCTCCGTCTTCTCGTGGTCAGTGGTGCTGTGTGTCTTGGGCCCGCGCGTCATCGCGCTGCGGTGACCGCCGGCCCGGGAGCGACAGCGCTAGGGCCTCTCGTTTGGATCACGCCGGGCTCGCGGGGTCTGGTGCAAACGAAAGACCCTAGGCGGAGGCCAGGAACCTGGTGACCTTCGGCAGATGCGCGTACGCACGCAGGGCCAGCCGTACGCGCTCGGAGGCGGCAGCCCGCACACCGCCGAGCAGGGTCGCCGCCCTGCTCGCGGACTCCGCTCCGCCCGTGGCGTCTCCCAGTGCGACCTGTGTCTCGGCCGCGCGCAGCAGGTACATGGCGTGGACGCACGGCGGCAGATCCAGGTTCGGGTGATGCTCGGACAGCACCGGCTCGAAGTGCTTGATGGCACGGTCCGGCTGACTGAGGTCCAGCAGCGAGACCGCGTCCATGCAACTGAGCCAGTCCTCCGACCGCAGCCGCTGCGGCAGGATCGGGCTGCCGGCCGACGAGGTCCCCGTGATCAGCACTTGACGCCCCACGGCCAGCGCCCTTCTGCGGCCCAGGTCGTCCCCGCGCTGTGCATGGACGCGGGCCGACTGCGTCTGGAAGAGCGCCAGCAGGGTCGGGTCCTTCACCTGCACCTGGTTGCGGCGCAACAGCTTCTTGACCGCCTCGAGCAGTTCGGCGGCCTCCTCGTGCAGGTGCAGATCCAGATACTGGCCGGCGTGCAGGGTGACGATCGCCGCCGCTGTCTCGGGATCGTTGGCCGCGGTCGCGCAGCGCAGCGCGGCGACGTAGTACCGCTGCGCGGCGACGTGCTGGCCCTGGAGCCGGGCGATGAAGCCGCACACCGCCAGCCCCTCGGCCGCCAGGACCAGCAGCTCCCTGCCGTGGTGCAGGGCCTCCGGCGCGGCGAGGAAGTGGTCGGCCAGGTGGCGCAGTTCGGATTCGCTGGCGGGCACCAGCCAGCCCGCGGTGAAGCTGGCCGCGAACCGGTGGAGTGTGCGGAGCCGGGTGCAGGCCTCCAGCACGGATTCGGTCTCGCCGGTCAGACCGGGCCCCCGCACCCGAGCTGAGGCAGGAGGGGTGGAATCCGGATGCGTCGTCGCCATCTTCTCGGCCATGGCGTCCAGCCAGTTCTCCATCAGCGACCTGGCTGCCCAGCCGGTCGCCATGAGGTAGTCCTGCGGGGTCTCCTCGCGCCCGGCGATCGCGTCGAGTATCGCTTCGGGGACGGCTGATGTGGTCCACGGTAATTCCAGTTGGCGTGCGTCCCCGTTGGCCAGATGCAGCCAGTCCGGCCAGTCCAGTCTCAGCACCTCCTCGGAGGGAACCGCGTGGATGTGCGCGATGGCGAGCTGGGCGGTCCGCTCCGGAACGGCACGGCCGGACTCCCAGCGGGAGACCTTCTCGCGCCGTGCGGCCATCTGGCCGAATCCGAGCTCCGCGTGTGTCCTGGCGATCAGGCGGGCGTACTCGCCGTGGGTGAAACCGGCCTTGGAGCGCAGAACGGCCAGAGGATGGCGGTGGCGGTTCGTCGAAGCTACAGTTCTTGTTTGGCTGTGCATTGCGTGGTACCTCTCGGTTGAAACGTTCTTCGTTCTGCCGGCGCCCCCGAAGGTCGGGCGGTCGCATCGAAGGTCGTCGGCTGTGGTACGAGACGCGGAACTGGACATCACGCAGGGCGAATCGGTGTCGTACGCGAGGCGCGCGAGGAGGTCACGAGGGACCCGCTCCCTCGCATGGATCACACCGAGGCCTTCTTGGAACCGTCACGTTTCAGCCGCGTGCCGCTGAGAGAGCCCCGGTCCGACGCCGGCCTGAACCGGAACCGGACGAGGCGCTGGGACGCGGCGCCGCCGGGCGGGCCCCGGCAGCCGGACACCGCGGAACGGGTCTCCGCTCGCTCTCTCGGCACGCACACATACCTCCCCCTCAACTGGCCCACGAGATAGCTGTGTTCGTCATTACCGGTCGGTAGTGGGGCCATGCGAACAGACTAGGATCGGGCATGCCCTCCATGACAGAGGAATCGGGCCTTCCTGATCAAGCCCTCGAACATGTGAGGATGAAGACGCGGGGAACGCCTTCATGAAGTACGCACGCCCGACATCTTTTCGGCTTCACCTACCGGCTGGTAAGGTCCGATCACGGCTGGTACCGTTCGGGCCGTCGAACGCAAGCCCTTGACGCGGCCCCCCACGCCGCAGCCGACACCGATGTCGACGCCGACAAGGAGCAACCGCCTTGCGTGAGTTCAGCGTTCCGGCCTTATACGACGTTCTCCCCGACGGCAACCTCGCGCAGGTCGTCGTCCGTAACGCGGTCGAGTTCCCCGATCGAGCGGTGCTCGCCCGCAAGGTGTCCGGACAGTGGCGGGATGTCACCGCCGCCGCCTTCCTCTCCGAAGTACGCGCCGTCGCCAAGGGGCTCATCGCTTCCGGTGTCCAGCCCGGGGAGCGGGTGGCGCTCATGTCCCGGACCCGCTACGAGTGGACGCTGCTGGACTACGCCATCTGGAGTGCCGGGGCGGTCTCCGTCCCCGTCTACGAGACCTCCTCCGCCGAGCAGGTGGAGTGGGTCATCGGTGACTCGGGCGCGGTTGCCTGCGTGGTGGAGACCGGGACACACCAGGCGATCGTGGAGCAGGTGCGGGAGCGGATCCCCCTGCTGAAGAACCTCTGGCAGATCGAGGCGGGCGGCGTCGACGAACTGGTCGCGCTGGGCGGTGATGTGACGGATGCTCAGGTGGACGAACGTATCGGAACGGCCGGTGCGGACTCGCTCGCCACCATCGTGTACACCTCCGGCACCACCGGTCGTCCGAAGGGCTGTCTGCTCACCCATCGCAACTTCCTGGCGGAGTGCGGCAACACGATCGCGCGGATGAAGCCGATCTTCGCAGAGGACTCCTCCGTCCTGCTCTTCCTGCCGCTCGCGCACGTCCTGGGCCGGGTGGTCGAGGTCGGAGCCATGATGGCACCGGTGAAACTCGGGCACGTCAGTGACATCAAGGACGTCACCGAGGAACTCGCCTCCTTCAGGCCCACCTTCCTGCTGGGCGTGCCCCGCGTCTTCGAGAAGGTGTACAACTCGGCACGGGCCCAGGCACGGGCGAGCGGCAAGGGCAAGGTCTTCGACCAGGCCGTGGACACGGCGATCGAGTACAGCAAGGCCCTGGAGACCTCGTCCGGGCCCGGCTTCCCGCTGCGGCTGCGGCACAAGCTCTTCGACCGGCTGGTCTACGGCAGGCTGCGCGCGGTTCTCGGCGGGCGCGCCCGGCACGCCATTTCCGGGGGCGCCCCGCTCGGCGAGCGCCTCGGGCACTTCTACCGCGGACTCGGCTTCACCGTGCTCGAAGGCTACGGTCTTGCGGAATCCTGCGCCGCGACCACCCTCAATCCGTGGGACCGGCAGAAGATCGGCACGGTGGGCCTGCCGCTGCCGTGCAGCACGGTGCGCATCGCCGAGGACGGCGAGGTTCTGCTGCGCGGCGAGCACCTCTTCACGGGTTACTGGAACAACCAGGAGGCGACCGCGGCATCCCTCGTCGACGGCTGGTTCCACACCGGCGACATCGGCTCCCTGGACGAGGAGGGCTACCTCCGCATCACCGGCCGGAAGAAGGAGATCATCGTCACCGCGGGAGGCAAGAACGTCGCCCCGGCCGTGATCGAGGACCGTATCCGGGCTCATGCGCTGATCGCCGAGTGCATGGTGGTCGGCGAGGGCAAGCCCTTCGTCGGTGCCCTGGTGACCATCGACGAGGAGTTCCTGCCGCGCTGGGCCGAGCAGAACAACAAGCCCAAGGGGGCGTCCCCGGCGGAGCTGCGCGACGACCCCGAGCTCCTCGCCGAGATACAGCGCGCGGTGGACGACGGAAACGCAGCTGTCTCCAAAGCCGAATCAGTGCGCAAGTTCCGCATCCTGGATGCCCAGTTCACCATGGCCTCGGGCCATCTGACCCCGTCCCTGAAGCTGAAGCGGAACGTGGTGCTACGGGACTTCGCGGACGAGGTCGAATCCCTCTACAGCCGCTGAGTGAGGCGACAGCCGTCGCCGGCAGCCGATACGAAGAAGCCTTCGGCCAACACGCCGAAGGCTTCTTCGTGTTGCCCACCCGCACAGCACTGACACGGCCGCCTCACCGCTGTTGGTCCGGTGCGCTGTCGGGGCCGGTTTCCTGCCGGGGCGGGAGGTCCTCGGCCAGCGTGACCTCGACCCCGCCGGCGAAGCCCGACGACCAGTTGAACAGGAAGGCGGCCAGCGTCGCGAGGGCGGTGGCCAGTGCGACCTCCACCGCCACGACGGCGACGGTGAGGGCGAGGGTGAGTTCCCAGCCCAGCGACAGCACCGGTTCCTGGCCCAGCACGCTCATCATCATCGTGACCGCCGACACTGCCACGATCACGCACAGGCCCAGCCCGGTCGACACCAGGAAGCTCGTCATCATCACCGACCAGGGGTCGGCCTTGGATATCCGCATCCGTGCCTTGCGCCACCGTGGTACGCGGCCGGTGCCCGGCCGCCGTCGAGGGGCGTCGGCAAATGCCTCGGACACTGTGCCGCCGTCACGCCATGGGGCCGCGGGCGGCTGCCCGTCCCGGCGTTCCGGCGGCCCGTTCGCCGCGGCGGTGCCGGCAACCTGCCCGCGCGCCCGTTCCGGAGGGTGCGGTGTGACGGTGGTGTCGTCGGGCCGGCCCTCCCCGCTGCCCTTGGCCGTCGGGGGGCCGGCCCCGGCCGTCTCCCCGGTCCCCGGCGCGGTGTGGGGGTGGCGGAGCCGTTCGCCCCGTGCACCGTCGTCCGTGCCGAAGGCGCCGCTTCCGGCGGCTTGCCACCGTGCGGAACCCGCGGGGCGCTCACCCTGACTCATCCATCCTCCTCCTGCCTCACGCAACGCCGCTCGCGGCATCGTCGGATGTGTCCGGTCGGGCGAGCGCCGCCGACGGTGCGGTCGGAACCTCAGGCCGCAGCCCGTACTCCCCCCGTGGCCGCCGAGGCGAGATGGCGGCCGGTGATGCGGCCGATCTCGTGCCAGAAGGGCCTGGCCGTCAGGTAGGCACCCAGCACCGACAGCACTCCGAGGGAGAGATCGACGCTGATCCGGCCCTGCTTGGCCCAGTAGACGTCCTGAAGGTCGAGGAGCAGCGCGAATTCGTCGCAGATCAGCGCGGTCCCGCAGCCGTAGGCGGCCGCCACCGCGGGGTGTCCGACGGCCCGCTCGTCCCCACGCACCGCGATCAGGCCGAGACCGGCGAGCGTGGCGATCCCGAAGTTGTAGTGGTGCAGGTGCTCTCCGCCCGCGGAGACGTTTCCCAAGGGCAGCCATCCCCCGCGGATGCCGTGTGTGATGACCCGCACGGCGCCGAAGGTGAGCCCGAAGGACACCCATGTCACCAGCAGGGATCGCTGCACCGGATTGAGATGCCGGTCCGCTGCCTGCCGCCACCGCCGTACGAGCGGCGTCCGGGCCGGTCCACGGCGGGGGGTTGTTGTGGTGCGCATGGTCTACGGCCTCCCGCGCCGAACGGGCACCGCGCACGACGACGCGGCGCCCGGTGCCGTCCCCCACTGAGGTGCGGTTCAGACGCTATGTGCACACCCGTGGTTCCGCATCTCAGCGCACTGCGGAGCGGTACCGGTTCACGGCAGGATGGAGTCGACGTATCCGCCGTCGGCACGCAGTGCGCCCCCGGTGGTGGCCGAGGCCTGTTCGGAGCTGAGGTAGACGACCATGTGGGCGATCTCCTCCGGTTCGATCAGTCGCTGCAACAGCGACTGCGGCCGGTGCTCGCGCATGAAGGCACGCTGCGCCTCGTCCCAGGGCAGTTCCCGGTCGACGAGTTCGTAGACGAAGTCCTCGACGCCTCCCGTGTGCGTGGGCCCCGCGATGACGCAGTTCACCGTGACACCGGTGCCCGCGGCCTGTTTGGCGAACCCCCGGCTGACCGCGAGCAGCGCCGTCTTGGACATGCCGTAGTGGATCATCTCGGCCGGGATGACGACGGCCGAGT
This sequence comes from Streptomyces sp. NPDC046931, assembly GCF_040644655.1. Classification (NCBI taxonomy): domain Bacteria; kingdom Bacillati; phylum Actinomycetota; class Actinomycetes; order Kitasatosporales; family Streptomycetaceae; genus Streptomyces; species Streptomyces sp. NPDC046931. The sequence continues at coordinate 51,173 of NZ_JBEYWX010000014.1, forward strand.
CACTGGCGATGTACTGGACGCGTCCCCAGCCGCGTTCGCTCATGCCCGGCAGATACAGACGGGTCAGCCGCACCGCGGCCAGTACGTTCACCTCGAAGTAGCGTCGCCATTCCTCATCGGTGATCTCCAGGGGGTCCTTGGCGCCGAAGATACCGAGGTTGTTGACAAGGATGTCGACGTGCGGCAGTGCTTCCACCGCCTGGCGCGCGCCCTCCTCGGAGGTGACGTCCGCGGCGACGGGCACCGCATCGGCTCCGGGCACCTCGCGCATCAGCCGGGCGATGCTGTCCGCCACGCGCTCGGCGGAACGGCCGTTGACACCCACTCTGGCCCCGGCGCGGGCCAGTCCGGTGGCGATCGCCGCACCGATGCCCTGAGTGGAGCCGGTGACCAGTGCGGTACGGCCCTTCAGATCGATCTGCATCTCGTCCCAGCCCTTTCGTGTGCGTGCCCTGGTCTTGAGTACCCGCGCGGTCGTGTCGACATGGGACTTACGCGACCATGGCCCCCGGATGGCCGCTCCGTCCTCGCGGCCCCCGGGGGACGGGGTGACCCCGCCCGCGGGGCCGGACGCCTCCCCCGCGGCCGGAACGGCCCCGAGCCCGTGGAACCCAGGGAGGGACGCGGCAGCCATGAATCTGATACATGGTCAGGTAGCGCCGGGCGGCGAATGCGACCGGTCCGGCTTCCAGGGCGTCGGACGGGGCAGCACGAACCCGGCCGACCGGGGCGAAGGGGGAGCCATGACACAAGCCGTCACCCCCGCCACGGCCTGCCCCGACTCCTGGCTGTCGGCGCTGCGCGCCGGTTCCGGGCGCCTGGCCGCTGCGGTCGAGGACCTGTCCTGCCAGGAACTGTGCCTGCTCCTGGGGGCCGAACCGCACATCTACCCGTGCGAGCCCGCCGAGCCGACCGGCACCCTCTCGGGTCCCCGCGGAGGCGGTGCTGCGCCTGGTCTACGGCCGCAACCGGCCCGAGGCGGACGACGTCACCTGACCGGCGCAGCCAGGCTGCCGGATCTGCGCTCGCTCTTCCCCGGGTACTGAGCGGGGCATCCGCCGCGCCTCGCCGGTGAGGGGACGGATGGGTGGGCGAGCGAACCGCGGCGGCCGCTCAGGACCCGGACGTCGGGAACAGGACGCAGGTGCTGGTGGCGTGGGCGAGCAGACGGTCCGCTCCGTCGAACAGCTGGGCCTGGGCAAGGGCGGTGCGACGGCCGCTGCTGAGCACGGTGCCCACGGCCCGTACCTCACCCGTGTCGACGGTGACCGGGCGCAGGAACTTCACCGTCAGATCCAGCGAGGTGTAGCCCATGCCCTCGGGCAAGGTGGAGTGGACGGCGCATCCGGCCGCGGAATCGAGGAGGGTCGCGTAGACGCCGCCGTGCACGCTGCCGATCGGGTTGTAGTGCTCCTCACCCGGGACCAGCGAGAACACCGCACGACCCCGCTCCACCTCCAGCAGCGCCATGCCCAGGGTCGCGGCGAGGGGCGCGGCCGGCAGACGCCCGGCGAGTATCTCGCGCAGGACCTCGAGACCGGACGTGCGGCCCGCGGCCTCCGCCGTGACCGCGGGGTCGTCCCACACGTATGTACGTGATCTCCCCATGTTCCGGGGCCTCCTCTTCCGACTTCGCCAGGCGACGCTAACTGCCCCCAGGCTGACTGTCAATGACGAAAGTCAGCGGTGATCAGTCGTCGGCCGGCTGTTCGAAGGCGGCGATGAGGCGTCCCAGGTCCTGCCGCCGTGAGCCGGCCGGCCACACGGCCCATGTGCGGCGGATGAGCGGGTGGCCGATCAGCGGCGACCAGGCCACACCCTCGGGAATGGGCTGCGACCAGTCCGCTGGCGCCGGCGCGAAGGCCCGGCCGGCGCTGACGGCCGCCAGTCTCGTCTCACCGATCAGCCGCTGCCCCTCGGGAGCCACCGCCCCCGGATCGAGACCGTGGCTGCGCAGGATCGCGGTCAGCTCGTCGTACCAGGCGGGGCTGTCCGAGCGGGGGAAGGCCGCCCACTGGAGACCGGCCGACGCATCCAGCGCGATGCCCTCGGCCCCGGCCGGCCCCGCGAGCGCGGGGCTCAGCAGACGCGACGGGAGCTCCAGGGGAATGCCGATCCGCACGATGCCGCCTCCCCCTCCGGTGTACCGGGTCATCGTGCGCAGCGCCTGATCGTGCCGCGCCAGGACACGCGCCTCCCCGAGCAGCGCCGCACCCGCGTCGGTGGGGCGCACGCCGGTGTTGCTGCGCACCAGCGGCTTCTGCCTGAGCTGACGTGCAGCAGGCGGGCCGCCGCCGAGAAAGCACCCTCTTCCACCACCGCGGCAAAGGCGTGCAGCTCCCGCAACTCCATGCGCCCATCGCACCACGGGAAGAACGTCGGGCCACGGCGGTGATGGGCGTGCCTTATGGGGTGCACGAGCCGAGCGAATGGCCGGTGGAGGCTCGTGTGCATCCGCTCGCGTCGCCTGCGCGGGGTCACCCCGTCTCCCCGTCGCCCGTAGGAGCCCGCCACGGCTCCGGCCCCGTTCGGCCGCCCCAGGCCTCCAGGTCCTCCCGGTCCCAGCACACGATCCCGCACTGCTCGGCGTAGTCCCTTGCCGGGGCGGTGAAGCCGCTGGTGGTGACGACGACGGCGATGTCCGCCTCGTGGACGGTGAAGCAGGTGCCACCGAAGCGCTGAAGATCCTGGGAGCCGACCCGGTTGCCCTCTCCGTAGCGCTTGCACTGGATGACGAGACGGCTTCCGTCCGGGGCCGTGGCCACGACATCGGCACCGAGGTCCCCGGCTCCGCCGACGACCTCCACCCGCGCACATCCGTCGCGCTCGCACAGAGCGGCTATCGCCTGCTCGAACTCGTCGGGGTCCAAGGCGTCGTAGTCGACGGCCCCGGCGCGCGGGTGATCGGCAGCCGGCTCGTCGGCCCCGGTCCGCTCGTCCGGCGCAAGGGGCGGAGCCACCGCCGTGGGCGAAACGGCCGGCTCCGGGCCGGGAAGGAGCGGGTCGTCCAGCGCGTCGATCGCCGTTCGGGTCGCCTCGTCGAGCGCGGCGGTCGCTTCGCGAACCGTCCGGGCCGCGGAGATCCGGTTCCGTGGGCGCCGTCGAAGAGCCGGAGCGGCCGCGACGGTGAGGACTCCCAGGACGACGGCCCAGACGGGCCGGGCCTCGACGACGCTGATCGCCGTACGGGCCGCCAGGCCCAGCAGGGCGATCACGGCGCCGAGAAGGCCGAAGAACACGGCGGTGGAGCGGAGGTCGAAGGAGCGCCGGTTCATCGGTCGGGTACGGCGGACGGGCGTTGCCACGTGGTGCACTCCCCCTCACGGGTACGACTCGAAGATCACTTCGGCCGTCTTCCCGGGATCGCGCACTTCACCACCGTGCGCCGTGCGCCGTCAGCACAGTACGGAGAGCGCTCCGGGCAGCACTCTGGCGGTGACGGGGAGGACGGCGTCGACCTCCCCGTCGGTGCCGAAGGGGACATCCCGGTCGGCCTCGATGCGGACCTCCGTGCCGCGCACGATCCGCACCTGAGGCCGGTGGACGTGGGCCCCGGACTTGAGCTCGTTCATCAGGGCGAAGAAGAGCCGGCGCGGCGCCTCACGGATCATCACCACGTCGAGCAGCCCGTCGTCGACACGGGCGTCGGGGGCGATGATGCGGCCGGAGCCGTAGTAGGCGGAGTTCGCGGCGACGACGGTGTAGCCGCGGTGCGTCAGTTCCTCGCCGTCGACGGTGACCCGGTAGCCGGCCGGCCGCCAGGCGGCGACGGCTCGCAGTCCGCCCGCGTAGTAGGACGCGGCGCCCTTCAGAAGGGTGGAGCGGTTGGCATGGCGGTTGGCGAGCGCGTCGACGCCCGCGTACACGCTGCCGAGGGCGACGCTGCGGCCGTGGGCGGACTCCACTTCGATGGTGTCGACGGAACGGGGAGCGTGGTGGAGCAGTACCCGGGCCAGTGCGTCCGGCTCGGTGGGCAGGCCGAGCGCGCGGGCGAAGTCGTTGCCGCGGCCGGCCGGGATCAGGCCGAAGAGCGTGTCCGTGCCGCTGAGGGCGCCACCGATGCCGCCGACGATGCCGTCGCCGCCGACGGCCAGGACGACCCGCTGCCGTCGTCCGGCCTCCCGGGCGAGCTCCTGGGCATGCGGCAGGCTGCGGCTGTACTCGGTCTCCAGTTCCACGCCGGCCTCCCGCAGCGCTCGCGCCACCCGGAGCAGTGCCGCGACCCCGGCGGATCCGCCGGCGGCGGGGTTGACGATCGCGGTGAACTGTCGCATCGGTGTGCCTCCGGGGGGCGCCTGACGGTCGTGGACCATGCGGGTGGTGTGCGGGAGGGAGGGGTGTGTGGGAGGAGAGTACGCGGGGTGCGGGCGGGGATCAGTCGGTGGGCAGAAGGACGCCGGGGTTGAGCAGACCGGTGGGGTCCAGTCGGCGCTTGACGGCCTGGAGGGCGCCGATGCCGAGAGGCCCGGCCTCACGGACGTACCAGTCGCGGTGGTCGGTGCCCACGCCGTGGTGATGGCTGATCGTGCCGCCCGCCGCCATGATCGCCTCGTTGGCGGCCTGTTTGGCCGGCGCCCAGTGCGCCACGGGATCGTCACCCTGCGCGGAGACCACGGTGAAGTACAGCGAGGCGCCGTTCTCGTAGACGTGCGAGATGTGGCACATCACCAGGGGCGGTGTGCCCGCGTCGGTGAGCGTCGTGGTGAGCGCTTCGCGGACGGAGGCGTGCAGTCCCGGCAGTCGCGACCAGAAGGCGGCGGTCTCCAGCGTCTCGGCGAACGCTCCGGCGTCCAGCAGCGCGTCCCGGAGGTAGGGAGCCGAGTAGCGGCCGTGGGCCCACCGCTCCCCCGGCTCCTGGCCCAGTTGCGTGCCACCGCAGTCGCGCAGCACGGCCGCGGCCCGTTCCCGTCGGTGTGTGGTGTCCTCCTCGGTGCCCTCGTATCCGACGATCGCCAGGCATCCGGCGGCCTGCGGCAGGCCGGAGGCCCCGATGGCGTCGGGCTGGGCCAGGCCGATGAGCGTCTCGGTCTCGTCCGACAGGCGCAGTACGGTCGGGCGCGGCCCGTCCTGGGCCAGGCGCCGCAGTGCGGCGGCGCCCTCCTCGAAGGAGTCGAAACGCCACCCTTCGTAGACGCAGGTGTGCGGGACGGGCCGGATCCGTACCGTCACCGAGGTGATGACGCCGAACGCACCCTCGGAGCCGAGGACGAGCTGGCGCAGGTCGGGTCCGGCGGCCGAGCGCGGGGCGCGGCCCACTTCGAGGGTCCCGGCGGGGGTGGCGAGGGTGAGGCCGAGCACCATCTCGTCGAAGCGGCCGTAGCCGGCGGACGCCTGTCCGCTGGAACGCGCGGCGGCGAATCCGCCGATGGTGGCCCACTCGTAGGACTGGGGGAAGTGGCCGAGGGTGAAGCCGTGTCCGGCCAGGAGCGCCTCGGCCTGCGGGGCCCGCAGGCCGGGTTGCAAGGTGGCGGTGCGGGAGACCGGATCGATGTCGAGCAGGCCGTCCATGCGGCGCAGGTCCAGGGCTACGAAGGGGCGCCGCCGTTCGGGGGCGAGGCCGCCCACGACGGAGGTGCCGCCGCCGAACGGGACGACGGCCAGCTCGTGGTCGGCGCAGACCTTCAGCACCGCGAGGACCTCGTCGTGGCCCGCCGGGAGCGCCACGGCCGCGGGGAGGTCGCCCACGTCGCCGTTGCGGATGCGGAGCAGATCGGGGGTGGACTTGCCGCGGGTGTGCCGGATGCGCGACTCGGCGTCGGTGCGCAGGTGCTCATCGGCGCCGACGGCGGCCAGCAGGGCCTGGTGCGCGGCGGGATCCAGGGGTGGCTCGGGCACGGTGATCTCTTCCAGGGCGACCGGCTCGGCGTCGCGCGGCTTCACTCCGAGCATGTCGCGCAGCAGCCCGATCACCGTGTCGGGCAGCGGCGTGGCCCGGGCCGGGTCGCCCCAGCCGCTCCACAGCATGTCCATGGTGCTTGTCCTCACCGGTCGTCGTGAAAAGAGCCGTCTCCTGCGCTGCCGCAGGGGGCGTTACACTGTTACACATGACGCCTATTCGTCACAACGCCTCGGACAACGCCTCGGACAACGACCCGGTACTCGACGCGGTCCGCGACTGCGTCCTGGCCGTCGGTGTCCGACGCACCACACTGACCGACGTGGCCCGCCGTGCCGGCGTCTCCCGGATGACGCTGTACCGCCGCTGGCCCGATGTGCGGTCGCTGGTCGGCGACCTGATGACGCGGGAGTGGATCGCGGTGGCCACCGGCGCGATGCCCGAGCGCGGTAGGGGGACGGACGCCCGCACCCTGATCGTGGAGGGGCTCGTGAAGGGCGTGGACGCCTTCCGCCGCCATCCGCTCTTCCGCAAGATCATCGACGTGGATCCGGAACTCCTCCTCCCCTATGTGCTCGACCGGCGGGGAGCGAGCCAGGAAGCCCTCCTCGAACTGCTCACCGAAGCCCTCCGGGAGGGCCAGGCGGACGGGTCGGTACGCCCCGGCCACCCCGAACGGCAGGCCAGGTCCCTGCTCCTGGTCGCCCAGTCCTTCACCCTGTCGCTGCGCACCATGACCGAGGAGGACGACGCCGAGTTGGGCACGGAGGCCTTCTACGGAGAACTGCGGACCATCCTCGAGAGGACCCTCACACCATGAGTTCCAGCAGCAGCCCGGCCTCTTCGGGGCAGCCCGCTCCGGGCACGTCCCTGACCGCCGCCCGCCGCCTGCGCGAACTGGACGAGACCGTCGGCGGGCCGCCCGTGGACGTCCTGGTCGTCGGTCTCGGCGCGACCGGCGCGGGCGCCGCCCTGGACGCCGCCGCCCGCGGAGTGACGGTGGCCGCGATCGACGCCCACGACCTGGCCTTCGGCACCTCCCGCTGGAGTTCCAAGCTCATCCACGGCGGTCTGCGCTATCTCGCCTCGGCGCAGTTCGACGTGGCCCACGAAAGCGCACTCGAACGCGGCATCCTGATGGAGCGCACCGCCCCCCATCTGGTGCGCGCCCAGCCGTTCGTGCTGCCGCTCACCCCCCTGGTCTCCCGCGGCCAGGCCGCCCTGGCCTGGGCCGGCTTCCGGGCCGGTGACTCGCTGCGCCTGGCGGCACGCACGGCGCGGGCGACGCTGCCCGCGCCGCGCAGGCTCTCCGCGGCGGAGACGCGCCACCTGGCCCCCGCGCTGCGCGCCGCGGGCCTGCGCGGCGGATTGCTCTCCTGGGACGGACGCGTGACCGACGACGCCCGCCTGGTCACCGCGATCGCGCGCACCGCCGCGGCGCGGGGCGCACGGATACTGACCCGTGTACGGGCGCTGGAGCTGACCTCGTCCGGGGCCCGGGTACGCGACGAACTCACCGGGCGCGAGGGCGAGATCCGGGCCCGCGCGGTGATCAACGCTTCCGGCGTCTGGGCGGGCGGTCTGGTGGACGGGGTCCGTATACGGCCCTCCCGCGGCACCCACCTCGTGCTGCGCGCGGACCGGCTCGGCTTCCTGCCCGCCGGCCTGCACATCCCGATCCCGGGTGAGACCAGCCGTTTCGTCCTCGTGCTGCCCCAGGGCGACGGCCGGGTCTACGTCGGCCTCACCGACGAGCCCGTGGACGATGTCCCGGACGTGCCCTCCGTACCCGAGACCGACATCGGCTTTCTGCTCGATGTCCTCGGCTCCGCCCTGGACATCCCGGTGCACCGCGACGACGTGGTGGGCGCCTTCGCCGGACTGCGTCCCCTGCTGGACACCACACCGGCCGGGGGCTCCGGCGCGGCACCGAGGACCGCCGACATCTCGCGCAGGCACGCGGTCCTCACCTCTGCGGAGGGCGTGATCACCGTGGTCGGCGGCAAGCTGACCACCTATCGGCGGATGGCCCAGGACGCCGTCGACGCCGCGATCGCCGCCCGCCGTCTGGTCGCGGGGCCCTCGCCCACCGCCGGCCTTCCCCTGGTCGGCGCCGCGTCGTCCGAGACGCTGAGCGCCCTGCACGCACCGCGGCGTCTGATCAACCGGTACGGCACCGAGGCGCCGGCCGTGCACGCCCTGGCCGTGAGCGACCCCCGGCTGGCCGAACCGGTCCTGGAAGGCCACCCGGTGACCCGCGCCGAGCTGCTGTGGGCCGTACGCCATGAAGGAGCGCTCGACACGGCCGACCTGCTGGACCGCCGCACCCGCATCGGACTGGTTCCCGACGACCGCGCCACCGCTGTGGAGACCGCACAGGAGGTACTCGGCGAGGACCCGGGCAGCCACTGACGGGCGGCCCGTACCGGAACACCCGGAGCGGCCCGGCACCCTTGGGTGCCGGGCCGCTCGTCCCGCGCGCGGCGGCATCGCGTTCCGCCGTGCCGCGCTGCCGAGGTGCCGCCGCCGGAGCGCGCGGCACGGTCAGGCGGCGGTGGTCAGGTCCGCCCAGTGCAGGGTGCGGTGGTGCGCATGGCCCTCGCCATGGGCCGTGGCGACCTCGTCGATGATGCGCAGGCCCCGGCCGCGCTCGTCCGGGCCGCAACTCGCCGCCCACGCGGCCTCGCGGCGGGCCGGTCCGCTGTCGGTGACCTCGACCCGTATCCGACGCGGTCCGATCTGGACATGCAGCACGATCGGCGGCCGGGCGTGCTCCACGGCGTTGGTGACCAGTTCCGACACCAGCAGCAGCACCTGGTCGATGGTGTACTGGTCCATCCGCCGGCGCTCGAGGAAGGTCCGGGCACGACGACGGGCCCGCCCCGCCGCCTCGGGGCGGGGACACAGCAGCCATGCACGGCGGTGGATCGGCCGGGCGGCTTCCTGCGCGCACCCGACCGGCCGGACCTGATGGCGAAGCCTGTGCGGAATACCCATGGGCCGCATGGCACCTCACCTCCGACCGACTAAACGTTCGGTCGGGGGTGAGGTATTCCTGCGGCCGCCGCCGTGCCGCAGGCGGACGGGAGACGCCCCTCGGCCACCGGGGACATGGCCCCGCACGCGTCAGGGGGCTGCCAGCAACGCCTCCAGCGCGACCGCCGTACCGGGGTGGCGGACGAGCAGCGCCACGCCGGACGGTCCCGGTTCCGCCCGCTCCCAGGCCTCGTCGCAGCCCAGGATCCCCGCCACCGCATCGCATGCGGCCGGGTGGGCGGCGAGCAGCGCGACGCCCCGGCCGACCCCGGCGCGCCCGGCCGATGGATCGGCCTGGGGGCCGGGCTGGTCCCGCCACGGCGGAACCCATGCGTCCAGCGCCGGCAGCCGGCCGGGGAAGATGCGCCCGGCCTCACGGATCAGCAGCGGAGCCAGCTCGGCACCGTCGGACCGCAATGTGGTGATCAGGGTCGGCAGCCAGGGCAGCAGCACCGGATCCGGCAACCGTGCGAACGCGTTCGACACGGCCTCCACGACGAAGTCGGCCAGCTGTGGGACCGGCTCCAGCGCGTGCAGGAATCCGCTGAGATAACGCGGATACGCGGGGACGACCAACAGGTTGTCCAGCAGGTCGTCGCACCGGGCCCTCAGCTCCGCGCGCGAGAGATGTCCGAGCTGCACCTGAGCCGCCCACAACAGGGCCGTCTTCGACGGCTCCTGCGGATGGGACTGCGCGACGGCCAGCTCCAGCTGGGTCCGGTCGCAGCCCAGCGACAGCGCGAGGCTCTCCATGCCGAACAGGAAGCCCATGGTCGCCGCGACCTGACGGACCGTCGCCTCCTCGTCGGTGAACGCCGCCGGCAGCAGGGTGCAGTAGTGGGCGTAGCCGGCCTTGACGAAGGACTCGATCCACGGCGGCAGCACCGGTTCGCAGGTGCGGTGGTAGGCCAGCAGCCGTCGTACCCGGCGCAGCACCTCGGGCGCGCCGTCGACGCCCCGTTCCCTCGACAGCACCTCCAGGGCATGTGTGCCCAGCTCGTCGGCGAGGCGGCGGCTGCGCAGGTACAGCGTCGCGTCCTCCACGGTCTCCAGCACGGTCGCCGCGGTGGCGTGCGGAGCGTACGCCGTGCGCCGCAGGCGCTGCTCCAGGACCTGCTCGATGCTGACGCCTTCGTAGCCGAGTTCGATGAGCGCCCGCTGGTGGGTGCCGAGCGCGAGGTCCCAGGACTCCTGGATGGACCGCTCGCCGAGCCGCCGCTCGCCCATGATCGGCCGCGCGGCGCCCTGGGGCATCAGACGGCGCAGCATCCACAGCACATCGGAGCACCGCCGGAGTTCCGGACGGGAGGCGATGTCCAGCAAGGCCCGCTGCACACCGCGCTGTCCGAGTTTCAGGCCGAGCGGCGCGAGCCGGTCGTGCACGTCGCGCGCAAGGGGCGGCAGGGCGTCGTAGCCGACCTGGCCGATCCGGTCGCCGCCCATCATGATCTCCACCAGGCGGCGCACATCGCGTCGGCCCGGCACGGAGTCCTTCTCGATGCAGGTGACCGCCGCGTCCTGGAAGTCGTACGGCGTGGGCTTGGCCCGGTAGCGCATCCCGGCCAGCAGGATCGACGTCTCGAACACCGCGATGGCGTCGGCGGTGGAGGCGAGGTAGCCGTTGCGGCGTGCTGCGCGCACGATCTCCACCGACCAGCCGAGCAGTTCCGCCTCGTCCAGCCGGTCGAGCACCGGCGCCCGCTGGAGGAACGCGGACAGCCGGTCCGCGGACGGGGCCGCCGGCTCGGGTACGGCCGCAGCGCCCGTCGTCCCGGTTGCCGCGCTCTTCCCGGTCGCCTTGGTCCTCTTGGCTGCCGCGGTCGTCTTCGCGCCCGCCTGACCGTCCAGGCGGTACGGCCGTATCCCCGTGCGCCTGAGGTTCTTCGCCCACACCGTGGCGGCGATCGACACGGAGCCGGCGGCGAGGCCGAACTGTGCCTCGATCGCCGTGTGGCTGGACGGGATCAGGCCGTGCTGCCACTTGGTGGCGCTGGGCGGGCTGATCTCGAAGGTGTCGGTGCCGTGGACGCCGAACTCCGCGACACGGCTGGCCGTGTGGAACGCACCGCACACATAGAGGCAGTCCGCGGGATCGGTACCGGTCGCGGCGAGGTGTGCGCGCATCCTGGTCCACATATGGCGCTCGCGGTCCTCGTCAACGCGCACCCGTCGCGGATCCCCGGGGGCGAGTCGCCGGAACAGACTGCCGATCAGAAGCATGACCTGCCGGTAGGTGTCGTGGTCGCAGTCGCCGAGCGGCAGCTCGACGTACTGGTGCCACCATTCCGACCAGTGCCGTACCCGGCCGTGGCGCAGCAGATGCTCCTCCAGCTCGGCGAAGCGCGGCCTGAGGTCGCCGATCTCCACGCCGACCGCGTCCCCATGCAGCGCGGCCTCCTCCTCGGCCGGCGGCGCGTCCGGATCGGCCGGCTCGGCGGACGCCGTGTCGCGCGGCTCCCACTGGAACACATGGTCCGAGGAGCGGTCGACGAGCACCAGCTCGACACCCGGTGTGTCCAGCGCGTAGGCGATCGCCTGGTACTCGGCCGAAGCCTCGGTGATCGGCGCGACCACCGACAGGGGCGCCCAGTCGGCCGGGAAGCCGTCGACCTCGGTCGCGAACGCCTGCACCGCGACCGGGAGTCGGCAGTTGCGCAGTTCGGTGAGCAGCGGCGCCATGTCCTCGCACAGCTCCAGATACACCACCTTCGGCTGCTTCTCCCGCAGCCGACGCGCCATCGCGGTCGCCGAGGCGGGCGAGTGGTGGCAGACCGGGAAGATCTCCAGTGGCTCCCGCACCGCTCGGTCGACGTCGTCGACGATGCCGAGCAGGATGCCCTCCAGGGCGTCCGGCCCGTCGGCGAACGCAGCCGCGGCCTGCTGGAGTTGCGAGCGCAGGGCGTCGAACGTTTCTTCCCCCGTGCCGCTCATGACAGGGTGGCGATCGTGTCGCGGCCGCCCTCGAGGAACTCCGGCCAGGATCCGCCCTCTTCCTTGCTGCGCGGTTCGACGACCCCGTGCAGGTACTTGTTGAGGATGGCCAGGTCCTCCGGCTCGCGGCGGGCCAGCGATCCCACGAGCGAGGAGGCGAGTGTGCGGGCGGTCAGCATGCGCTCGCCGAAGAAGTTGCCGTGCAGAATGGCGTCCTCGAGCACACCGATCTGCTCGGCGGTGGACAGCGCGGACTCCAGCCTCTCGTCGTCGCCGGACGCCGCGGCGGCCGAGGCGCGCAGATCGGCGAAGCTCTGGAGCAGCACGTCGAGCAGCGTGGGCGGCACGTCCAGCTCGATGCGGTGCCGGCGCAGCAGTTCCTCGGTGCGGAAACGGACGATCTCCGCCTCGCTCTTCTTGTTCGTCACCACCGGGATGCGGACGAAGTTGAAGCGGCGCTTGAGGGCCGAGGACAGGTCGTTGACTCCCCGGTCGCGGCTGTTGGCGGTGGCGATGACGGAGAAGCCGGGCTTGGCGAAGACGATGTTGTCGCTGTCCAGCTCGGGGACCGAGATGTACTTCTCCGACAGGATCGAGATCAGTGCGTCCTGGACGTCGCTGGTGGAGCGGGTGAGTTCCTCGAAGCGGCCGATCGCACCGGTCTCCATCGCGGTCATGATCGGCGAGGGGATCATCGACTCGCGCGACTGGCCCTTGGCGATCACCATGGACACGTTCCAGGAGTACTTGATGTGGTCCTCCGTGGTGCCGGCCGTGCCCTGTACCACCAGGGTGGAATTACGGCAGATGGCGGCGGACAGCAGTTCCGCCAGCCAGCTCTTGCCGGTGCCGGGGTCGCCGATGAGCAGCAGACCGCGGTCGGAGGCCAGTGTGACGATGGAGCGCTCGACGAAGCTGCGGTCGCCGAACCACTTCTGCGGTATGTCACGGTCGAGACCGTCGGAGCGCTCGGAGCCCAGGATGAACAGCCGGACCATCTTCGGGGACAGACGCCAGGCGAAGGGCTTGGGGCCGTCGTCGATCGACTCCAGCCAGTCCAGCTCCTCGGCGTACTTGGTCTCGGCGGGAGCGCGCAACAGGTCGGACATGTCAGGGCCTTTCACAGTGGACGACTGAACGAATGCATGAGCGAATGACGGAACGAACGACCGGGTGAGGAACCGGAAGAACTAGGCGAGAAACGTCTTGAGTTCATGGACCAGCTTGCGTATGTGGCCGGAGATCACCGGCGTGCCGAGGTCCTTGAAGCGCTCCCGGAACCATGGGTTGACGCTGCCGCGGCCGGAGCTGGTCACCGAGCCGACGGGGATGAACTTGACCCCGGAGCGGTGCAGGGCGGACATACTCTCGAACAGCTGCTCGGTGCGCCATTCGTAGAAGTCGGAGATCCAGACGACCACGGTGTTCCGGGGTTCGGCGACCTTCGGCTGGGTCAGCGCCATGGCGACCGTGCCGTCGGTGCCGCCGCCCAGGTTGGTGCGCAGCAGGGTCTCGAAGGGGTCGTGCACCCACGGCGTGAGGTCGAGCGCCTGTGTGTCGTAGGCGATGAGGTGGACGTCCACCTTGGGCAGCCCGGCGAAGATCGACGCCAGGATCGTGCAGTTGACCATCGAGTCGACCATCGAGCCCGACTGGTCCACGACCACGATCAGCCGCTGGGGAGTCGTCTTGCGGGCGGTGTGACGGTAGTAGAGGCGGTCGACGTAGAGCCGCTCCTCCTCCGGGCTCCAGTTGGTGAGGTTCTTCCAGATCGTGCGGTCGAGGTCCAGGTTGCGGAAGACACGCTTGGGCGGCACAGAACGGTCCAGGGCGCCGACCGTGGCCTTCTCCACCTGCGTGCGCAGCACCTCGGCGACCTCGTCCACGAAACGGCGGATCAGAGCCTTGGCGTTGGCCAGGGCGACACCGGAGAGGTTGTTCTTGTCGCGCAGCAGCTGCTCGATCAGCGACATGCTCGGTGTCAGCCGGGAGGCGAGCTGCGGGTCCGCGAGAACCTCGCGCAGGTGCATCCTCTTGACGAGGTCCGCCTCGATGGAACCGAGTTCCGGGCCGATCACCGGGATCAGCCGGCTGAGATCGGGCGTCGTACCGCGGCCGCCGGAGCCGGTCGGGCTGACGCCCGGGCCCGCGGCGCCGGCCCCCGTGCCGCGGCCGCCACGCAGATCGCCCGGCTTGCAGCCGAGTGCGCGCTCCAGCCAGCCCGCGTCGGACTGCCAGCGGGACAGCTGCGCGGCGGTGACCGTGCCGGAGCCGGAGGCGAAGACGTTGAGCAGCACCTTCGACACCAGTGCCGCACGCCGGACCTCGGCCGCATGGTCACGTGCGCCGTCCTCCTCGGGCTCCGGCACCATGAGGCCGTCGAACTCCCCGGCCAGTTCCGGATGGCGCTGCACGATCGAGTCGACGGACGTCGCCGGGTCCAGCAGCGCGGGCGGCAGGCCGATGTCCTCGACGACGGCGAGGCTCGCCGATTCGAGCGTCGCCTGCTCCTCGTGGTCGAAGAGGCGGGCGAGAAGCCGCCAGTACAGGACCTGGCGACGGCTGTCGTGGGCTGCCGACCCGTCGTCCGCCGTAGCCGTGCGCCCGGTCGTCCGGCCGGTGGCCGGCCCGGTCACTTGCCCGGTCGTCCGACCTGCGGCTTGTTCGGTCGTGTGCTCGGTCGATTGCTCGCTCATTTCCGCAGCAGCCTCCCAGCGCGCTCCCGCAGCGCGGCGACGGCATCGGTGGCGGCCTTCTCGGCCTTGACTCCGGCCTTGTCGGCCGTGCCGCCGGCCCACGCTCCGGCGTGCACCGCCACCGCCTTCTTGCGCACGGCCGTCTCGACGGCGAGCGGCTGCACGCTGAACGCACCGGCGTCCCAGCGCAGCAGGCCGATGCAGGCCTTCGACGCCGCCACGGCCTCGGCCCCGAGGGGGCCCGCACCAGGCGCCCGGTCGGCGTCGACGGCGAGCCGGTGACCGGCGACCGTGAACGTCAGCGTGTCGTCGTCCTGCTGAACGGCGTATCCCTCCAGCAGTACGGGTACGGCGATACGGGCCGGGTGCCGGTCCAGTGGCGCGGCCGGCGCGGCCGTCGCCACGGTCAGGGCGACGCGGGCGGTGGCGAAGGCGTCCGCGGGCTCCCCCGGACGTGCGTGCTCCTCACTCCAGATCAAATCGCCTTCGGCGGTGATCGGCATGTCCACCAGATCCATGGATCGGCCCTCACCGGCCGCGGCCAGCAGCGACATGTGCGGTCGCATCAGCTGCCAGACACCGGCTCCGAGAACCGTGTCCGGCTTCGGCACCGAGATACTGGCCCGCACCAGCCGTGGTGTGGTGCCGTCGGCGGGTTCCAGGACCGCGTGGACCTGCGCCTGGGCGGCGGTCGCGTGTTCCTGCACGTCGACGCCGAGGGGCAGCAGGCGCCCGGTGACCGTACCGGCCGTGGGCGTGCCGGCGGAGTGCGGGAGCGTCAGGAGCATCGCCCGTGACCACAGGTCGCCCCAGCGGCGTACCGGGATCCGTTCGAGTGACGCGCCGGGGCACGAGGCGGCGAGTTCGGCGGCGAAGCCGTCGAGAAGGGTCCCCAGGCGGCGCAGGGCGGGGTCCGGGAGCATCGCGGAGACGACCTGTGCCGCCCCGGAGACCGTCTCGTGGTCGATGCCCTGCCATCCGGCGCGCGCCAGATCGCAGAGCCAGGCGCGGGCGGCGGCCGGCAGGTTCGCCGCCGGTTGCGCACCGGGCTCCGGGGCCGCATCCGCCTCGCCGTGCCCCCGGCCGGTCGTCTCCGCCACACGCGCCATGAGGGCGTCGTGCACGGCGCCCAGCAGCGCGGTGCGGGCGGCGGCGAGGGCGACGAAGTCGTCCTCGCCCGCGGCTGCGGCGGCTGCCTTCCGGGCGGCCTCGGCGACCCTGGAGGCCAGCGGTGTCCCCGCGACGGCGTCGGCGAGTTCACCGAGGGCCGCGGCCTGGTCGGGCCGCGGGCGGAGCAGTCCGCCGACGAGAGTCCGGTCGAAGGCGTCGACGGCCGTCAGGGCATCGTCCAGTCCGGCAATGGGCTCGGCGAGCGGGCCGGTGCGCTCCGCCCCACTCGAAACGGGCTCGCGCGGGGGTATCGCCGCCACCACCGCCCTCGTCGGGGCAAACCACTGCATCTCGGGCAACGGCGCCGTGGTCGGGGCAAGTTCCAGATAGGCCAGATGGCGCAGGAACCGGCTGAAGACGGCGGCGGCGGCCTTGGTGTCCGCCCGCGGGGGCCGGGTGCCGGTCATGGCCGAGACGACGGTCTCCGCGCTCGGACCGGCGTCCGCGACGTCCACGCGCAGATAACGGGAGACGCGCTCGGCGCCGTACTGCAACACGGCCTCGTTGACCAGAGCCCGGATGTGGTTGCAGAACGAGCCCCGTGCGCCGCCGCAGGGACGGTTGTTGTTGGTACTGCATGCGAACGCGTAGGTCCCGGCCGCGACCGACGAGACGTACACCCGCTCGATGTCCGAGCCGCTGGACACCACTCCCTGCAGACGTCCGTCGGCCAGCTCGACGAACGGCACCTTGGCCAGCTTGCGCGGCCGCGCGGGTGGTGTCACGCGTGCCGTGCTCGACTTCTCCCAATGCGACAACGCACCATCTCCTTTGCGCCCAGGGGACTTCCACGCCGGATCGGCGGGACACGGCTGAACATAGTGGCGACCACTGACATCGCCCTCCGGCAGCGCGCACCGCCCCGCCCGGCCATCGGCAACCCCGGGCGACGAACGAATCCCCGAGCGAGCCTCGTCGGGCAGGCGGCCGCACGGCTCCCCGGCACCCGGACGGGCTAGCCGGGTGGCTTGTCGTCAGATGTCCCGCCGGGCGGCTGTCACCGCAAGGAGCCACCGTCGGCCGCACCCGGGATGGACCAGGCCACCGCGCGATCTTCGGCCCGTTCGCACACGCTGATCCCGGGGCCGGCCCACGCCGGACATCCGCTCCGCAGGCAGGTCCGCCCCTCCCGCCGTCCCACGACCCCACACAAGGGAGCATGCGCAATGGCAGTGACGACGGACGCGCTCATTCCGGTGCTACAGGACGCCCGGAAGACCCACGCCGCCCTCATCCACATGCTGCGAGCGGATTTGGCTGTCACCCCGGCACATCCGCACCGCCACACACTCGAACACCTTCTCGCCGACGTACGGGCGCACATCGACCGCATCGACGACCATGTCCGCGCGCTACGGCCCCGCCGGCTGCTGAGCGACGCCACCGCCCTCGTCCGGACGCTCGCGTCGGGCGCCGTCCGCGCCGCGCGCATCCCTCTGGAGGCCGCCGCGGTGATCGCGGACGGTGTCCTGCTCGGCGGGCGTCCGGCCACCGACCGCCAGATGCTGAGGATCACGGAGTGCGAGTACGCCGCCGCCGCCCAGGCGCTGGCGGCCTGCCGGGCCGGTGAGAGCGTCGCGGCGCTCGCCGATGAGGAGAGCGCCATGGACCTGCTCGGATCCCTGCGCCAGCGGGACGAGGAACTGCTGCGCACACTGGAGAACCGCCTCGAACAGCTCGCCCTGGCCCTGGCGGAGGCGACGGTCCGTGGCGGCCGGTCGACCCGGACCTACGGCACACCCACGGCGACTCCGGCCCGCCTGTCCGGACTGCAAAGCCATCCGTCCTGGTCCGGTCACCGTCCGCCCACGGACACCCGGGCCGGCTCCGCCGCACCGGCAACGGGATTCCAGGAAGCCGCACCCGTCGCGGGAAGGAGTCAGTAACGATCGGCGCACGGCGGCATGGGGACCACCGGCCGACCGAGTGGGAAGCCTCCCCGGCGGCCGCCTGATCCGGGCGCCTTACTCGCCGGCGAGGCCAAGGGTCATCTGCTCGCCCGCGCCCGGTAGGGCACCGCACACCACGAGGCCGAAGCCCCCTCGGCCCGTCTGTCGTGGCTGACCACCCGGCAGGCCGAGGATCTCGCCCGGCGCCATGCCGGACAGCCCCTGGCCCTCGCCGGCCAGGCGCTGCGCAGCACGGCCGGGTCGGTCACTCCATCCTGCGGGGAACGAGGCGCCACAGGGCCGCCGCGGCGGCGACGAGGGTGATGACGATCCACCACAGGCGGTAGGCGGTGCTGAGCAGCGACGGGCCGCCCGCGGCTCCCACGGAGGCGGCGATATAGGTCCGCTTTCCGTGCATCATCGGTCATCCCTCGCCCTTCGTGAGGTGGTGCCACTGACGTCCCTTGTTGCGTAGTGAGTCGGCGGCCGCACGCAGGTAGACCCACGGCTGGACGCCGTCATAGGCGAACTCGAAGACGAGCGGTGCCGCCAGTGCCATGGCGATGAACCCCTGGCGGCGCACCGTACACACCCGCTCGGCGACGAAGACGGCGAGCGGGATCCAGAGCCGGCCGCGGGGGGCGGTGTACAGCCCGAGGTACACGAAGAGCATGCTCGTGAACAGCATCAGTGAGACGGCCACGATCCCGAAGTACATCGCGCACTGTTTGACGATGTACGGCAGCGTGATGCGGGTCAGTCCGTAAGTCCGCAGGTTTTCCAGCGCGCCGCGCTGCCATCGCAGCCGTTGCCTGACGAAGTCGCCCCAGGTGGGCATGAAGCTCGGTGATGACCCGGCACTGGCGGGGAGAGAGAGTGGCCCATCCGAGGTGTTCGACGGCCAGGGTGATCTCGTTGTCCTCGGTCAGTGCATCGGCGTCGTAGACACAGCCCTTCCGGCCCGGCAGCCGTGTGCCGTGGGCCCCGGCCACCGTTCGCAGTACCTCGACACGGAAGACGGTCGCGGGTGCCGGTGAGCACGGTGGCCCGTCCTCCACGGCGTGCGACCTCGCGAGCGTAGCGTGCGTATTCGTTGCGTTGCAGAGCGCCGAGCAGTCCCGAGCCGCCCCGCCCGTAGAACACCCCGCCGACCGCGCCCACTTCCGGGCGGGCGTGCAGACAGCGGAGTGCGACCTCGGTGAACTCCGGGCAGATCGTGGAATCCGCGTCCGTGATCAGGAGAAGGTCGGTATCCTCCGGGCCGCCCAGAAGCCCCGGGAGCACGTGGTTGAGCACGCCTGCCTTCAGACGGTCGTCGTACGCGGTCTCGATGACGTGGCAACCGCTCGCACGCGCGATGTCCGCCGCGCGGTCGGTACACCGGTCGACAATTACGATAATCCGACTGACCGGCGTTTGCTGGGCTTTGATGGAAGCAATGGCCGAAGCGAGTCGGCCTTCCTCGTTATGTGCCGGAACAGCGGCGACAAGGACCGGGGGGTGGCGGCGTCCGAACTGGCGTCTGAGCGCGGTCTTTTCACTCGTCTTTCCCGGATGATCGACCGTGGAAAGCCCCACGGGATTTTCGGTCTGGGCCTTTACGGCCACTCAGCAGCGCCGTTACGGTAACCGAGGAAACCCGAACGCTTTCAAACAGAAATGCGCTCTTCGGGCCCGTGTCCCTCCATTCGGTCGCACTCACGTGCCGGTCCTCTGCGGCCGGAGTGGCGTCTTTCGCCTCTTCCGGAGCGCCTCCCTTTGCGGGACAGCAGCGAACGGAGTCATCGTGGCCAGTAGCTACTGGATCAACGTCCTGGACTACGGAGCGACCGGCAACGGAAGCACCGACGACACCACCGCCGTCCAAAGCGCCATCAACGCCGTACCGTCCTCGGGCGGCACGGTGGCCACCGGCTTCGTCTACGGCGCCGACTCCGCCTTCTACGAGGGCGACGTATCCGCCGGGACCGCCCCGACACAGGCCCAGCACCTCACCCGCAAGGACTACGCCGACTCCAAGGTCAGCCCGGCCCCGGTGACGCTGACCGACGCTGCGACCATCGCCACCAACGCCGCGCTCGGAAACCTCTTCCGTGTCACCCTCGGCGGCAACCGCACCCTCGGCACCCCCACCAACCCCACCGACGGGCAGCGCGCCGTCCGGGAACCCATCCAGGACGGCACGGGCAGCCGCACCCTCACCCTCAGCTCCGCCTTCGGCCTGGGCTCGACCATCTCCTCGGTCACGCTGACGACCACGGCGAACAAACGGGACTTCGTCACCGCCGTCTACAACGCGTCCAAGAGCAAGTGGTACGTCATCGACTTCGTCAAAGGTCACTGAGTTGCACCAGAAGGTGGATGTGCTCCGTTCCGCCCCCGTCGCCGTCGGCAGGTGCCCGGTCCTCGGGCACCTGCCGAGGCTCGCGGCGAGCCGCTCCCGGTTCTTCGCTTCCCTGCGCGATCAGGGCGAGGTCGTCCAGGTCTTCCTCGGCGGCTGGCCGGCATTCGTGCTCACTTCACCGGAAGCCGTCCATGAAGGCCTCACCGAGAAGAGCAGAAATCTCGGGAAAGGACTCCTCTTCCAAACGGCGCGACCTTTCATGGGCAACGGCATCGCCCTGTCCGAAGGAGCGTTCCACCGACGCCAGCGCCGCATCCTCCAGCCGGGCTTCCATCGCGACCGGATGCCCGCCTACGCGGCCACCATGGCCGCACTGGCCGAGGCGACGGCCGAGGGCTGGCGCCCGGGATCCGTCGTCCGACTCGACGAGGAGATGCGCAGCCTGGCCGCGAAGGTCATCATCCACGCCCTGTTCTCGTCGTCGCACGACATTCCCCCCGACCTCGCCGAGATGGGCGAGCGGGTCCCCTCGTATCTGCATGTGCTCACCAAGGGGATGTTTCTGCACACGCTGCTCCCCGCCCCGGTCGCCTCCCTTCCCACGCGTGGCCGGCGGCGCTTCTTCGCCGCCGCCGCCACCCTGCGCGGGCTCGCCGAGCGTGCCGTCCATCACGCCCGGCTCCACGCCGGCGAAGGTGATCTGCTGTCCCTCATGGTGGGACACGCCGACGGCGCCACCCCGGCCATGACCGACGAGCAGGCACGTGACGAACTGCTGACCCTCCTGATCGCTGGAGCGGAAACCACCGCCACCACCCTGTCCTGGGCACTGCACGTCCTCAGCACCGACCCCCGGGCCCAGGACCGGATCGGTGCGGAGGCCCACGCCGTGGGCATCGCCACCGAGCCCTGTGCCGCGACCCCGTACACGGACCGGTTCCTGACCGAGGTCCTGCGCCTGTACCAGCCCAACTGGCTCATGATGCGGCGCACCACACGGCCGACGACCATCCGCTCGGTACCGCTGCCCGAAGGGACCGAGCTCATCCTCAGCGCGGCCGCACTGCACCGCGACCCGGCCGCTTTTCCCGATCCCCTGCGATTCGACCCCGACCGCTGGCTGCACCGGACGGAGCGTGACCTGCCGCGCGGCGCCTACATCCCCTTCGGGGCCGGGAACCGCAAATGCATCGGCGACACCTTCGCCTGGCACGAGATGCGGATCACGCTGGCGGCCATCATGGCGCGATGGCGGCTCCACCCGGTCCCCCGGCATCGTGTCCGCGCCGTCGAGCATGTGCAGATCCGCCCCAACGCGCTGCCCCTGCTTGTCACGCGCCGAAGCGACCGGTGACGGCCGACCGCCCCGGACGCCGGACGTGCACGGGTCCCGGAACACACTGAGGACCCCGCCTCCGGCATACCGGAAGCGGGGTCCTGTCGAGCGCCGGGCAGGCCTTGCACCTGCATCTCCCCGCAGGAAGCGGGGCGTCTTTCCTTGGACCACCAACGCATCGCACCAGCGCCGTGGTTCAGCGCCGTGCACAAGATCAGTTTAGCGGACCCCTACGGCATCGTGCACGCCGCGGTGCCGGCCCTTCCCGTACCGCCGGGGTGATCTGCGGGACCAGGGGGTTTCGGCCGAGAGTGGTTCGGGAACCGGGGGACGCATGACGGGTTCCCCGGGCCCGCCCCCGGACGAGCGGCCCCAGCACCGCAGACGGCACACCCGCTGGCACAACTCGGCCGCCGGACGGTTCTGGCAGCACGGCAGCGAGATGGAACTGCTGCACCGGTCCATGGGCTTCGCCGCTCTGGCCCTGGTCACCCTCGCGCCGCTGCTGATCGTCGTCGCGGCCGCGGCGCCCTTCCAGCAGCGCGGCTTCGCTTCCTGGGTCACCGACGGCATGAGCCTCACGGGGCGCCCCGCGCACGCCGTCGACCACCTGTTCGGCGCACCGCGCACGGTGCTCAGCGCCACCAGCGCCTTCAGCGTCTTCGCCCTCGCTCTGTTCGGACTCACCTTCGCCTCGAGTGTCCAGACGGGCTACGAGAGGGTGTGGGATCTGCCCGCGGGCCGCTGGCACACCGTGTGGCGCCGCGCCGTATGGCTCACGGCTCTGACGGCCTATCTGTTCGCCGAGGTGCAGAGTGGCGCGATCCTGCGGAGCGGGATCCTCCAGTCCAGCGTCCGCATCTTCCTGACCGTCGTGTTCGGCGTGCTGTTCTTCTGGTGGGGCCAGCACTTCCTGCTGGGCAGCCGGGTGACCTGGCGGGCGCTGCTGCCCGGGGCCGCGGCCACCATGCTGGGCCTCGTCGGCCTGCGCTGGTTCTCCTACCAGGTGTTCTCCCCGCTGATCGTGAACAACGCCGTCACCTACGGTGCCGTGGGCACCGTTCTCGTCGTCCAGTCCTGGCTCATCGGAGTCGGCTTCGTCGTCTTCGGAGGCGCCCTGCTGGGCCGCCACCTCCACGAGGCTCACTCCGGGAAACGGTACTCGAGCCGATGAGGGGCGGGCGGCGCGACCGGACGGGGCCGGGACCGCCGACGTGGTCCACGCCGGCGGCACAGGGGCGCGTCAGCCGTGCAGGGCCTTGCGCAGGGCGTCCGCGGCCTGGGCGACCGCGGACTTGGCGGCCTCGCTGTCGGCAAGCCCGTTGAGCATCACAAAGTCGTGGATCATGTGTTCGTAGTGGACATGGGTGACGGGAACGCCCGCCAAGCGCAGCTTGACGGCGTAGTCACGCCCCTCGTCGGAGAGCACATCGCTGTCGGTGATCACCAGCGCCTTCGGCAGGCCGCTGAGCTCGGAGGCGGTGGCGCGCAGCGGAGAGGCGGTGGGCTGGGTGCGCACGGCGGCCTCGGGGGCGTACTCGTTCCAGAACCACTTCATGCCAGCGGCGGTGAGCCAGCAGCCCGTGGCGAAGCGCTGGTAGGACGGGGTGGTGAACGAGGCGTCGGTGACCGGGTAGAACAGCACCTGTTGGGCCAACTTGGGGCCGCCGCGCTGCTTGGCCATCAGGGTGACGGCGGCGGTCATGTTGCCGCCGACGCTGTCACCGGCCACGGCGAGCCGCGACCCGTCGACGCCGATCTCGTTCCCGTGCTGGGCGACCCACTGGGTGGCGGCGTACGCCTGCTCGTTGGCGACCGAGTACTTTGCCTCCGGCGACCGGGTGTATTCGACGAACACCACCGCGACGTTGGCGGCGTTGGCGATCTGCCGTACGAGCCGATCGTGCGTCGAGGCGTCGCCGAGCACCCAGCCGCCGCCGTGGAAGTACATCACCGCGGGCAGCGTGCCGGACGCGCCCGGCGGCCGGACGACGCGGATCGAGACCGAGCCGGTGGGTCCGACGGGGATGGTGCGCGTCATGGTGTCGGCCGGGAGCTTGGCCACCGGGTAGGCGGCCTGAAGGTCCAGAAGCGTCTTGCGGGCAGCCTCGGGCGAGAGGTCCTGGATCGGCGGGCCGCCGGCCGCGGCGAGCTTGTCGAGGAACTCCTGGGCGGTCGGCTCCAGGCTCTGCCGGGGGTCGCCGCAGGTCGCCTTGGAGGCGGCGGCGGCCGGGGTGGCCAGGGCCGGGACGGCGACGGCGAGGGCTGCGGTCGTGGCCAGCGCCGTCAGGCCGGACAGGGGCTTGCGCAGGCGGCGAGAGCGTCGGGTGGCGCTCATGGGCTCCTCCTTCCGAGGGGTTCTTCCGCAGCGAGCCTTCAGTGGTCGCCGCCGCCCGGCCCGCCGAACCGGGCCGAAGGAGTGGCGCCGTAGGCCCGCTCGGGTGGGCTGCGCACGCGAGACGTTTGCGGGCCGCTGCCACCCGTGTCCGAGCGGTGGGCCGTTCGGGTCGCCGCGGGGGTCAGGCCCTGACGGAGGTCTCCACCCCGGAATCGGTCGCGTCCCGGTCGAGTGCCCGCCGTAGTTCGCCCAGTTGCCGGTCGGGGAGGTCGCCGCCCTGGGCGAACGTCACCAGACCCTCGGCAAAGTCGTCGAGGTCGGTGCCGGAGCGCTGCGCCACGTCCCGCAGGACCCGCCACGCGGCTTCCGGAGCGATCCGGCCCAGCGCGGCGAGGACTCCGACGGCCTGATGCTGGGTGGCGTCCGCGCCGAGGGCGCGCTGAAGCCGCTCGTTCTCCGTACGGAGCCGCCGGACGTCCCGGGCGAGGTCTGTCACGGACGGCCGTTCCAGGGGGTGACGCCCGGAGGGGGCGGAGAACGCCATGGACACACCTTCCGGGCGGGGGGAGTCGCGAAACCGGCCGTCCACACGGAACGCCACGATCTCTTCCCGGCCCACTCTGCACTCGGCGGGCCCGTGTCGCGATACGGCAAAGGAAAAGCTCAGGCCGCGCAGGACGGGGAACGAAAGCAAGGCCCGCCGACCTCGCCGAGTGGTCACGCCACTGCCACGCGCCCGCCCTCCGACGGTGCCTCGCAAAGCCGTGCGTCATACCCGTGCGTGGGCTCCGTTCCGGCGAGCCGCCCGCCCCGAGGACATACGCCCGCGAAGAGAGGGCAGCCGGCGACCATGGACACGCTGGCCTTCGACAGTGATGATCTGGGAAAGACCGAGGCGTTCCTCAGCCAGGCGTACGCGAGGATGCGCATCGGCAGCAGCAGCGACGGCAGCCGCACTCGGCTGGCTCGTCACGCCACGGACCGAGTCAGCACCGACGAACTGGACCTGCGGTTCGACATGGACTACTCGGTCACCCCGCTCGGAAGGCTCTGCCTCTGCGTCGTACACGCCGGCACCATCGAGGAGCACACCTTCCACGGAGTCCGGGACGACTTCGGTCCCGGTGACATCGTGTGCTTCGCCCACCGGAGCTGCCCTACAGCGGACGTATCCGCCAGGCCCGCTACAACATCACCATGCTCGACCCCGGCCTGCTCACCGACGTCGCCGACCTCGCCGCGCGCTCACGTCCGGAGCCGGTACGTCTGACCGGGCACCGGCCCCACTCCCCCGCCGCCGAGCACCTGAAGAGGACCATCGCCCACCTGCGGGCCATCCTCGCGCAACCCGCCCTGGCCGCCCAGCCCCTGGTCCTCTCCACCGCCACCCAGCACCTGGCCGCCAGCGTCCTCGCCGCCTTCCCCACGAACGCGCCGAGCGAACCCACCGCCGCCGACCGCGCCGACGCCCGGCCCCCGGCCCTGGGGCGCGCCGTCGCCTACATCGACGACCACGCAGGCCAGGACATCACGGTCGCCGACATCGCGGCAGCCGCCCACGTCACCATCCGCACGCTCCAGTACGCCTTCCGGCGGCACCTGGACACCACTCCCCTCGGCTATCTGCGCCAGGTCCGCCTCGCCCACGCCCACCGGGATCTCCGCGCGGCCGACCCCTACAGCGGCGTCACGGTCACCGGGATCGCGGCCCGCTGGGGCTTCCACCACCCGGGACGCTTCTCCGCTCTCTACCGCCGGGCCTACGGCCGGACGCCGCAGACGACCCTGCGGAGGAACGCTCGCTGACCGGCACCGCCGACCGGCCGTGCTCACCGGCGCCGTGTCCGCGCCCGGTGGAGTTACGCCGGGCGTGGACACGAGGGCCACCGGGGCCCAGGGGCCGGTGTCGGCGGGGGCCCTCAGCCACCCGCGGTGAAGCGGTCCCAGACCCGGTGCGCGCCCAGGAGGCCGATGAGGTGCTGCAGAGTGGCAGTGCCGCTGTCGCCGATCACCACTCCGGGCGCGTCCGCGGGTACGCCGGCCGCCTCCAGCGCCGCCTCGCCGCCCGCCCAGGCACCGATGGCCTTGCCGTGGCGGAAGGCCTCGGACAGCAGCAGGCCGACCCGCGGATCGCTTGTCGCCCGCCTGGTGGCGGCGGGAGCGCCCTTGGCATCGCGGGCGCCGTAGGCGTCGCTGCCCACGCCGGGTGTTCCGGCCAGCAGGATGGCGTCGAACTCGACGGAGCGAGCGGTCACATAGGTGCGCTGCACCGTCAGCGCGCCGTCGGCTGCCCCGAGCTTGCCGCCGGTGGGCGCCACCACCAGCGGCACCATCCCCGCTTCCAGCACCGCGTTGCGCACGTCTCGGACCCCGTCGAGGTCGCCGTCCGAGCCGGTCACGATGCCGATGATGCGTCCGCTCGTGGGCCAGGTGTGTCCGACCTGGGACAGTGCCGGGCTGGGTTCGACCTCGGCCAGGGGCACGCTGGGCTTGGGTTCCGGCAGGCCGAGGCCGGCGGCGACCTGTGCGCACAGTTCGGGATCGATGTTGGCCAGGACCTGCAACGCCCGTTCCTTGACGGTCTGTTCGTAGCATTTGCCCAACTCGAAGGTGTAGGCGCCGATGATGTGCTCGCGTTCCACCGGGCTCATGCTGAGCCAGAACCGGCGGGGCTGGCTGAAGTGGTCCGCGAACGACTCGGGGGCCTGACGTACCTTTGTGGCTTCCGGAACAAGCACCGGCGCCTCGACGTACGCGCCGTTGTCCGCTCCGGCGGCGAACGGACAGCCGCCGTCGAGGGAGTTGGGCCGGTACGGCGCGACGCCCCGGTGCACGGCCGTCTGGTGCATGCCGTCGCGCAGCATGTCGTTCACGGGGGCGTGCGGGCGGTTGATGGGCAGCTGGGGGAAGTTGGGCCCGCCCAGGCGCGTGATCTGGGTGTCCAGATAGGAGAAGAGCCGCCCCGCGAGCAGCGGGTCGTCGGTGATGTCGATGCCTGGGACGAGGTGGCCCACGTGGAAGGCGACCTGCTCGGTCTCGGCGAAGAAGTTCGACGGATTGCGGTTCAGGGTGAGCAGCCCGATGGGCTGCACGGGGGCGAGTTCCTCCGGGACGATGTTCGTCGGGTCCAGCAGGTCGATGCCCTCGAAGGTCTGTTCAGGGGTGTCGGGGAAGGTCTGGATGGCGAGCTCCCACTGCGGGTAGGCGCCCGCCTCGATGGCGTCGGCGAGGTCCCGGCGGTGGAAGTCGGGGTCGACGCCGTTGATGATCTGCGCCTCCTCCCACACCAGGGAGTGGACGCCGAGCTTGGGCTTCCAGTGGAACTTCACCAGTGTCGTCCCGCCCTTCGCGTCCACCAGGCGGAAGGTGTGCACACCGAAGCCCTCCATCATGCGGAACGAGCGCGGGATGCCGCGGTCGGACATGTTCCAGAGCGTGTGGTGGGTGGCCTCGGTGTGCAGGGTGACGAAGTCCCAGAACGTGTCGTGCGCACTCTGCGCCTGGGGGATCTCCCGGTCCGGGTGCGGCTTGCCGGCGTGGATGACGTCCGGGAACTTGATCGCGTCCTGGATGAAGAACACCGGGATGTTGTTGCCGACGAGATCGAAGACGCCTTCGCCGGTGTAGAACTTGGTGGCGAATCCCCGGGTGTCGCGTACGGTGTCGGACGAACCGCGGGATCCCAGCACCGTGGAGAACCGGACGAACACCGGGGTCTCGACGTCTTTGGCGAGAAAGGCGGCCTTGGTCACGGAGGCCGCCGTGCCGTAGCTCTGGAAGACACCGTGCGCGGCCGCGCCACGGGCGTGCACCACCCGCTCGGGGATGCGCTCGTGGTCGAAGTGCATGACCTTCTCACGCAGATGGTGGTCCTGGATCAGCACCGGTCCACGCGGCCCGGCCTTCAGCGAGTGGTCGGTGTCGTACAGCCGGGCGCCCTGCGCGGTCGTCAGATAGCTGCCGCCCTGGGCCATCACCGCCTGGTCGGCACCCGTGGGCCGACCGGTCGGTGACATGGTGTCGGGACCGCTCTGGTCCGGCTTCGGCGAAAGCGGGTCACGGGGCTCCGTGGGCTCCTCGAACTGCGGCGATTCGGGTCCGGGCTTCCCTGGAATGCCCTCCTCCGGCCCAGCGCCGTCGCTGCCGTGCATGCTGTCCGTGAGCTTCTGCGCCGCACGCTTGACGGGGTTGGCCTCGGCCATGAACTTCCTCCTGCACATATCAAATGAGGCAAACGGGGAATTTACGAGCACATTTCCTACGTCGGACAGGGCGGCGCACCAGCGCGCTCCGAACCGAGGGGTGAGCGGGTCCGTTTCACCGTCGGCGTGCCGGGCAACTCGTAGGGCTCGAGCGATCCATGGAGCCACCCGCGGCCACGCCCCGCGGCGGGCGGTGCGCACCGGGTCGTCTTCCTTCCTGGGAGGCCGGATGAGTCGGCGGAAGAAGGGCGCACCGCGCGCCGAGGCGTTTGCTGTGGAGTTGTGCGATCTGTGCGCCGCGGCCTTCCCGGGCGGCGACGCGGTGCGGGGCTGTGTTCCGGACTCCTCCTCCGCACGGAGGGGTCACGACTGGTTCGACGGTCTTCGTCTTGTCACCGCGTGCAGCGACGCTCATTTCCAGGCCGTTCGGGAGACGTACCGGCATCGCCCCTTCGTGGCTGAGGAGCTCTGGGCGGCCAAGATCACCCGAGCGCTCACCACCGGCCCGCCGGTGCTGTCCCTGGTGCATCTCGCGTGCCGCACCGGGTTGCAGGAGTCACAGATCCGGCGGGCCGTCGCGTGGCACAACGAACGGCTGCGGGGGCAGCGGCGAGTGGATCCCTGACCCGCCTTCCACTCAGTGCCCGAGGGCCCTGGACAGCTGCTGCTTGTTCATCGAGGACCGCCCCTCGATGCCCTTGCGCTTGGCCTCTTCGTACAGTTCGTCGCGGGTGGGTCCGGACCGCGACGAACCGCCGCCCGAGGACCGGGACGATCCGCCCGGGGAGCCGCTCCTGCTCGAGGAGGACCGGGAGGACTTCGTCTCGCCCGCCTGGGCTCGTTGCTTGTTCACCGTTCGCGCCGCCATCTCCTTGGCCCGCCCGGTCGAGGCCCCGCGCTCCTGGGCGCTCTCCTTGATGTGCTCGTACTGCCGTTCCCGTTTGGAACCTGACTTCGCCGCCATAAGGGACCAACTCCTTGGGTTCGTGCGGCGCCGCGGCCATCCCGCCGCGACGCCGCTTCCTGGGTTTCCCGCCTCGCGGTACCGAAACGGCGCCATGCGCGCCATTCGGGTGATGCTCCCGGCCGTTCCCTCCCGCCCGTGCCCGACTTCAAGAAGGACAAGCCGCCCGATCACGAGCCACCCCAGGGCGCCACCGGTCCCGAGGCCCTGTCGGGCAGGGACCCGTTCATCATGCAGGCCGACGGCAAGGCCTGGCTGTACGTGCCGTCCGGCGTCACCGACGGGCCGCTGCCGGTGCACTACGAGCCGCAGGACTCGCCGTTTACGAACCTGCTGTACGAGCAGCAGCGCAACCCCGTACGGCAGTTGCTGCCCCCGCACCCGAACAACCGCTACCAGCCGAGCGGCGACGAACCCGGCTCGGAGGTGTTCCCGTACGTGGCGACCACCTACCGGCTCACCGAGCACCACACGGCGGGCGGCATGTCCCGCTGGCAGCCCTATCTGGCGGAGCTGCAACCGGAGTTCTTCTGCGAGGTGTCCCCGGAGCTCGCCGCCGAGCGGGGCCTTGCGCACACCGGATGGGCGACGATCGTCGGCGCGCGCGGGGTGATCGAGGCGCGGGTGCTGGTCACCGACCGGATGTCACCGCTGACGGTGCACGGGCGCATCCCGCACCAGGTGGGCCTGCCCTACCACTGGGGTCCCAACGGCTACAGCACCGGCGACGCCGCCAACGAGCTGTTGCACCTGTCGCTGGACCCGAACACGCACATCCAGGAGACGAAGGCGTACGCCGTGGACATCCGTCCGGGCCGGCGGCCCCGGGGCCCGGCGTCCGTCGAACTCGTGCGGTCCTACCGTGTCCGGGCAGGCATCGACGACCACACGGGAACGGAGCTGTGAGCGGAGCTATTTCAGCACGATCGAGTGGGACCCGCGCGGCACCAGCTCCCCCACCACCGGCGCCCCCGGCACCTCGCCGGCGACGAGCAACCCGCCGGAGGTCTGCGCGTCGGCCAGCAGCAGGCGGGTGTCGGCGTCGGTGTCGCCGAAGTCGGTGTGCGGCGCCACCCATGCGAGATTGCGCCGGGTGCCGCCGCTGACGTATCCGTCCCGGACCGCCTCCCGAGCGCCGTCCAGGTAGGGGACGGCGGTGGTGTCGACGACGGCGGTCACGCCGGAGGCCTTCGCCAGCTTGTGCAGATGACCGAGGAGGCCGAAGCCGGTGACGTCGGTGGCACAGGTGGCCCCGGCGGCCAGGGCGGCGGCCGAGGCGTCCCCGTTGAGGGCCGTCATCGTGGCGACGGCCTGCTCGAACCGCTCCCCCGTGGCCTTGTGACGATTGTTCAGCACACCGAGCCCGAGCGGCTTGGTCAGCGACAGCGGCAGTCCGGGCCGTCCGGTGTCGTTGCGCAGCAGCCGCTCGGGGTCAGCGATACCGGTGACGGCCATGCCGTACTTCGGTTCGGGGTCGTCGACGCTGTGCCCGCCGCCGACGTGGCAGCCGGCCTGCGTGGCGATGTCCAGTCCGCCGCGCAGCACCTCGCGCGCCAGGTCGAAGGGCAGCACACCGCGGGGCCATGCGAGGAGGTTGACGACGACCACCGGACGGCCGCCCATCGCGTACACGTCGGACAGGGCGTTGGCCGCGGCGATACGCCCCCAGTCGTACGGGTCGTCGACGACGGGGGTGAAGAAGTCGGCCGTGGCCACCACCGCCGGCGCGCCGGCACCGCCGGTGGCGGGCAACGTCACGACGGCGGCGTCGTCGCCGGTGGCCGTTCCGACGAGGAGCGAGGTGTCGCCCGCGACCGGCGGTACCGCCAGCGCGCCGACCATGTCCTCCAGCTCGCCGGGCGGGATCTTGCAGGCGCACCCGCCGCCGTGCGCGAACTGGGTGAGCCGTACGGGTGTCTCACGCGTCGTGGTCATGCCGGAGTCCTCCATCGCTCGTGGGTGGCGGGCGCCCCTCCGTGCGCCGCGCGCCGGGTACCGCCGGGGGCCCCGGCGAACTTGTCTCCGTCGTCCCCCGTCGTCCCCCGTCGTCCCCGTCGTCCCCGTCGTCCCCGTCGTCCCCGTCGTCCCCGTCGTCGGCGCCGAACCTCCTGACCCGACCAGGGGTGTGGCCGTCGGAGATGGCGCGACGCCGTCCGGTAGCCTGGCGGGCGGTGGAGGCGTGTGGGTGCCTGGTGGCCCTCCCGGTCTTCAAAACCGAGGTGTCCGAGGATCTCGGGCAGGCGGGTTCGATTCCCGTCCGCCTCCGCTTCCCACGCCGGACCGGCAGCGGCGACGCTGGTCGTCCACCCGCTGGGTGTAGCCCCTGGCGTCCAGGAACTCAAGCAGCGGCACGGCCACCCTCCGGGTGGTGTCCAGGGCTCGGCGGGCCTCGCTGAGCGTGAACGGCTGGGGCAGCCCGCGCAGGACGTCGGCGGCCCGGGCGTCCGCCCCGGGCAGCAGCAGGATGCCGTCCGTCACCGCCAGCAGCTCCCCCGCCGAGACCGCGGCGGCCACCGCCTTGCGGGTGAGGCCCAGTTCCTTGAGGCGGTCCGCCTCCGGGGCACGGAACGGCGTCCGCGCAAGGTCGCTCCGTACGGCGTCGACGGCCGCCGCGACGGCCGGCGGAAGCGTCGCCCGGGCGCTGCCGGGGCCGTACAACCGGCCCTGCCGCCAGGTCAGTTCCGTGGTACCCGGCATCCTGGCGAGGGCGTCGACCAGCGATCTGTCGGGCAGGCCGAGCAGGCGTCGGGCCGCCTCGGCCGGCAGGCCCGGCTCCAGCGGATGCCGCTGTGCGTACCGTTCCACCTCGGTGGCCAGCCGCGCCCGCAGCCCCGCCCAGTGGGCTTCGTCCACGAGCCAGTCCCCCGCAACGGGCGCGGTGGGCGGCGGCACGCCCATCGCCAACAGCTCGCAGCGGCGGACGAGTCGGCGCCGCCGCAGCTCTCCGGGGCCATCGGGTCGGCCGGTCATGGCGGCGAGTTCCACCGCCCTGGCCCGGCCCGCGCCCCGCCGGCTCAGGCGGGGCGGGCGCACGTCCAGCACGGTCACGCCGCAGGGTGGGCGCCGGCCGCCCGGTTCCCGCAGCACCGCCCGGTCGCCGACGCGCAGGGGAAGCTCGCGGCCCAGGGTCAGCCTCGCGGTGTCCTCGCCGAGGGGTCGGACGGTCACGGGGACGGCGGCCGTGCCGATGTGCAGCGTGGCCTCACGGGGCAGATCACCGACCGGCTCGCCGCCGACCCGGACGTCGATCAGGCCGGTGAGCAGCCAGCGGTCCGGTGCCAGCAGCACCTGCCCTCGCCGCAGAGGGCCGTCCGCGGAGCCGTGCACGTTGACGGCGACGCGCGCCACCCCCCGCACGTCGTGCCGTTCCTCGTTCAGGCACTGGAGCCCGCGCACCCGCAGGACCGCCGAGCCGTCCCCCGTCACCAGGCGGTCACCGACCCGCAGGGTGCCCGCTCCGAGCGTGCCGGTCACCACGGTGCCATGGCCGCGTACCGTGAAGGCGCGGTCCAGCCACAGCCGTGTGTCCGCATCGGCGGGCGGGTGGGGCAGTGTGCCGGCCAGCCGGGCCAACTCCGTGCGCAGTGCCTCCAGTCCGGCGCCGGTCATCGCGCTCACGGCGACCGACGGCACCGTGCCGAGCGAGGTGGCGGCCATGCGCTCGAGGGCATCGGCGCGTACGGGTTCGGGGTCCGCCAGGTCGCTGCGGGTCACCGCGAGCACGGCGTGCCGCACCCCGAGTGCGTCGAGGATCGCCAGGTGTTCCTGCGACTGCGGCTGCCAGCCCTGGTCGGCCGCCACCACGAACAGGACGGCGGGCACCGGTCCGACCCCGGCGAGCATGGTCGCGACGAACTTCTCGTGCCCCGGCACGTCCACGAAGGCGAGGTGCTCCCCGTCCGGGCCGATCCGGGTCCACACGAAGCCGAGGTCGAGGGTGAGTCCCCTGCGGCGTTCCTCCTCGAAGCGGTCGGGTTCCATCCCGGTGAGCGCCCGCACCAGAGCGGACTTGCCGTGGTCGACGTGCCCGGCGGTGGCCAGCACCCGCATGGCCCTACCCCCTCGCGGCCGAGCGCACGGCGCCGGCGAGCCGCTCGTCGTCCTGCTGCGGCACCGCCCTGAGGTCGAGCAGGCAGCGCCCCGCCTCCAGGCGCCCGACCACGGGGACCGGCCCGGTGCGCAGAACGGCGGCGAAGGAATCCGGCAGGGACAGCGCCGCGCTGGGCAGTGTGACACCGGGCGCGCCGCCGCCCCCGACGGTCGCGGCGCTCTCGACCGCCCGTACGTCGACGCCGTCGGCGCTCAGCACTTCGGCGAGCCGGACGGCGCGGTCCATGAGGTGGGCGGGGTCGGCGCTCAGCGCGGCGGCGGTCGGGGTCTGCGGACCGGTGAGGGTCGCCTCCAGGGCGGCCAGCGTCAGCTTGTCCACCCGCAGGGCACGGGCCAGGGGATGGCGGGACACGGTGCGCATCAACTCCTCTTCCCCGAGGAGCAGTCCGCACTGCGGTCCGCCCAGCAGTTTGTCGCCGCTCGCGGTGACGAGTGAGGCACCGGCGCGCAACTGGGTCTCGGCGTCGGGTTCCTCGGGCAGCAACGGGTGCGGCGCGAGCAGGCCGGAGCCGATGTCGACGACCACGGGGACCTCCAGCGCGGCCACTTCGCCGGTCTCGGCGGCGCGGGTGAATCCGGTGATGCGGAAGTTCGAGGGGTGCACCTTCAGCACGAAGCCGGTGTCCGGGCCGATCGCGGCGGCGTAGTCGGCGACGGTCGTCCGGTTGGTCGTGCCGACCTCGCGGAGCCGGGCCCCTGTGGAGACGAGGAGGTCCGGGAGCCGGAAACCGTCCCCGATCTCCACCATCTCCCCCCGGCTGATGACGATGTCCTTGCCGGCGGCCAGCGCGGTGGCGACGAGGACCAGGGCGGCGGCACCGTTGTTGACGACGTGCACCGCGGCGGCGGACGGGACCCGGTCGTGCAGGGCCCGCAGTGCCGTGCGTCCTCGGCGGGCGCGTACACCGGTGCGCAGGTCGAGCTCGACGTCGGTCGGCCCGGCGGCTTCCTGCACCGCCTGGCGGGCGGCCGCCGACAGCGGCGCCCGGCCGAGGTTGGTGTGCAGCACGACACCGGTGGCGTTGATCACCGCCCGGAGCCCGCCGGCCGTGGCGGGCAGCAGGGCGGCTGCCGCGTCTCCCACCTGCTCCGGCGGGATACTGCCGTTGCGCGCCCGCTCCTGTGCCAGGCGGACCGCCTCCTTCACCACGCCCGGTCCCAGTCGGCACGTGGCCCGGATCAGCCGGGGATCACGCAACACGTCGTCGGTGCGCGGAATCCGCCGTCGCGCGTCGGCGGTGTCGCGGCGCCGTGACGAACCGGCGGTGCCGTCCGCGGCCGTCCCGGTCCGCTCGTCGGCCCCGCCCGCTGCGACCTGCCGCTCCATGCAGCCCTCCCTCTTCGGCCCCGCTCGGGCTGTCCGGGAGAACCCATCGTCTCCCAGTGCCCGCGGCCGGCAGTCCGACACGCCGGGACGGCACACCTGCGCCGTCCGGCGGCGGCCGGGGCCGGGGTATGGGGTGTTCGACGTACGGGGAGGGTCCGGGAGCCGCGGTCCCGGGCTCAGGGGCGGGTGCGGGAAGCGATCCTGGTGCGGTCCAGCGCCCGTCTGAATTCGTCCATCTCCGGCTGCGGCAGATCGCCGCCCTGGGCGAACTTGAGGACGTGTTCGGCGACGAGCCGCAGCTTGGTGTTGGTGTGCTGCGAGACGTCCCGCAGCACCCCCCAGGCTTCGTCCTGCGGAATCCGCCCCAGTACGACCACCGCTCCGATGGCCTGGTCGACCAGGGCGTGCGAAGCCACCGCGCGCTTCAGATGCCGATTCTCCACCCGCAGCCGCTCGCACTCCTGGGCCAGTTCCGTGGTGCCCGCTGTCACAGTTCCACCTTCCCGCAGGAGGCGTCCGAGCACGACTCAGACTTTTGCCACGCCTGGTTCACGGGTGGGCTAGGCCGGACGGGGAACCGAAGGGCGTGTGCCGGGCGCCCATGGCCACGGTGGTGGTGACGCGTACGACGCAGGGCGTCCGGGGGGTCGATCCGAACCCGAACCGCACGGGGGGCTCGACCGGGGCGAGGGAGCCCAGGTCCTCGCCCTCGTAGCGGGCCGCGGCGGCGATGACGGGATGCAGGTCCTTCGCCCCGTACCACTCGTACCGGCCGGCGCCCGCGCTGCCACAGGTCCGCGTGTCCAGCAGCAGCCGCGCAGGCAGGGCCACCGCCGCGGCCCAGGCGGGGCGGGCGGCCAGCGGCCCGGGCACGGCCCTGAGCAGGCGTCCCAGGGCGCCCCGGCGGCCCAGGACGAGGCGCAGATGCAGGCAGGGGGCGGTGACCGTCCAGTGACACCCGGCGGTATCCACCCTGACCGGCGCCACCCGTACCTCGTCGAAGGCGTAGGTGCCGGCGATGAAGTGCGCCGTCCGCGCGGAGGGGGCCAGCAGGAGGCGGTGCCCGTCCCGCCGCTCCAGCATGACGTCGTCGAAGGGCCCGAACGGTGTGCGCGTCCAGCGCCCCACCACCACCCGGGTCCCGGACGACGTACCGATGCCGGCGATCCAGCCGTCGAAGCGCAGCCGATCGTACGGCCGCACGGTCGGCCTCGCGGTGTCAGGTACCGCCTCGGGACCGGGTGAGTGCGTCCTTCGCCCGGTCGACCAGGGAGGCGAAGGGCCCGGTGATCCACTGGGCGGTGGGCGATCCCGCCGCGGTGGGGTGCGGGTGGGTCGGTGCGATCTTCTCGACCATCTGGAGCTGGGCACCCATCCGCTTGAGCTGGGCCTCGTCGCAGCCCTGACGCACGGCGGGGAACTCCTCCTGCTCCTCATGCTCGGCGTGCTCGATCACGGACCGCTCGAAGGCGGCCAGCCTGCCGTCGAACTCGGGGCTGCCGACGTCCATCTTCTCCAGCTGGGCGAGGACCTTGTTGGCTGCCTGTTCCTCATGGTTGCGGGCTTCGGCCTCCGCCTTCCCGGCGGTCTTCTTGGCCGTGGGCCGCAGGATCATCTCCTCCGCGGTCTCGTGGACCGCCAGCAGAGCCCTCAGCTCGTCGAAGATCGACTTCTTCTGCTCCCCCTGCGCGCTCTTGACCTCGGCGAACAGGTCACGGATCCGGGCGTGCTGCTCCAGCAGGATGCGGACCACGTCGCCCTCCGGAAGTCGCGCCGCCTCCTCGCGTTCCTTCGTCGCGTCGCTCACGGCAGCGCCCTCCTCTCCATATCGGCCGTCGGCTTCACCGGGCGGGTAACCCGGACAAGGGCGAGCAAAACCGGGCGAAGAACATGAAGGGGCTGAGGCGTCCCGGGCGTGTACGGGATCGGCCGATGAGGTCCCGGGGATTACTGACAATTGATTGAACAGCCGAGACTGCTAAACCTAGTGTTATTACCTGTGAAGATGGACAAGGACACGGGTTCCGATCGCATCGCCGTCGCGGAGGACATCGCACACCTCGCCTCCGGTCTGCGGCTGGCCGTGGGCAGAACGACCCGGCGGCTGCGTCAGGCGCACGCCGTCGGCGATGTGTCGCTCTCCGGAGTGTCGGTGCTCGCGCGGCTCGCGGCCGAAGGTCCCGGCTCTCCGGGGTCCCTCGCCGACCTGGAACGTGTACGGCCGCAGGCGATGGCGAGCACGCTGGCCGTGCTGGAACAGCGGGGGCTGGTCCGTCGTGCACCCGATGCGGCCGACGGACGACGGGCCGTCGTGGCCATCACCGAGGAGGGACGGGCCATGCTGGCGGAGCGGGCCTCCGAGTCCATCCACCGCCTCTCGGCCGTCCTGGAGGAGTTCACGCCTCAGGAGCGCGAGACGCTCGCCTCGGCGCTGCCCCTCCTCGACCGACTGGCGGCACGGCTGTGAGCGCGGGCGCCTCGGGCCCCGGCGACCGGCGTGGGGACGGCGCGGTGGGCGGCCGGCCGCCCGCCGTGCGTGCCGCGCGCAGCACGCGCCGGCGGGACCTGCCCCCGGGACCGGGCTACAAGTGGGTCGCCCTGTCGAACACCACGCTCGGTGTACTGATCGCGACGATGGACGCCTCCATCGTGATCATCTCGCTGCCCGCGATCTTCCGCGGGATCGGCCTCGACCCGCTCGCGCCCGGAAACATCGGCTATCTACTCTGGATGATCCTGGGCTATCTGCTGGTGTCGGCCGTACTCGTGGTGGTCCTCGGCCGGCTCGGCGACATGTACGGCCGGGTCAGGATCTACAACCTCGGCTTCCTCGTCTTCGCCTGCGCCTCGGTCGCGTTGTCCCTGGACCCGTTCCACGCGGGCGCGGGGGCCTTGTGGCTGATCCTGTGGCGCATCGTGCAGGCGTTCGGGGGCTCCATGCTCACCGCCAACTCGGCCGCCATCCTCACCGACGCCTTCCCCGCCC
Source organism: Streptomyces sp. NPDC046931 (assembly GCF_040644655.1). Taxonomy (NCBI): domain Bacteria; kingdom Bacillati; phylum Actinomycetota; class Actinomycetes; order Kitasatosporales; family Streptomycetaceae; genus Streptomyces; species Streptomyces sp. NPDC046931. Next base: position 88,338 of record NZ_JBEYWX010000014.1, read on the forward strand.
GGCAACGCGGCATGGCCCTCGGCATCAACCAGATCACCGCGCTCGCCGGCCAGTTCCTCGGACTCCTGGCCGGCGGACTGCTCGCCGCCGTCGACTGGCGGGCCGTGTTCTGGGTGAGCGTGCCGGTGAGTGTCGCCGGGACGATCTGGTCGTATCTCAGTCTGCGCGAGACCGCGGCGGGCCGCCGTGCCCGCATCGACTGGCTGGGGAACATCACCTTCGCGGCGGGCGCGGGGATCCTGCTGGCCGGCATCACGTACGGCATCCAGCCCTACGGTTCCAGCCCCACCGGCTGGGGCAACCCCTGGGTGCTCACCGGGCTCTTCGGCGGCGGAGCCCTGCTGCTGCTCTTCTGCTACGCGGAGACGCGGGTCGCCGAGCCCATGTTCCAGCTGGCCCTGTTCAAGGTGCGGGCGTTCGCCGCGGGCAATCTGGCCGCTCTGCTGACCGCGATCGCGCGCGGCGGGCTCCAGTTCATGCTCATCATCTGGTTGCAGGGGATATGGCTGCCCCTGCACGGCTACGCGTTCGAGGACACCCCGCTGTGGGCGGGCATCTTCATGCTGCCGCTGACGCTGGGCTTCCTGATCGCCGGTCCCCTGTCCGGCTATCTGTCGGACCGGTTCGGCGCCCGTGTGTTCTCCACCGCGGGTCTGGTCGTCGTGGCCGGCTCCTTCCTCGGCCTGCTGACCCTGCCGGTCGATTTCGACTACGGGGTGTTCGCGGCGCTGCTGCTGCTCAACGGGCTCGGCCAGGGCATGTTCTCCTCACCGAACACGTCGTCGATCATGGGCAGCGTGCCGCCGGAGTACCGGGGCGTCGCCTCGGGCATGCGCTCGACCTTCCAGAACTCGGGCACCGCCCTGTCCATCGGTGTGTTCTTCTCGCTGATGGTCTCCGGGCTGGCCTCCTCGCTGCCCGCGGCCCTGCGCCCCGGACTCACGGCGCACGGCGTCCCGGCCGACGCGGCCGCGCACGCGGCGTCCCTGCCGCCCGTCAGTACGCTGTTCGCCACGTTCCTCGGCAACAACCCCGTGGAACACCTGCTCGCCTCCGGCGGGGCGGTCACCCACCTCCCGGCGGCCCAGCGTGCCGCCCTGACCGGCCACGGCTTCTTCCCACGGCTGGTCTCCGGGCCGTTCCACCACGGGCTGACCATCGTCTTCGGCGTCGCCGCGGCCATGGCCCTGGTCTCCGCGGTCGCCTCGGCCCTGCGCGGCGGGCACACGCCGGCGCGGGAGCGCACTCCCCGAGACGGGCCGCCCGCCGTCGACGGGCCGCCCGCGGTCGGCGTGCCCGCGAAGGAGGCACCGTGACGTCACAACGCGCCCTCCTCATGGCGTCGGCGCGCCGGACACCGGTCACCAGGCCGGTCGGCCGAGCGGAGTAGTCGGCGGCCGGTATCCGTCCTCCTGGCGGGGGACAGGCAGCCGGGGCCGGGTGTGCCGGGCTCTGAGGGCGTCACCTCTCATGGAAGCTGGGCGACCACGCATCCTCTCCCCCTCGACTGTCCACGTGCCGGAAGGAAATCAGCCATGCCCAAACGAGCCGCCGTCGCCCGGCGAGCCGCCTGTAGCCTCGGCGGAGCAGCCCTCGTCGCCTCCGTCGCCGTTCTGCACGCTTCCGCCGCACCGGCATCCGGCCGTGAAGTCGCCACCAAGGTGCCGTGCAGCGGCGCCTCCCTGGTCTCCGCGATCCGGACCGCGAACAGTCGCATCGGCGGCACACTGGCGCTCGCCCCGCACTGCGTCTACCACCTGACCGCTCCCTTTGCCGGCCAGGACGGCCTGCCGCCCATCACCAAGCGGATCACTGTCCTCGGTAACGGCGCCACCATCCAGCGCGACCGGTCGGCCACCCGCCCGTTCCGGATCTTCGAGGTGGTGTGGGGCGGGAACCTGGATGCGCGGTACCTCACCGTACGCGGCGGAAAGGTCACCGGGCAGCCGGAGCTCGGCGGGGGAATCCAGGTCACGGCCGGTGGCCGTATGAATCTGGACCACGTCACGGTGCTCCAGAACTCCTCCGCGCGCAACGGGGGCGGAGTGGCCGTGCTCGGCTCCGCCACCATCAGCAACTCCAAGATCCTGGCCAACAGAGCCGCATTCGGTGGCGGCCTGGTGCAGTTCGGCAGCATCTCCAGGACCACGATCAGCAAAACCGTGATCCGGTACAACGTGGCACGCTTCGACGGCGGAGGCCTGGAGTTCGGCGGCGGGGCGGCCGTCGTCCGCGCCAGCCACATCACTGACAACTCCGTGACGTCGGGTGACGGCGGCGGCGGCATCTTCAGCGGCGCCGCTCTGCAGGTCATCGACTCGAGCGTCGACCGCAATCACGTCGGCGTCATGTCGAAACTGCCAGGGGGCGGAGGCATCTACAACGACGGCCCGCTGACCCTGCGGAACACATCGGTCAGCAACAACCGGGTCACCGGTGTCACGGCTCAGGGCGGAGGCCTCTACAACCTGGGCGGACACGTCACTCTGTCGAACGTGCGGATCACCGGCAACTCCGCCCCCCACGCGCCGGGCGGTGTATGGACCGACACCCCGATCGGGAGTGGTTCGCAGATCACGAAGAGCCTGAGCGCCAACTGCAAGGGCAGCCCGGTCATCCCTGCAGGCTGCATGAACTGACGCCGGGCCCGGGCGCCTTCGCGACGAGGTCTCGAAGGCCTCCGGGACCACATGAAACGCGATCCCAGCGGGGCGGGATGCCCCGCTGGTCGCAGATCCGGCGCCCGGTGTCGTCGGGCAGGGCTTTTTGCGCCGGAGGAAACCTAGGTCTCCGGGCGTCGGCGCGAGGCCCGCGGTATGGGCTGGCCTCCCCGGGGATCCCTCGTGAGCTCTTCGGAGCCGAGGAGGATGCGGTCGCCGTACAGAGCCTCCAGCCAGTTGGTCTGGTAGATGGTGTCGAGGTAGCGCTCGCCGAGGTCCGCGGCAATGGCCACCGAGGTCAGACCGCCCGGGTCATGGCGGGTCAGCCAGTCCAGCGCGCCGCTGACCACCGTCCCGGTGGAGCCACCGAACAGGAACCCGCGCCGGGCCAGACGGTGGCAGGCACGGATGGTGTCCGCCTCCTCCACCCGCATCACGTCGTCCACGAACGACTCGTCCAGCAGCGGCGGCCGCATGCTCATGCCCAGACCGGGGATCATCCGGCGCCCCGGCTTGCCGCCGAAGGCCACCGAGCCGACGCTGTCCACGGCGACGATCCGTACGGACCTGTGCCACTGACGGAAGTAGCGCGCGCAGCCCATCAGGGTCCCGGTGGTGCCCGCCCCGATGAACAGGACGTCCAGCTCCGGGAACTGCTCCGCGATCTCCGGCGCCGTGGTGCGGTAATGCGCCCGCCAGTTGCCCGGGTTGGTGTACTGACCGAGCCACACATACCGGTCGTCGGAGGCGCACAGCTCACGGACGTACTCGATGCGCGCGCCGAGGAAGCCGCCGTTGGCGTCCAGGTCGGCGACGATGTGCACCTGGCTGCCCAACGCCTCCATCAGCAGTCGGGTCGACAGATTGCATCGGGAGTCCGTGACGCACAGGAACCGGTAGCCCTTGCTGGCGGCGATCATGCTCAGCGCCACGCCCAGGTTGCCGGACGAGGACTCGACGAGGATCGAGTCGGGCTTCAGGACTCCTTCCCGTTCGGCCGTCTCCACCATCTCGATGGCGGCCTTCAGCTTGATCGAGCCCGCGAAGTTGAAGCCCTCGCACTTCAGGTAGAGAGAACGCCCGAAGATCGGCTCGAGGTCGACGTACAGCTGGCTTTCGTTGAAGGCGTGAGGAACGGTTATCACGGGCACGGTGGCCTCCTGGTGCCAGGGCTGAAGCAAGGCGCCTTCAGCCGTATCGGCGCAGCTCGTGGAAGAAGTCGTCGATGAGGTGGAGGTGTCCGGCCCGGGCGGCTTCGTCGTAGACGTACTTGCCGACGGCGAGGTCGAGGACGCCGAGCCCGAAGGGCGAGAAGATCACCGTTCGGTCGGCCGGCGGGGTCGCCTGTCCGGTCATGACGTCGTTGAGGGTGCCGTCCAGGAAGTCGCGGTTGCCGGTGGCCTGCTCCGTGAGATGGGGTGACGTGTCGGCCTTCAGACAGTGCTCGACGTCGTCCACGTAGTTGGCCGAGGCGAGCAGGATCCGGGGGGCGAGGTCACGCAGGGACACGTGCAGGACCAGCGGGTTGTGGCTGAACCATGCCGGGTCGGTGACATGGGGTGTGCCGGCGACGGTGGCGAAGACCACCAGGTCGCTGGAGCGGATCAGGTCCTCGGCGCTGTCGTGGACCGTGACCTGTCCGGTGGTCGGGGACTGCCGCAGATAACCGCAGAATCCGGCGGTGCTGTCGGCGGACAGGTCGTGCACCCCGGTCGTGTCGAACGCCCAGCCGGTGCCGATGAGGAAGGCGTGGATGTACCGGGCGATCAGGCCCGCGCCGAAGAATCCGACCCGGGTGGGCCGGGGCCGGGTGCGACTGAGCCAGTCCGCTGCCAGTGCGGCGGACGCCGCGGTTCTGGTGGCGCTGATGATGGAGCTTTCCAGGCAGGCCAGCGGGTAGCCGGTGTCCGGGTCGTTGAGGATCAGTACCGCGGAGGCCCTGGGCAGCCCGGCGGACACATTGCCCGGGAAGCTGGAGATCCATTTCACGCCGTCGACCCGCACGGACCCGCCGATGGAGGCCGGCAGGGCGATGATCCGGGCCGTCGGGCGGTCGCGGAAGCGCAGGAAGTACGAGGGTGGGTTGACCGAGTCCCCTGCGCCGTGCAGTCGGTAGGTGGTCTCGACCAGTTCCACGATCCGTCTCTCGCGTCCGGCGAGTGTCTGCTGGACCTGGGCTCCGGAGATCACCGCGAAGGTCGGCGCGGGGTCCCGGGGCGGCGGGGCGGGCTGGGTGGCGGAGGAGGGCAGGGTCGTCATCGCTGACTCACCTCCGGGGTCGGGTCGCTGTCGGGGAGGCGCTGCGGTTCGGCCATGCCGACCAGCACCCGGCGCTCCCCGGAGAAGGCCTCGCGGCTGTGTGCGGTGCGGATGTTGTCGACGAGCATCAGGTCCCCGGGCTGCCAGGGCTCGCGTCGGGTGTGCTCCTCGTAGGTGCTGTTGATCAGCTGGATGACGTCCTCGCCGATGGGGCTGCCGTCGCCGAAGCGAGTGTTGAACGGCAGCCCGTCCTCGCCGTAGATGTCCACCAGGTACTCGCGCACTTCCGGGGCCAGCGTCCACTCGTTGAGGAAGGCGATCTGGTTGAACCAGCAGCGCCGGCCGGTCCCCGGATGCCGCACCACTGCGCTGCGGCGCTGCCGTGTTCGCAGCGACCCGTCGGGCTGCCAGGCGAACTCGATGGCGTGGGTGCGGCAGTACTGCTCCACGGCGGCGTGGTCGCCGGTGCCGAACGACTCCTCCAGGGACGCCCCGATCTCGTCGTTGTAGCTGCGGGTCAGCAGCCAGCCCTCGTGTTCGAAGCGTTGGGTCAGCGTGCTGGGCAGCGCCTGGAGCAAGCGCTCCGCGTCGGCGACGGCGGTCGCGCCGCCCTGGTCGGGCGCGCTCAGGCAGGCGAACAGCATCAGGCCGGGGACCTCCAGCCGGTAGCTCAGTTCGTGGTGCATGCACATCGGCTGGTTGTCCGGCCAGGCAGCGGAGGAGTACAGCCCGGGGCCGTGGCTCTGCCGGGGGGCGAAGGCCTCCCTCTCCGCCATCAGACCGTCGGTGAGTCCCGCGAAGACGGCGCCGACCTGGCCCGTGTCCCGCAGTCCGAGGCCGCGGACGAGAAGCGCTCCGTGCTCGGCGACCTCCGCGCGCAGTGCGTCGCGGTGCCCGGCCGCCCAGCCGGCCGGATCGCCGGGCGGGTCGACGTGCAGGATCGGGGGCCTGTCCGGCAGCAGCTCCACCTCGAGCAGTGATGCCGGGGATGAGGAGGACATCTCGGTTTCCTTTCGACGGCCCCCCAGGGACTCGGGCAGGATCAGGAGGAGGTCAGCAGTTCCGCCGCGCCCAGGACGGCCCGTGCCGCTTCGGCCGGTCGGGTGCGCGGGAAGTAGTGGCCTCCGTCGGCGAGTTCGTGCAGGTCGACGCGCTCCACCAGGAGCTGCCAGTCGCGGTGGCGGTCGGGGGGCCCGGATGTGTACGGGTCGTCGGCGGCGAGGACCACGGTGACCGGCGCGGACAGTTTCACCGTCGGCGGGCTTTCCAGGACTTCGGCGAAGTAGCGGTGTGCGGACACGCAGTCGTGCCGGTAGGCGGCACCGACGTGCTCGGCGTGCTGCGCGTTCAGCTCCCCCAGTTCGGTGTAGCCGCTGTCGGCGGTCAGCCGCGCGGCGATCTCGGCGTTGCTCCGCTCCGTCAGCTCGGCGATGGCCGAGCGCCGGTCGGCGGCGGTTCCGGGCAACTGGGCACCGAGGAACAGCCGGGGGACGTCCGCTCCGGCCTCCAGGAGCCTTCTCGCCGTCTCGAGCGCCGGGGCGGCGCCGGAGGAGTGTCCCCAGAGCATGACCCTGGTGAGGCCTCGTCCCGTGATCTCGGCGCTGACCTGCTCCACCACCCTTGTGATCGGCACGAACGGCTCGTTCCGGGCGGCGAGGTCATGGCCGGGCAGGTCGACGGCGTAGACCGCGGTCCCGCTGCCGGCCAGGGCGCCGGCCATGGGCTGGAAGTTGACAGCGTTGCCGCCGGCGTAGGGGAAGCACACCAGGGCGCAGTCCGGCGTACCGTCGGGTGCGGACAGTGGCTGAAGCAGCTCGGCGCGCCGCTTGGTGGCGCCGTCGAGGAGCGCGGCGAGATCGGCGAGCACCGGGTTGCGGGTGATGTCCTTCAGGGACACCGCACGGCCCAGGGCGATGGTGAGTTTCACCGCCGACAGGGAGGTGCCGCCGGAGTCGAAGAAGTGGTCCTGCCGGCCGATGTGGTCCTGGGGGACGCCCAGCAACTCGGCCCAGGCCGCCGCGAGCTTCCGCTCGGAGGAGGTGCGCGGCGCCTGGAAGTGGTTCCCGGCGGGGCCGGCGTCCGCGGCCGAGGCGGTCTGCTGGGCCAGCGCGGTCAGGGCCTTCCTGTCGATCTTGCCGTTGGCGGTCAGCGGCAGGCTCTGCTGCCAGCGGAAGGCCGAGGGAATCATGTAGGCGGGCAGCACGGCGTTGAGCGCCTGGCGCAGCGCGTCCGCGGGCTGGCACCGGCCGGTGTAGAACGCGATCAGGTGCGCGCTGCGGCCCGCCAGCTCGGCGACGACCACCGCGCCGTCCCGTACCCCGGGCACCCTGAGCAGGTTGTTCTCGATCTCGCCGATCTCGATGCGGAAGCCTCGGATCTTGACCTGGTGGTCCCTGCGGCCGAGGAACTCCAGTTGGCCGCCCGGGTGCCAGCGTCCCCAGTCGCCTCCCAGGTAGAGCCGCTCGCCCGGCCGGTACGGGTCCTCCAGATACGCCTCGCGGGTCCGCTGGGGGTCGTTGACGTACCCCCGGCCCACGCACACCCCGGAGAAGGCGATCACGCCCGGGGCGCCCAGCGGCACCAGTGACAGATGCTCGTCGACGACGTAGACGCGCACGTTGTTGACGGCCCGTCCCAGGAGCACTCGTTCCGGTACCCGGTCCATGACCGCGTGGTTGGTGTCGTCGGAGGTCTCGGTCAGCCCGTAGGCGTTGACCAGCTTGATCCCCGGCTGGATGGTGAACCAGCGCTGGACCAGTTCCCGCTTCAGCGCCTCGCCGGTCACCGACACACACCTCAGATCGGGCAGTTCGCGGGGGTGCTGCTCCAGGTACGACACCACCACCTCCAGGTAGGAGGGCACGACCTGGACGACGCCGACCCGTCCTCGGGCCAGCGTGTCGACGAACTGCTCGACGTCCACGATCACGTCCTGCCGGAACAGCAGGGTCCGCCCGCCCGCCAGCAGCCCGGCGAGCAGCTGCCACAGCGAGATGTCGAAGCACTGCGGGGCCGTCTGCGCCACCACTCGTCCCTCGACGATGCCCAGATCGTCGATCTTGGCGTAGATGTGGTTGAGCATGCCCTCGTGCTCGCACATCGCGCCCTTCGGCTCGCCGGTGGAGCCGGAGGTGAAGTAGATGTAGGCCAGCTGGTCGGGCGTGACCTTCACCGAGACATCGCTGTCGGCCTGCTGTTCCGCGTACGCCGTCTCGACCGGCAACTTCTCGATGTCGGGCAGCAGGGCCAGGGCCTTGTCGAGCGTGTGGGTGCTGCCGGACTCGGTCAGCACCAGGCGGCACCCGGAGCGCGACAGTGTGGCCTCGATGCGGCCGGCCGGGAAATGCGGCTCGATCGGCAGATACACGCCCCCTGCCTTGAACACCGCGAGCACGGCGGCCAGCCAGTCGAGGTTGCGCTCGGTGACCACGCCGACGACGCCCTCCCGGCCGAGCCCGCGGACCAGCAGGGCCCGGGCCAGCCGGTTCGCGCGGGAGTTCAGCTCCGCATACGTCCATTCACGGTCGCCGTGCACCGCGGCCACCGCCTCGGGGTGGGCCCGCACCTGGTGCTCGAACAGCTCGTGCACCCGATGGTCCGGCAGCGTCCGCCGGGGCCCGGCCAGTCCCTCGAGCTGATGCCGTACCTCTTCCTCGGACAGCAGGCTCTGCCGTGCGTGCTCTGCCTCCGCATCGGCCGTCATCAGCCTGAGCGCGGTGAGGTGATAGCCGCCGATCCGGGCCGCGCACTCGGCGTTGAGTTCCTCTGTGCGATAGCGCAGGCGCAGCAGCGTCCGCCCGCCCCGCTCGTCCCAGTCCACCGCGAGCACCGTGGTCTCGGCGAGCGGGCTCCCGGCGCCCGCCGGGTCGAGGACGACCTCGTAGGACGGCCCGGCCACGCCCAGCTCCCGGTGCAGTTCCGCCACCGGGAACGCTCGGTGCGCGAGCAGTTCCGCGGCGCTGCGGTGGACGGCCGAGACCAGGTCACGCCAGGTGGGGGGAGCGACGGTCAGCCGGCACGGCAGCGGGCCGCTGTCCGGCCCGGAGGCGTAGCCCGTCACCACCTCCTGCTCGCCCGACAGCGCGGCCAGCACCTTCGCGTGCGCGGCCAGCAGGACCGCGCTGACCGGTACCTCCAACTCCCCCGCCAGCGCGTGCACCGCCTGTACGGTGTCGCCCGGTACCGCCGTCTCGTACGCGGCGACACCCACGGCCGGATCCGGCGCCCACCGGGGAATCGCGGTGGAGCCACCGGCGGCCAGCACACGGCTCCAGAACTCCCGGTCCGCGTTCACGTGCGCTTCCATCGCATGGCCTTCCTCAACTCACCGTCGGCGCGGCACCGGGTGCCGGGGACGTCGCTGCTGTCGTTGCCGGACTCACGCCGAAGGGGCGGCCGGGGGCGTCGGGGTTCTCCGCGGCGGGGTTTCCTCCCCACCGTGCGTAGGGGGGGACTTCCTCGCCCTTCATGAGGAAGGAATCGGGTGCCAGCTCGGCGTTGTCTCCCACGGTCACGCCGTAGTGGACATGTGCGGCGACGCCGAGGGTGCAGCCCGCACCGAGGGTGGTGCGGTCGGACTTGAAGGTGCCGTCCTCCTGGGAGTGGCACTGGATCTTGGTGCCGACGTTGAGGGTGCAGTCGTCCCCGATGGCGGTGAGCGTCCGCTCCGTCACATGGCAGCCGTCGTCGAAGACCCTGCGGCCGATGCGCACGCCCAGCATCCGCCAGAGCACGTTCTTGAAGGGGGTGCCGTTGAATACCATGAGATGCCGTTCCGGCACCTTCCACAGGCGCTCGTGCCACCAGAAGTACGGGTCGTAGATGGAGCACAGCTGGGGCCGCAACCTGCGGAACCTCGCGACGCAGCGCTCCACCACGGTGTAGTAGACGGCGGTGAACCCGAGCGTGAGCGCCAGATATCCGGCGATCACGAGGTACCCGAGCGCCCCGTACAGATTGAGGAAGGCCAGACCGAGCGCCGTGAGGGCGAAGGCGTGCAGCCACCGGACACCCAGGAGCAGGGCCATGGAGCGCAGGTTGTAACGGTTCTTCGCGGCGAGACGACGGCGCAGTTCGCCGCCCGTCCTGAGGTGGTCGAACCTCGAGTCGCGCTCGACCGACCGGGGAATCTCGAAGCTCGGCGAGCCGAGCAGCCCGACGCCCTCGCGGATCTCGCCGTCAAGGGGAACCATCACCTTGGTCGCGAGCAGACAGTTGTCGCCCGTTCTCGCTCCCGCGGGGAAGGCGATGTTGTTGCCGATGAAGTTGTGCGGCCCGATCGTCGCCCGCGAGACCCGGAAGGACGTGCTGGAGAAGTCCGCGTTGACGATGGAGAGACCGTCGGCCACCATCGTGCCCCTGCCGATGGACACCTGAAACGGGGATTCCTGCACCACTTCGGTGCCGAAGTTGGAGCCGGTCTGCTCCACCCTCGCCAGGTCGTATCCGAGACCCCGCAGGTAGTGCACGATGTAGGAGCTGTCCCCGAACAGCCAGGTGAAGAAATGGATGTTCGTCATCAGGGCGATGGCCCGCTGCGCCCCGTACCGGAAGCTGTAGAGCGGATACACCTTGTCGGGCTTGATGACCAGGTTGAGCAGCCGGGGTCCGATGAACAGCGCGGCGAGACCGACGATGACGAGACCGAAGAACAGTACGAGGGACGTGATCAGCGCGTCGGCGAAAAGCTCGGAGACGGAGTTGACGTCGGTCGGCTCCACGCGCTTTCCGAGTGCGGGAACCGCGATGAACAGCATGTACAGACCGCCGATGGCCAGCGGGATGTACAGGAGGAAGAGCTGGAGCAGGGTGGCGAGACCGAAGCAGGCCCGGCGCAGCGCGCCGCATTCGGCCCGCTCGACCCGTATGTAGTCGAAGTCCGTGGGTTGCGCCGGAGACCCGTGCCGATGCTCACCGGCCGGGATGGACTCGCCCCGGTACAGAGAGGATGCGTGGCCTAGCTGGGCTCCGTCGCCCATCGAGGTGTCGATGTCGAGGACGGTCTTCTCACCGACGTACACGTCGCGGCCGAGTGTGACCCGGCCGGTCTGGATACGCCCGGCGTGCGCCCGGTAGCACAGGATGAACGCGTCCTTGCGGACGACCGTGTCCTCGCCGATCGTGAGCAGGTCGGTGCAGACCGGTACGGAGCGGGAGAGGATCGTGACTCTCTTGCCGATCCGCGCGCCGAGAGCCCGCAGGTACAGCACATACAGCGGGTTGCCGACGAGGAAGATCATCGGATTGGCGTGGAGCAACGTCTTCACGATCCAGAACCGCAGATAGGCGAGGCTCCAGATGGGGAATTCACCGGGCTTCCAGCGGCCCACGAGGATCCACTTGGCCGCGATCGGGAACGCGACCAGGGCGATGAAGCCCGTTCCGCCGAACACCAACGACCGGACATAGATGTCGGTCAGACCCTTTCCGCCGGCGACCCATTCGTAGCCGCGGGCGGTGGCGAGTCCGGTGACGAAGGAATAGGCCAGGAAAACCAGCAACTGGAGTGTTCCGCACAGGACATAACTCGCCGTGCCGGCCCGGGTGACCTGAGTCGGCGCCGGCGGCGGCGCCGACCGCGTCAGGGACTGTCCGTCGACAGGAGTGGGGACCGCGTCCGCGAGTGCCGCCGCCAGGTGCCGGATCGTCGGGTTCCGATAAATGTCCTTCATGGACACGGACGGAAGGTCCGAGCGCTTCCTGACGCGCGCGCAGAATTGGGCCATCACCAGGGAGTTGGCACCGAGATCTGCGAAGAAGTGACTGTCGGCCGAAACGCGTTCGACGCACACGACATCAGCCAGTACTTCGGCGAGTTTCCTCTCGGTTTCCATAGTTGACGGGCCTGCGCTGCTTCGCCTGGTGCTCGGAGGTTCGTCCGGCCCGGGTATCACGACCTCGGCAGACTTCTCTCCCATGCTAACTCCTTGCGGAAATATCGCTAACCATCGCTCTGCGACGGCCAGACCCATGTCCCCGCGGCCGGCAGCGACCGGGCCGGGTGTCCGGGAAGCCCCGCTGGCTTCTCCCGTGTCTGATCGCGAAAACCTGCCGCTTCAGTGTCGGTCGGCCGCGACCCGGCGGCCACTCGAACTCGATCTCGACAACTCGACACTATCGCTCAACGGGCCGGTATTCCTGGGCTCGCTGCCTCGCGGAACTGCGCGACAACCACCCGGATGGAAGGTTTACCCCGACGCCGAGCGGCCATACCACGGCTTTTCGGCACCGAAGCCGGACCCGCGAAAAACTGACCAGTACTCGACAAGAAATGCGCTCGGCGGCTCGCTCGACGCCGCTTGCGCGGCTCCCCCGGCGCGACACGGATACGGATGCAGATGCAATAGCTGAATGTTCGACAACTCCGCTTGACTGATCCGAACGGGTGAATTCAGCGGGGCTGTTCGACTCCTCGGAAGCCCTCGAGGGACCCTCCCTGCCCCTTTCCTGCCTCCTTGAGGGCTCCGTCCTGGTACCAAGCGCCACTGTCGGTGAAGTCGTCTCCTCCGGCCGAGTTGCCGACGAGCCGCCGGCTCCGGAGGACCCGGCACGGGAAAAGCGCTTGCGCCCTCGTGCCGGGGCACCAGAATCGGCGCGTGCAGATCCTGGCGTTTCCCGAAGAGTCCACCCCGCCCGAACTGCGCACCCAGGTGCGCGATCTCCAGGAGCAGGCATGGCCGTCCGCTGACGGTCCGGTCGCCGCCGACGCACCGACCCACGATCCCCTGCTGCTGCCCTGGTCGATGCTGCTCGTGGCCGAGGGGACGGTGCTGGCCGCTCTGGACATCCTGACCAAGGAGATATCCCACGCGGGGCGGCGCTATGCCGCCGGCGGACTGAGCACGGTGGTGACGCGGCGGGAGAGACGGGGCCTCGGACACGGCGGGCGCCTGGTGGCCGCGGCGAGGGAGACGATGATCGCCCGAAACCTGGATCTCGGGCTGTTCACCTGCGATCGCCCGCTCCGGGCTTTCTACGAGCGTGCGGGCTGGCAGGTGCTTCCCGGTACGGTGCTGATCGGCGGGACACCGCAGGACCCGTTGCCCAGCGACCGGCCCGGCTTCGACAAGGTCACCCTGGGCGACTTCTTCTCGGCCGGGGCCCGGCAGCACCGCACGTCGTTCCACGACAGCCGGGTCGAGCTGTATCCGGGGCAGATCGACAAGCTCTGGTGACCGACGCGTGCGCGTACGAGTGGTGGATTGCCCTGCCGGGGTCGTAGCGTCGTACAGAGGCGCCACTCACGGCCGGGAGTCAACATGCGGATGCACAAGGTGAACACAGCGGTCACACTGAGTGCCGTCGTGCTGCTCGCAGCAGCCATGGGAACGGCCTCCGCCGCCCCCACGGCCGGGCACACCCCCCAGCGGGGGTCCGCTCATCCCGTGATCGTCGACTGCGTCTGGCACGCCCAGGTGCGTCCCGCCGAGTTCATGATCGCCTGCGGTGACGGCAACAGCATCCTCTCCTCGCTCCGCTGGTCGCACTGGGATCAGGGCTCGGCGACCGCCAGCGGCGTCAACGTGGTCAACGACTGCACGCCGTACTGCGCGGCGGGCACGTTCCACTCGTATCCGGTCACCGTGCGGCTCGATCACCCACAGTCGTGGAAGAAGAATCCGCGGGTGCAGCACTACACCCGGATGAGCCTCGTCTACACCGACGCCAGGCCCGACGGGTACGACCGCGTGGTCACCTATCCGCTGTGGAACTGATGCCCGCGGGCGCACGGGCGGACCGCGCCGCTACGGCACACGGGCCGTCCATTGCGGGGTGGAGAACTTGGTGGCGGCCAGCTCCCCGGCCCGCTCCAGTTCCTGCGGGGTGAGCGGGCCCCTGGAGAGGCCGTAGCGCCTCCCGAACGAACGGATCATGCGGTCGATGACGGCCTCCCGGGACAGCCCGGTCTGCCGCCGCAGCGGGTCGACCCGCTTCTCGGCGCTGCGGATGCCCTTGCCGGACAGCTTCTCCCGGCCGATTCGCAGCACCTCGAGCATCTTTTCGGCGTCGATGTCGTAGGACATGGTCACGTGGTGCAGGACCGCGCCCGGGCCGCCGTCCGGACCGACCATGCGCTTCTGCGCGGCTCCGGCGATCTTGCCGGCGTCGGTGACGATGTCGTTGAGGGGCTGGTACCAGGCCTTGATGCCCATGTCGCCCAGGGCACCCAGCACCCATTCGTCGAGGTAGGCGTAGGAGTCGGCGAAGGACAGCCCGGACACGAGGGAGGCTGGCACGGAGAGCGAGTAGGTGATCGTGTTGCCGGGCTCCACGAACATGGCGCCTCCCCCGGAGATGCGGCGTACGACGGTCATCCCGTGCCGCTGCGCGGCCTCGGTGTCGACCTCGTTGCCCAGGGACTGGAAGCTGCCGATGACGACGGCCGGGCCACCCCACTCCCACACCCGCAGGGTCGGCGGCCGTCGCCCGGCGGCAACCTCCGCCGTGAGGACCTCGTCCAGTGCCATGTGCAGGGCGGGCGGCTGTGGCTCCTCGTGGATCAGCTGCCAGTCGTAGTCGGTCCAGTCCGTGGCCTGGGCGAGCGCACGGCGGACGGCTGTCGCCACGCCTTCGGCGGTCAGGCCGTACATGACGGTGCCCTCGGGCAGACCCGCTCGGATGCGCTCGGCGAGTTCGGCGGCCTCCGTGGCGGCGGGGGCTCCCTCGAGAGCGCGGTCCATGGCCGGCAGCGCCTCGTCCGGTTCGAGGAAGAAGTCGCCCGCGACGCGGACATTGCGCAGCACACCGTCGTGGTCGTCGAGTTCGACCACCACCAGCTTGCCCCCGGGGACCTTGTACTCGCCGTGCATGCCGACCGCCTTGATCGCTCCTGTGCCGCCGTCCCGGTAACGCCGGTCGCCATGCCCGCTGTTCCGGTCGCCGCCCCCTGTGCGGCAGTTCTCCGAGCGGCTGGTCCGGGGCGCACCACGACGGCCCCGGCCGGTGGTGGTACCGGCCGGGGCCGAGGGAGCGACGGCGCGGTACGGCCGCGCCTGGGCCCGGGCTACGGCTGGAGGACGACCTTGTTGCACTCGTCCTCCTTGTGCTTGAACATCTCGTAGCCCTGGGGAGCCTGGTCCAGCGGCAACCGGTGCGAGATGACGAAGCTGGGGTCGATGTCGCCGTCGCGGATGCGGTCGAGCAGCAGGCGCAGGTAGCGGTGCACATGGCACTGGGCGCCGCGCAGCGTGAGCGACCGGTTCATCAGACTGCCCATGGGGAACTTGTCGAGGAACCCGCCGTAGACACCGATCACGGAGACGGTTCCGCCGTTGCGACAGGCCAGGATGGCCTCGCGGAGGGCGTGCGGGCGTTCGGTCTCCAGCCGTGCGGCCTGCTTGGCGCGGTCGTAGGCGTGGAGAGGGCCGGTGGGGTGGTGGGCCTCCATGCCGACCGCGTCGATGCACGCGTCGGGGCCCCGGCCGGCCGTCATGTCGGCCAGGGCGTCCAGCACGTCGACCTCCTCGTAGTTGAGGGTCTCGGTGCCGGTGTGGTCCTTGATCCGGTCGAGCCGGTAGGGGAAGCGGTCGATGGTGATCACCCGCTCTGCGCCCAGCAGAAAGGCGCTGGCGACGGCGAACTGGCCGACCGGGCCCGCACCCCAGACGGCGACGACGTCGCCCGGCTGGATGTCGCACATCTCCGCGCCCATGTAGCCGGTGGGCAGGATGTCGGACAGGAAGAGGACCTGTTCGTCGGGCAGGTCGTCGTCGACCCTGATGGGCCCGACGTCCGCGAACGGCACGCGCGCGTACTCGGCCTGGCCGCCCGCGTAGCCGCCGAGCATGTGGGAGTAGCCGAAGATCCCGGCGGGGCTGTGGCCCATGAACTTCTCGGCGAGGCCCGCGTTGGGATTGGAGTTCTCGCACACCGAGTACAGCTGGTGTTCGCAGGCCCAGCAGTGGCCGCAGGCGATGGGGAAGGGCACCACGACCCGGTCGCCGACCTTGAGGTCGGTCACCTCCGGGCCCACCTCCACGATCTCGCCCATGAACTCGTGCCCGAGGACGTCGCCCTTCTCCATGGTGGGGATGTAGCCGTCGTACAGATGGAGGTCGGAGCCGCAGATCGCCGTGGAGGTGATCCGGACGATCGCGTCCCTGGGGCTGAGGATCTTGGGGTCGGGGACCTCGGTCACCTCGACGGAGTTGCGTCCGGTCCAGCAGTTGGCCTTCATGAAGATGTCCTTTCCGCAGCCGGGCTACGGCTGCTGTCGACGCGCGGTGGCCGTGGTCAGCCGGAGACCAGCGGCCGGGCCGGGCGCTGCCTGAGCAGGCGCATGGCGAGCGTGCCCTCCGGGCTGCCCTCGGAGCGGACCACTTCTCCTGCCTCCAGCACCTGCTTGAGCCGGCGCAGGTCGTCGTGGACCTGTTGTTCGGGGTGCTCGCCCAGGAGCTTGGCGACCGCGGTGCCGACCCGGCCGGCCCGGGGCTCGTAGGCCAGGTGGACCCGCAGTTCGGTGCCGCGCCCGCCGGGGGCGTCCGAGAACTGCACCGATCCGTGGTTCTCCACCGCGGTGTGGCCGACCGACTGCCAGGCGATGAGCTTCCCGGGCCGGTCCTCCACGATGTCGGCATCCCATTCCACGGTCTTCTTCAGCGGCCCCCGCGTCCTCCAATGGGAGCGCCCCTCGCCTCGCGGTTCGACCGACTCCAGGTGGGCCATGAACCGCGGCAGATTGGTGAAGTCGTGCCAGAAGCGGTAGACCTGCGCCCGCGGGCGGTTGATGGTGATGGCCGCGTGCGCCTCCAGGGCGTGGTCCTCGTCCCGCCGGTGTGCCGTGCCGCCCGTTCCGCGCGCCGCGGTGTAGACGTCGAGCGCGGTCAAGGCCACCACGGCGGCTGTGACGGCGCCCGTGCGGAGCCCGCGCCCACCGCTGCGGGAGCTCAGGGCCCGGCCCAGTACCGCCAGGTCCATCGCGTCGCCCGCGACGCGGGTCCAGACCCAGGGGGCCGGCTCACGGCTGCCCAGCAGGAGCCCGGCGTGCAGGAGTTCGCGGACGCCGACCATCGGCACGAGGGTCCGCGATGCCCGGGAGTCGTCGACGCCCGCCAGCTTCCGTACGGCGTCCGGAGCCGCGAGTTGCAGACCTCCCAGGCCGAGGCTGCCCCAGCCCAGGGCACGGGCGAGGCGGTGGGGCGTGGTTTCGTGGTGTGCGTTCATGATGTCCTCATCCGATCGCAGCGCCGAAGGCCGAGGAGGCGGGGCTTGCGACCGTTGGGCATCCACAGCCGGGGAGATCGCCCGGCGCGGACCGCCGGGAGGGGGGAAGGACCCCTCGCAAGTGCGCCGTCACAGCCGCACGGAGGGGCGTCGGTCGCATATGTCCGAATTCCGCTGTCGCCCGGGCCGACGCTTCGTATGCCGTCGCGGACAGATGTCGCGAGCTCGGAGGCCGGTGTCCGGGATCCGGTAACCGGCATCCGCTGCACAGGGACCTCCACGGCGAGCCGTGGAGCGCGACCCCTCTCCGGTACCCATGGGCCGACGTCCTACGCGCTCCGGCACCGTCTTTCGCCACCGGGCCCGGCCGGATTCACGTCGGCAGTGACCGATACGGGCGCGGCGACCGGGAAGCCGGTGAGAATATCGGCAGCAAGTACGACTGCCGTCGGTGCCCGCGTGGGCCCGGCCGGCATCGCGGGCCTTGGCACGGCGGAGGAGGCGCAGGATGACAGAGCTCAAAGGCGGGGACGCCGTCGACGGGCCCTGGCGGCGAACCGCGGGGGAGTCGCTGAGGGGGGCGCTCGACGCGCTCGGTACCGCCGCCTACCTCGTCGACGAACAGGGACACATCCTCGCCGTCAACTCCCGCGCCGAGCATCTGCTGCTCCGGCCTTCCGGTGAACTCCTCGGGCGCGACGCCCACGACCTGCTGCACCGCAACCGCCGGGGGGAGCCGGTGCCCAGGGCGCAGTGTGGGATGAGACCGGCCTTTCTGGGCCGGCAGACGGCGCAGGCCGGAGACGTCTGGTTCGCCCGCGGGGACGGCTTCGTCGTGCCGGTGTGGTGGCTGGTCACCCCGTACGACATCGGCGACCTGGGACCGGGCATGCTGGTCCTCTTCCATGCGGCCGCCGACGGTGACGCCCCCCGTAACCAGCCGGACCCGACCACGGAGCCGCTTTCCGAACTGGAACGCCTGGCCCTGCTGGCCGAGACGACGACCCAGCTGACCTCGACCCTGGATGTGGACGAGGCGCTGAGGCGACTGGTGCGGCTGGTGGTGCCCCGTCTGGCGGACTGGGCCGTCATCGATCAGGTCACCGATCGTGACGAGGTGTGGCGCACCACCGTGGTGCATGCGGAGAACGGTGTCCTGGTGCACCGGGAAGACCTTCAGGGCCCGATGCCGCCCGTGCCGGAGGAATCCCCGATGCCGCTGTCGCGCGCCCTGCGCGGCGTCGCATCGACCCTGACGGGCCCCGAGACCTACCGGCGCGCACCGGATTCGGGGTTGGCCGTCGCACAGCGCCAGCTGTTCGAGGCCACCGGCATGCACTCCGCCGCCATCGCCCCGATCCGCGGCCTGCGAGAGGTCCTCGGGGCGCTGACCCTGGGGCGTTCGGAGCGGCCCGAGGTGTTCATCCCGGCCGACCTCGCGCTCCTGGAGGACATCACTCGGCGAGCGGGACTGGCCCTGGACAACGCGCGTCTCTACCAACGGCAGCGCAAGGTCGCCGAGACCATGCAGCGTCATCTGCTCCCCCAGCTGCCGCGCCTGACCGGGCTGGAGATGACCGCCCGCTATCTGCCCTCTCCCGATGCC
This sequence comes from Streptomyces sp. NPDC046931, assembly GCF_040644655.1. Lineage (NCBI taxonomy): Bacteria > Bacillati > Actinomycetota > Actinomycetes > Kitasatosporales > Streptomycetaceae > Streptomyces > Streptomyces sp. NPDC046931. Next base: position 107,025 of record NZ_JBEYWX010000014.1, read on the forward strand.
TCACAGGTCGGCGGCGACTGGTACGACGCTTTCACGCTCGCCGACGGGAACACGGCGCTCGCCATCGGGGACGTCGTCGGTCACGATTTGGACGCCGCGGCCGGTATGGCGCAGGTGCGCAACATGCTCCGCGCCTACGCGTGGTCCCAGACGGAACCGCCCAGTCGCATAGTCGAGTGGCTCGACGAGGCGATGACGCGCCTGACCGACGTCTCCATGGCCACGACGGTCTTCGCCCGGGCGACGCCCGGCGACGACGGACGCTGGACCCTGTCGTGGACCAACGCCGGCCATCCGCCGCCCCTGCTCGTGACCCGAGAGGGTCTGACCGAGTACCTCACCGACGGGCACGGCCCTCTCCTCGGCATCGGACCTCTGCGGCACCGTTCCGACGCGACCGCCGTGCTGCCCCCTGAGTCGACGTTGTTGCTGTACACCGACGGTCTCATCGAATCGCCGGGCCACTCCCTCGACGAGGGGCTCGACCGGCTGCGCCGGCACGCCGCCGCCCTGGCCCGGCGCTCACTGGAGTCGTTCGCCGATCAGCTGCTGGAGCGCACCCGTCCGGCCGACAACGACGACGACGTCGCCGTTCTGGCCCTGCGTACGCCTCCGGCGCCGTGACGGCTCCGTCGCAGCGGTGAGGGAAGTCGGCGGTCAGTTCTCCGAGGGGATCCGGGCCGCGATCTCGCGTGCCAGCCGTTCCGCCTCCGCGGAGAGCGGGCCGCCCTCCTCGGCGACCGTCGCCAGCAGCCGTAGCAGATCGTGTGCCTCCTCACGGCTCATCAGTGCCAGTCGCTCCATCGTCTGCTCGACGGGAGCGGGCTCGAGGCCGTCGAGGCCGAGGGGGTCGTTGTCGTCCATGCTCTGGGCAACGTACCCGGCCACCGGCTGGTCACGCACGGACCCCGGACCGATGCACGCAGCTTTCGCGCGCGGCCGGGTGAGGGGGCCGCTTCGGGGTACCGGGTAGACGTCCGTGATCGGGGCCGGACCCGGGGGGTGAGGAAGGTGAGGACGTGCGTCTGCGTCACAGTCGTCCCTGCGAGCCGGGCTACTCACGGAGACGGCGCGGCCGCGGATTCCAGTATGTCGATGACTCCGGGAACCCCCTGTCGGACGCGTCGGAACGGGAGCGGATCAAAGGGCTGACCATCCCGCCCGCCTGGCGGGACGTATGGATCTGCCGTCATCCGCACGGCCATCTGCAAGCGGTCGGCACCGACGCGGCGGGGCGCCGCCAGTATCTCTACCATCCCCAGTTCCGGGCGCAGCAGGAGGAGAGCAAACACGACCACGTCCTGGAGGTCGCCGACGCGCTGCCGTCCCTGCGAGAGGCCGTCGAGGCACACCTGAGCGGGCGCGGACTGAACCGCGAGCGCGTCCTGGCCACCGCCACGCGCCTGCTCGATCTCGGATTCTTCCGGATCGGCAGCGATCGGTACGCGGACCTGAACCAGACCTACGGCCTGACGACCCTGCTCCGTGAGCATGCCAGGGCCTCGCGGGGCCGCATCGTCTTCGCCTATCCCGCCAAGCACGGCCGGGAGCTGATACAGGCCGTCGGCGACGACGCCACCCTTCGGGCGCTCACCGCCCTGCTGCGTCGGCGCGGCGGGGGCGACCGGCTCCTCGCCTACTGGCAGACCCCGGCCTGGCACGATGTCTCCGCCGACGACCTCAACTCCTATCTCAGGGACGTCAGCGGCGTGGAGATCACCGCGAAGGACTTCCGCACCTGGCACGCCACGGTTCTGGCCTCCGTGGCGCTCGGAGTCTGCGAAACCGCGGCACTCGGCGAGGCCCGGCGGCGCAGGGCGGTCTCCCGCGCGGTCAAGGAGGTGGCCCAGTACCTGGGCAACACGCCGGCGGTCTGCCGTGCCTCCTACATCAACCCGAGAGTGATCGAGCTGTTCGAGGAGGGCGTCACCATCGCGCCGAGCCTCGACCGGCTGGGAGAGGCAGCGACGTTCGGCGTTCCGGCCACCCAGGGAGCGATCGAGCAGGCCGTCCTCTGCATGATCAGGACGGGTCGGCCTCCGGTGGACGGTGAGACGGACACCGTGGAGCGCGATAGGGAGACGGCGAGCGCCCCGGCGCGCGACGGCCTGGCGGTCGTGCGGGGCGGTGGTGACAGAGGTGAGGCGTCCGCGATCGGGGGACACCGGTCCCCGCGGGTGGCGAGGCGCTGACGGGGCGGGCTCGGCGCACTGCTGACCGTCGGTGGCGGCCTCCGGGCGGCCTGGAGCGCGCGGGTCCGTCAGGTGGTGACGATGGCACGGTCCGCTCCGGGGAGGAGCGTCGCCTCCTCACCGGGGCGGCAGACGACCAGCCGGTCGTCGAGCCCGCGCCGTGCGGCCTCGGCCAGGAAGTCCTCCAGCGGTGACTTCATGACGGTGTACTCGCCGTAGTGGATCGGCATCACATGGCGCGGCCGCAGGCGCCTGGCCAGTTCGGCGCCCTGCGCTCCGTCCATGGTGACCAGGAAGCCGCCGGGGAGCAGGGTGCCGCCGAGGTGCAGCACGGACAGGTCGATGTCGGGCCAGCGGGCGCCGATCTCGTCGAGGCCGTCGAACAGCAGGGTGTCGCCCGAGACGTACATCCGGTGCCGTACGCCGCCGGAGACCGGACCGAACTCCAGGAGGCTGCCCATGACGGGTGGCAGCAGCCGGCGCAGGACCGGGTCTCCCGCGTGACGGCCGGGCAGAGCGGTGATCCGTGCCCGGCTGTCACCGTGGGCGAGCGTCTCCCGCTGCCAGGTGCGCAGTCCCACGGCCCGGTGGAAGCCGTGCAGGGCTTGCAGTCTCCGGGAGGCGTGCGGGGTCGTGATCACGGGCAGCGAGCGGTCGAGGTGGCGGCGGGTGACCCGGTCCCAGTGGTCGCCGTGCAGATGGGAGAGGAGCACGGCGTCGAGGTCCGGTGGCAGGTCCCGTACGTCGAGGGCGGGGTCGGTCAGGCGCCGGCTCACCAGTCCGTAGCCGAGGTAGGCGTGCTGGCCCCGGTGCAGGAAGTTCGGATCGGTGAGCAGCGTCAGCTCTCCGTAACGGATGAGGACGGTGGCGTTGCCGACGAAGTGCAGTCGCAGCGCCTCCGCGGCGGGGGCGGTCATGGCAGGTCCCTTCAGCCGGCCGGATGGGGCTTCAGGGCGAGTACCCCAGGGCCGAAGGGCGAGGGCGCGCGGGCTCAGCCCGAGTGGTGGGAGCGCAGCGCGGTGACGGTGCGGCGGACGGTCTCGTCATGTCCGAACAGGCCCGGCAGCCCGCCGGTGTGCAGCAGCACGGTGCGCTCCCCGCGACGAATGTCGCCGTCCCGGACGGCGGTGATCAGACCGGCCAGGGCGCGGCCACTGTAGACCGGGTCCAGGACGATGCCCTCGGTGGTCGCGGCCGTCCGCATCGCTTCGAGAACCGGTTCGTGCAGGGTTCCGTACCCGGCGCCCACCTGGTCGGTCCGGATGCGCAGGGACCCGGGGGCGATATCGCGGCGGGTGAGGGCGGATGCGAGACCCGCGACCGTGACGGCGGGTTCGGCCACCGCCCCGCAGTGCACGCCGAGGACCCGTTCCACGCCGAGCGCGCCGATCAGCCCCGCCATGGTGCCGCCGGAACCGAGCGCGACCACGACATGCCGCACGTCCGGCAGTTGGGCGAGCAGTTCCTCACCGCCGTCCACGTATCCCCGCGCGCCCAGGGGGCTCGATCCGCCGAAGGGGATCAGACAGGGCTGCGCGCCGCCGCGGCGAAGGTGCGCGCACACGTCCTCGGCGGTGCCGCCCAGGGCGCTGGGATCGCCGTCCCCTGCCCAGTGGATCCGCGCCCCGAAGAGGCTGTCGAGCACGAGGTTGCCGGAGCCCTGCGAAGTGCCGTCCGGCGTACCGGGGAAGACCAGGACCACGTCGAGTCCCACCCGGGCACCCGCCGCCGCGGTGAGGCGGGCATGGTTGCTCTGCGCGGCCCCGGTGGTGACCAGCGTGTCGGCGCCTTCCGCCAGGGCGGCACCGACGGTCCACTCCAGCTTGCGGACTTTGTTGCCGCCGCCCCCCAGTCCGATGAGATCGTCCCTCTTGACCCACAGATCGTCCTCGCCGAGGCCCAACGCCGTCGCGAGGCGCGGCATCGGCTCCAGCGGTGTGGGCCACGTCGACAGGGCGATCCTGTCACTCATGCGATCTCCAGCGGACGGGTGGGCGGCAAGGACTGCGCGGGTGGTCCGGGTGCTCGCATTATCCACTGCGGGCGAGAGGGCCGGGCGCGAGCAGCGCGGCGCACCGAGCCCGCCGATTCGTTACGGCACGGCAGGTACCGGCGGCCGTCGTTCTTTGTGATCCTCGGAATCCTTCCCGGGACACGCGAGTTGACCTCGCGTCGGCTCCGGCCGCCCGGCCGGAGGCTGTGTCCCCTTCAGGAAAGGACCGGCCGTGGCGAAGAAGGCACGGAGTCTCGGTGCAAGACGCGCGTTGGCGTTCAGTGCGGCAGTGATCAGCGGCGTCGCCACCCTGGCGGGCCCGGGCGCCGGTCCCGCGAGTGCGTCCTCCTCCGGCACGCACCACCCGGGGTACGTCGCCCTCGGTGACTCCTACGCGTCGGCACCGGCGGTCCCCGACCAGGTGGACGCCAACTGCAAGCGGTCCGATCGCAATTACCCCTCCCTCGTGGCCGCGTACGCGCGGGCACGGCTGAGGGACGTGACCTGTTCCGGGGCCACCACCGCCGAGATGACGGCCCCTCAGGGCACGGCCCCGGCCCAGTTCTCCGCTCTCGGCAGGAGGACTGACCTGGTGACCGTCAGCATCGGCGGGAACGACGTCGGCTTCACCACCGTCCTCGGCACCTGCGCCCGCCTCACCGCCTCGGATCCCACCGGCGCCCCGTGCCGTGCCTTCTTCACCGACGGCGGCCGTGACCGGCTCACGGATACGGTCGAGAGGACGGCACCGAAGATCGCCCGGGTGATCCGTGGTGTACGGCAGCGGTCCCCGCACGCCCGGATCCTGCTGGTGGGCTACCCGGACCTGTTCCCGGAGAACGGTGTCGGCTGTACGAGCGGCTCCGTCCCGTTCGCCGCGGGGGACTTCCCCTATCTGCGGGACAAGGAGAAGGAACTCAACACGATGCTGGCCAGGGAGGCGTACCGGCACGGCGCGGGGTACGTCGACACCTACACGCCGACCATAGGGCACGACCTGTGCCGGCCGACCGGGCAGCGCTGGATCGAGACCCTCTCCCCGGCCACGCCCGCCGCGCCCCTGCATCCGAACGCGGAAGGGGAGCAGGCGATGGCGGCGGCCGTCGAGCACGCCCTCGTCTGTCACCGGCCGCGGCACAGGTGACACGGCCGCCGGCCTGCTCCCGGAGGCCGTGAGCGCAGCGGCCGACCGCACCCGCGCCCGCCCGTGCACCGCTTGCGGGCGGGCCCTTGCACCAGCCCCGCGGGTGTCGGCTGGCGGTTCAGAGGCGGGCAACGCCGAAGTCGTGCGGCGGAGCGCCGGTGAGGCCCACCGGGTTGCCGGAGGGGATGAGCCCGGACGCCACCACCTTCCGGGACCACGGAGCCAGCAGCTCTGCCAGTCGTACGGTGACGTCGCGGCCCAGAGCCCGCCAGGGCCCCTCGGCGGCCGCGTCGGTCTCCTCCTCGATCGCCCGGCGCTCGGCCGCTCCCCGGGCGGTCAGCCGCCCGCCGTCGTCGATCCACCCCCGGTCCCGCAGCTCGGCCTCGGTGCCGCACCAGGTGGCGGTGTCCCACTTCCGGCTCTCGCGCAGCAGCGCGCCGTCGGACTCTCCCGCGGCGGCCTTGAGGACCAGCGCCTCGACGGGCCCGATACCGCGGCTCACCAGGACGGCGACATGCCCGTCACCACGGTGTTCGCGGAGCGTGGTGGTGGCCTGCCACAGCCGCACATGGGGCTCGGCCGGGCGCTTGAGGGCCTGGTTGGCGGCGCCGAGCACCCGCCCCGCGGTGTCGGCCGCTTCGGCAGCGGCCCAGGCTAGGTCCGCCGCCTCCGCCATCAGGGCACTGCGCAGGGCGTCCTCCCCGTACAACCGCCGCATGGCGAGATCGACCGCCCGCTCTCGCGCGCCGAGGACGTCCTCCACCGTCGCACACCGCCAGGCGTCCGGCAGCGCCCGCGCCGCACGGCTGGGGTGGAACACGTAGAAGCAGCTGGTCACCACTGCGGGCGGCACCTGCCCCAACGGAGCGGCCCGCAGGGCGAAGTACCCCATCCAGAAGCCGCGCATGCCGATCTCGTCGGCCGCTTGCCGTGCCTCCGGCGTGAAGTACACGAGGTCGTGCACGGGCTCGGCGAGCTCCCACATCGACCGGGCTGCGACATCACTCACTGTGCCCCCTCGTCCGCGGCTTCCCGGCGCCACACCGCTCATGACCGCTGTCATAGCACACAGCTGTCATAGCACACCCTCATGACGGCTGTCATAGAAACCTCGGGGCCGGGTCCGGGTGCGGTTTGAAGACCGCGCCGAGGGTCACCCGGTGTACATCCGTAGTCGACGCGACATGGAGTGAGCAAAGGTGGCTGGAGAGCAGAAGGCCAAGGCGAAGATGGAACAGGCCAAGGGCAAGGCCAAGGAGACGGTCGGGCGCGCGGTCGGGAACGAGAGGATGACGGCCGAGGGCCAGGCCGAGAAGTCCAAGGGCGACGCTCGCCAGGCGAAGGAGAAGACGAAGGACACCTTCAAGCGCTGACCCGTCAGACGCCCTCAGTGGGGGCTCCGTTCGTCGGACGGGGCCCCTTTCGGCTGCGCCGAGCCGGGTCCGTCGCTGCCGAGCAGAACGGCGGACGGCGCCATGCCACCGTCCGAAAAACCCTGTCGGCGGTCCGGGAGGGCTATGGTGCTCGTGAGCGGACCGGCACGAGAGCTGAGAGGTGGGAGCGTGGACGTCTCACTCGAGGGGCTCTCCGCCGCGCCACCGCGCCACGGTGCCCGGCTCGAGGCGCATCCGCTGCCGGAACGTCCCGGTGTGCGAGTGGTCGGAGAAGTCACCCTCGACACACGACGCGCCTGGCAGGAGGCGCTCGGCCTGCTGGCGCAGCACGGTGGAACGCCGCCCCTCCATGTGGAGCTTTCCGAGGTGGCGTTCATCGACGTGGCAGGGGTCACGGACCTGGTGAAGGCCGCGCAGTCACTGCCCGAGGGACAGTGTCTCGTGGTCCACCGGCCGCCGCCGCAGATGGCGCGTGTTCTCGACATCTTCTGGCCGGGACTGGGAAGGATCGAGGTGGCACCGTGACCGACGCGGTCACCACCCGGGAAGCGTTCGCCCACCCGGCTCTGTTCTATCGCGGCGCCGAGCAGTACACGGCCGGTACGGTGCCTTTCGTTCTGGCCGGTCTCGCCGCGGGCGAGCCGGTGGCCGTGGCCGCTCCGCCGGACCGCCTTCAGCTGATCAAGGACGGCCTGGGCGCGCGCGCCGACGAGGTGCACTTCGTGGACATGACGGAGGCGGGCCGCAACCCGGGACGGATCATTCCGGGAGTGTTGCGCGGATTCGCCGACGCCCACGGCGACGGGCGGGTGCGGATCATCGGTGAACCGATCTGGCCCGGCCGTACCACGGTGGAGTATCCGGCATGTGTTCAGCACGAGGCGCTGATCAACGCGGCGTTCATCGGACGCGAGGTGACGATCCTGTGCCCTTACGACGCCGTCGGCCTGAAGGGCAATGTGCTCGACGACGCGTGGGCCACCCATCCGCTGGTGATCGACGAGGACGGCGAGACGGCGTCCGCCCTCTACGACCCGGAGGGGGCCGTCGCCCGCTACAACGAGACGCTTGCGGCGCCGCCGGGCGCCGAGACGTTCGCCTTCCAGGGCAGCGGGCAGCTGTCCGAGGCCCGCGAGTTCGCCGTGGGGCACGGCGGGCGGATGGGCCTGTCCCGCCCGAGGCTGGAGGATCTGGCACTCGCGGTGGCGGAGTTGACCACCAACAGCGTCATCCACGGTGCAGGCAGGGGAACGCTCCGGATCTGGCTGGAGGGTGAGCACGTCGTCTGCGAGGTGCACGACGCCGGCCGGCTGATCGACCCCCTGGCCGGCCGACGCCCCCAGGCGCCCAGCCGGCCCGGCGGGCGGGGGCTGCTGCTGGTCAATCACCTCGCCGATCTCGTCCGTATGCACACCGGCGATCCGGGCACCACCATCCGCTTCTACCTCGGCCGCTGACGCCGTTTCCGACGGGCTCCCGGCCATAGCCGGGCCATGGCTCAGGAAGCCTGCGGGCCGCCGGGGAAGCGCGCGACCGGCAGGGCGCGGCGTCCGGGAGCTCGGTGTCCGGCCGCTCGTGCAGCAGCAGACCGCAGATCTCCTCGGCGTTCAGCCCCCGTGTGTCCTCGGCGAGCCGCCGGAGGCGGGGCAGGCCGACGTCGATGGCTTCGCCGCGGCGTTCGACCAGTCCGTCGGTGTACAGCACGAGCGCGGTCCCCGGGTCCACGGTGATCTCCTGCTGACGGTAGTGGAGGTGCCGGATCGGACCCAGGGGCGGTGCGAGCGCCCGGGTCGAGGTAACGGCCGCTGCCGTCGGGGGGGGAGCAGCAGGCACGGGGGGTGGCCGACACGGGCGTAGCGCAGGGTGCGCAGGGGGCGATGGCAGGCGGCGTAGCACGCGGTCGCCATCAGGCCGCCGTGACAGGTGGCCAGGAAGTCGTTCAGTTCCTCGAGGACCTGCGGCGGGTGGTGGCCGCAGCGGCGGAGAGTGGTTCACGCGCTGCCGAGCACCCCGGCCGGGCGGCCGTGAAGGCGCGCCCGCCCCGCCCCGCCGGGCGCCCGGTCTCGGCCCGGCGGGCCACCCCGGGCATTCGGCGGCTCAGCGGTCGTCGTCGCGGCGCAGCGGCCCCCAGGACCCGGCCTGGCGGTCGACCTGCGTCTGCGCCTCTCTGATCACCGTGTCGTCCACCCAGCCGACGGGCACCACGTCCGCCACCAGCGGCTCGTTGTCGGGCCCGCGCCCCTCGACCCGGCCCCGCAGCACCCAGGGGCGCACCCCCTCGCCCTTCTCGCGGGGCAGGTGCGAGTAGTCGTGCAGTCGCCGGGCCACCCAGAGTTCGACGGGCCGGTCTCCCCACCAGGGCTCCACGCCGAGAGGGTTCGCCGACAGGCCCGGCATGCGGACGCCGGTGAGGTCGTCTCTGCTCCCGGCGGCGGCGAGGTCGGCGCGTGGGCCGTGAGACCAGCGCACGTAGAGGTCGGAATGCCGTTCCACCAGGGCCCCCAGTTCGCCGAGGGTCCGCAGGACGGGAAGCTCGTCGGTGGCAGTCATGCGCCTGGTCCTCCTCTCGCTCGCCCTCGCCTCGTCCGTTCCGGCCCGTCTGCGGCCACCGGCTTCGGCGCGATCACCGGCGCTCCGCACGGGTACCCAGGTGCGCAGGGGAACATCCGTGTGCCCGTGCGGTCCGGGCGACGCCTGTGACATCTGTATCCCGCAGGTCAGCGGGCGCGCTCGGACGAGCGGAGGGGGCCGGGCACGCCCTCGAGTCCCCCGGAGGCCTCGCGGAGCCCGCGGAGCCCGTCCAGACCCGCGAGTCCCGTCGGAGCCCGCGGGATTCCGGCGAGCCGGCGGTGCCCTCGTGGGGGAACCGAACGCTCCGGGGCCGGCCGCCCCTCCGTAACGCAACGTGACGCAACCAATCACCCGTTCGATTCGTATAAGTGGGTGGAGGCACAGCGGCCCAGCAGACGGCGGTCACGCCCGAGCGTCACCGTCCGCTGCCGAGGAAGCAACGAACAAGGAGAGATGATGCGACCGTTCGCGCTGGACTACGCTCGCCCGGCCGAGGAGTGGGAGGTCAGCACTCCGTACAGCTACGACTCCGCATTGCAGTTGAACGTTCTCCCCGACGGACGGATCGCCGCCCACGACTACGCCGTGTTGCGGGAATGGGGCGCCACGACCTCGACGGCCGGCTCGAAGACACACTTCGACGACTGAACGCGGGACGTCGACGATGACCGTGCTGATCCTCACCTGTGAACAGGACGTGACGGCGGACATGGTGGTGGCCGAGTTGCACGGAGCCGGTGTGCCGGTGGTCCGGCTCGACCCCGCGGACCTCCCGGGCGCCGTCGCCGTCGCAGGGGAGTATGTGCACGGTGCCTTCCAGGGGCACCTCTCCGCCGGCGGCCGTCTGGTGAGCACGAGCGGGCTGCGGTCCATCTGGGTGCGCAGACCCGGAGTTCCGGCCGAGCGGGCCGCCGAGCCGTCGGCCTGGCTGACCGAGGAGGCCTCACAGGCCCTCTACGGGATGCTGTACGGCACCGGCGCACGCTGGATGAACCGCCCCGACGCGGCCCTCCGGGCCCGTCACAAGCCCTGGCAGCTCCATCTCGCCCAGCGCACCGGGCTCCCCGTACCGGCAACGTTGATCACGACCTTTCCGCAGGCCGCCCGCGACTTCGCCGGGCGTTTCCCCGATCTGGTGGTCAAACCCGTCTCCGGAACCCACCCGCAGGACCCTCCCCGGGCGGTGCCCACCAGCCGCATCGCCCCGGACGCCGACTTCGCCGCCGTGGCCTTCGGCCCCACGCTGCTCCAGCGGCGGATCGCCAAGCGCGCCGACATCCGCCTCACCGCCGTCGGCGACCGGCTGCTGGCCGCGCGCAAGCCGGCCGCCGCGGACGCCGACGAGGTGGACGTCCGGTTCGCCCCCTCCCCCGGCCCCTGGCAGCCCGTCGACGTCCCGCCGCGCATCGCGCGGTCCGTGCACGACTTTCTTACGCGGGCCGAACTGGCCTATGGCGCCTTCGACTTCGTGGAGGACTCCGACGGGATCTGGTGGTTTCTGGAGTGCAACCAGTCGGGACAGTTCGGGTTCGTGGAGATGGACACGGGCCAGCCCATCGCCCGCACCCTCGCCCAGTGGCTGGCGCGCCATGAGCGCGATGAACCGGATTCCGAGCCGTCCCCCTCCCCCGCCCCGCCACACTGAACCGGCGCCCGGTGGAGGTAGGCGGATCCCCGTCTTGTGAGCGCGACGGCACGGTGGAACGCTTCCCCTCCGCCGGTGCGGCGCCGGACGCCGGGCCGGACCGACCGGGCCATGAGGAGGGCGAGGAGGGGGAGCGGGCGGATGGAGCTGGAGCTTCGGCATCTGCGCGTGCTGTGCGCGATCGCCGACGCGGGGAGCGTGGGCCGGGCCGCGTCGGACCTGGGGTACTCCCAGCCGGCCCTGAGCACCCAGCTCCGGCGAATTGAGTGCTTCTTCGGCAAGCCGCTGTTCGAGCGCGGGGTGTCGGGCGCGACGCTGACACCGTACGGCCTCGAGGTCGTGGCCGAGGCACGGGATGTCCTGGCACGTGCGGCAGCGATCGGGCAGCGTCGGGCGGCGGACGCCACCGAAGCGCACCGCACGCTGCGCCTGGTCGCGACCAACTCGCCGATCCTGTCCGGCATGGTGGCCCGGGTCCGCGGCAGGCTGCCGGAGGTGTCGCTCACGGTGAGCAGCGTGTACGCGTCCTCGGAGATCGTCGAACTCCTGGAGAAGGGCGATGTGGACGCGGCCGTCGCCGCGGACTACCCCGGCAGGGAGCTGCGCCACTCCGCCTCGCTGGCGCACCGCGGGATCGTCACCGAGCCGGCGTTCGTGGCCCTGCCGGCCCGTCATCGGCTCAGACACCGCGCTCAGATCGCGCTCGCCGACCTCGCCGAGGACGCCTGGTTCGTGACCCCCGACGACGGGGCCGGCTGGCCCGGCGTCTTCTACGCGGCATGCGAGGCGGCCGGCTTCTCACCGGTGGCGGTGCACACATTCCTCGGTGACCGGCAGCAGTTGCTGAACATGATCGCCGACGGCCTCGGGGTGTCCCTGGTGCAGGCCACGCTCCGGCCGGTCCCGGGCGTGCTGATCAGACCGCTGAGCGGCACGCCGCTGTGGTGCCGCTATGTGCTGGCCTGGCGGCGCGGCACGGTTCCCGACGAGATGGCGGAGACGCTGTTCTCCTCCGCCACGGCCGCGTACCGGGATCTCGTCGGCCAGTCACCGCACTTGAGGGCCTGGGCCGCACGGACCTGGAGCGTGACCGGAGGGTAGAGCGGACAACGGCGGTGGCCGCCACAGGTGTTATGGGACACCAGTGCAATGTGCTATGTCACACGCCATTGTTGATGGGCTGTGGTACTGCGACAGTCCTCTCACGCCTCATCACCGATTCCGAGACGCATCTATCCATGAAGGAGTCCGGATGCGCTACTTCGCCCTGCCCGGACGCGTGGCCGGCGCGCTCGCCGCCGGGGTCACGCTCGTCGGCCTGCTGGCGCCACCGGGGCTCGCCGCCCCCGGGTCGCCCACCGGCACCATCACCGCCGCCGCGGTCCACACCTCCGCGGCACCCGCTCCTACCGGCTCCACCCGCTCCGCCTCCGGCCGCGCCGTACAGGAGCGGCCGATGGCTCCCTCCCAGCTCCCTCCGCTGCGCCCCGCCCTGTCCCCGCACGATCCGGACGCCCTGGCCGGCCCGGTCACCACGCCCAAGGCCGGCTGCTCTCCGGCCGACTTCGGCGGCAGGACCGGCTCCGCACTCGTCACGTTGGTCAGAGCCTCGACCGTGGAATGCGTCGACAGCCTGTTCTCCGTCAGCGGTGCCGACGCGGGCAGGGTCTTCCGGGAGTCCCAGATGGTCACCGTGGCGGAGGCCTTTACCGGCGCGGCCCGGCGATACGGCGGCGACAACTCGGCCGGCATCTGGCAGCTGGTGCTGTTTCTGCGGGCCGGCTACTACGTGCAGTTCAACAACCCGACGGACACCGGCCCGTACGGCGCGCGCCTGACCGCGGCCACGGGCCGTGGACTGGACGCCTTCCTCGCCCGCCGGCACGCCTGGGACGTCACCTCAGCGAACGGCGACGTACTGGGCGACGTCGTCATCCTCACCGACAGCGCCGACCTCCAGGGCCGCTGTCTCACCGCCTACCGGCGGCTGCTGAACGGATACAACGACTCCTACGACGCCGTCGCGAGCATGGTGGCGGCCGTCAACGACGTCTATACGCCTCTGTGGCGCGGAAACTGGAACACCGCCTACGTCAACGCCGTCGCGGCCGACCCACGCATCATCGGCACCCTCCACACGTTCGCCCTCCACCACATGAACCTGCTGGGCACCGACCGCGCCTACCTGGACTCCAACGCCGGAATGATCCTCGCCCGTCACATCGAGCACCCCGCACTGACGGCCCTGGCCCGGCCGCCGGTCAAGGACCTGTTGGACACCTCGCGGATCACCGGGCCGACCGCCCAGCTGTGGGTGGCGGTCGCGACGCAGGTGGACGCCTACGACAGGACCGGCTGCTCGTACTACGACGTCTGCGACCTGACGGACCGTTTGACCAGGGCGGCGCTGCCGGTCACCCACGACTGCGACGCCACGCACACCGTACGGGCCCAGTCGCTGACCGCCGCCGATCTCGACGCGACGTGCGCCAGCCTGCTGGGCCAGGGCCCCTACATGCACAACCTCGTCAAGGACGAGGGACCGATACCCGGCCAGTACGAGTCGACCGTCCACCTCGTGGTGTTCGCCGGCAGAGCCGACTACCAGACCTACGCCGGGGCGATCTTCGGCGTCAGTACGGACAACGGCGGCATCACCCTCGTGGGAGACCCGTCCGACTCCCACAACCAACCGGTTTCGATCATGTACCAGAAGCCGTACGACGACGGTTTCACGGCCCGGATCTGGAACCTCAACCACGAGTACACGCACTACCTCGACGCACGCGACGATATGAAGGGCGATTTCACGCAGCAGACCGCGGTCCCCGACATCTGGTGGATCGAGGGTGTGGCCGAGTACGTCTCCTACAGCTACCGGGGCATCACCGACGCCCAGGCGGTCGCCGAGGCGGGCAAGCACACCTACACGCTGAGCACGCTGTTCCACAGCACCTACGCCAACAGCGACCTGACCCGCACCTACCCGTGGGGCTACCTGGCGGTGCGCTACATGGTCGAGAAGCACCCGGAGGACATCCAGCGCATGCTCGCCCGCTTCCGGGTCGGTGACTACCCGGGCGGCTACGCCGTCTACAGCACCGGCATCGGCACCCGCTACGACGCCGACTTCGACGCCTGGCTCACCGCATGCGCCGCGGGTGCCTGCGCCGAACCGGGAACGGACTCACTCCGGCCCGGCGTCGTGCGTCCGGTGCACTAGGGCTGCTGTCACGGGACGTCGGTGACCGGCGTCCTGGGTGCCTGAAGAGACGAGGACCCTCTGGGCTCGGTGCGGATTGCGGCATCGCCGACCGCCAGAGGGCCCTCGTGTCCCACCGTGACGCCCCGTTGACTCCGACCGGGCGACTGCGTCGGCCCGGTGCATCGTGGAGACGGCCGGCTGTCGACCATTCGCGCGATCCGGTACGACAGTGTGGTTCCGGTCTGCATACGCTGAGCCCAGCCCGGCTATGGGCGGGAAGTTCCTCGCGGGGCCGCCCCGCGTGCCCGGACCGGTCTGCGCCGCAACGTGCGCCGGAACCGGCGTCAACCTCAAAGGGCACGACTCGGGGCCGCCCCACCGTCTAGCGGTCCACGGCCGCCATCCCGGCCTCGTCGTAGCGCTCCCCCGCGGCCTTGGGGAGTTCGGCGTCGATGCGTGCGAGATCGTCCTTCGTCAGCTCGACGTCCACCGCGGCCGCGTTCTGCTCGAGGTAGGTGCGGCGCTTGGTGCCCGGGATCGGGACCAGGTCCTCGCCCTGGGCCAGCACCCAGGCGATCGCGAGCTGCGCGGGGGTGACGCCCTTCTCCGCGGCGATCTCCTTCACCTTCTCGGCGAGCCTCTGGTTCGCCTTGAGGTTGTCCCCGGTGAAGCGCGGCCCGCCGCGCCGCCAGTCGCCCTCGTCGAGTTCGTCGGGAGAGGTGAACCGGCCGGCGAGGAAGCCGCGTCCCAGCGGCGAGTAGGGCACGAAACCGATCCCCAGCTCACGGCAGGTGGGCAGCACCGCCGCCTCGGGGTCGCGCGTCCACAGGGAGTACTCGGTCTGTACGGCCGTGACCGGATGGACGGCGTTCGCGCGGCGGATCGTCTCCGCGGCCGCCTCACTGAGGCCGATGTGGCGCACCTTCCCCTCGGCGACCAGATCCGCCATCGCGCCCACGGTCTCCTCGATCGGCACCTTCGGGTCGACCCGGTGCTGGTAGTAGAGGTCGATGTAGTCGGTCCCGAGCCGCTTGAGCGAACCGTGAATCGAGCTGCGTACGTGCTCCGCCGAACCGTCCTGCGGCCCGACCGTGCCGATGTCGCCCGGCACGGCGTTGTCCATGCGGTAATTGAATTTCGTAGCGATCACATATGCGTCACGGCGCCCCTTGATCGCACGGCCGATCAGCGACTCGTTGGTGAGCGGGCCGTACATCTGCGCGGTGTCGAGGAAGGTGATCCCGAGCTCGAGGGCGCGGTGGATGGTCTTGATGCCCTCTTCCTCATCGGCGGAGCCGTAGAAGGCGGACATCCCCATGCAGCCGAGTCCGATGGCGGACACCTCCAGGTCCCTGAGCCTGCGCTGCTTCATAGTCCTTGCCAGCCTTTCCTCACGATGGTGGATCTTCCCGGCCTCACCGCCCTCCCCCGGCTCGCTCGAGCTGCGGATCCCGCGCACGGGCATCCCGGCGGCTCGGAGCCCGGTGGGGCCATGCCGCGGACGCTATGACGTGAAGTGCGCTCGAAGTCAAGGATGCGCTCGCCGGTCTGCCGGCGCATGCCCGGCCGCCTCGCGGACGGTTGCGGCCGACTCCCGTGCAGACCCAGCACTCCGACGGGTTGTCCGGGATCGGCTCCTGGGGGCCGGGGCGGCCCCCAGGAGCACATGGACCGGGCCGGGCTTCACCAGGTCGAAGCCCTCGAAGAGGGCGAGGATCCCGGCATGCGAACGCGCGGTGACGGGCGATGTGGCCCTGGAGCGGCAGAGCCGCATGGCGGCGGCGTCCGGGCGGTCCTGGTTCGTGGCGTGCGTCAGCGCCGGGCGGCCGCCGTCGGGAAAGGCGTCCCGGAAGGCGTCCCGGATGCCGGCCGGACTCTCCCCGGCCGTGACGAAGTGCAGGATGGTGACCATCAGTACGGCGACGGGCCGGTCGAAGTCGATGAGCCTGCGCACCCTGCGGGGCGGACAGGACGTCGGCCGGCCGGCGGATGTCGGCGCCGACGATGTCCGCGTCCGGGTTGCCGGCGCAGGGAGGCGCTGTGCGCCACGGAGACCGCGACTGCCTCCCTGTCGATGGGGACGTGGTGCTCCCCGCCCAGCATGGAGTCATTCGTCCGGGTGACACTTGCCTTGCCGGGGCCGACTCCCTTCGGGGGGAACTCGTCACCGGGCACCGGCAACTCTCCCGGCCAGCAATGATCTTGATGTTTCATCATATAGTTGCGGTCCGACCCGCGGCGAGGCGCCGCCGACGCCGTGCGCGGTCACCACCGGCCCCACCCGGAAAGGCACGACCCTGCGGAACAAAGCGCGCAGCCAGCTCGACGTGCCACCGGCCGCCGCACACTTGCGCCGCCGGTCGGCCTTCTCTCCCGCGGCCGACCTCATCGGGTCCGAGCTCGATCTGCACCTGACCGGCCGTCATGTCGTCCAGGCGCTGACACCGGGCTTCTGCGACGCGGCCTCGGTCTATCTGCTGGAGCGCTGGCTCGTCGAGGAGAACGCCTGTCCGGCCGGCGATCCGCCCCACATCGAGGCCCGCCGACTCGCACTGCGCGTGGGGACGGAGGCCTCGGTTCGGTGGGAGGGCCTGCTGCCGGTCGGTGAGGTGATCGTCTTCCCGCGCGAGACGCCCTACGCGCGCTCCTTGGCCACCAGGCGTCCACAGCTCCCGGACGCAGTCGACGCCCACACGTCCGAGCGGCTGCGCGCCTCCGGCGGCGACGACGCCCGTATCGGCCGTCTGCTCCAGCGAGCGTCCTTCCTTGTCGTGCCTCTGCATCTGCGGGGCGCCGCCGTCGGTTTCGTCGTCTGCGGACGGGGACCGGAGCGCGCCCGTTTCCAGCCGGGCGACGCCGCGGCGGTGGAGTCACTGGCCGCGCGGGCCTGCGTGGCCCTGGACAACGCGCGCCGGTACGAACGCGAGCGCCGGACCGCGCTGGCCATCCGGCGGAGCCTGCTGCCCGCCACCGCCCACACGTTCGACGGCTGCCGTATCGCCCACGGCTATGTACCGGCCGGGCACGACACCGTCATCGGGGGCGACTGGTTCGACGTGCTGCCGCGGGCGGGCGGCCGTATCGGTCTGGTCGTCGGCGACGCCATGGGGCACGGCCCGGAATCGGCCGTCGCGATGATTCAGCTGCGCACGGCCGCACGCACCCTGGCAGGCATCGACATCGCCCCGGCCGAGCTGGTGCGCCGGCTCGACTCGCTGGCCTGTGACACCCCCGGTGCCTCCTTCGCGACCTGCGTGTACGCGGAGTGGGACGCGCGACGCCGCACCTGCACCCTCATCGGGGCAGGTCACCCTCCGCCGCTGATGCGGAGCGCGGACGGACGGGCCGCGCCGGTCACGCTCACCAGCGCGGGCCTGCCGCTGGGGCTCGGCACCGGCACCTACGAACCCACCGTGCTGCACCTGCCCGAACCGGCGCTGCTCCTGCTCTACAGCGACGGCATGGTCGAGTCACGCCACTGCGACATCGACCAGGGCATCACCCGCCTCGCCACCCTTTTGGCCCACCACACGGACTCATGTGCGGACATCACCGCCCCGGACACCCTGCACCGGTGGTGCGAGCGGCTCCTGCACCACACCTCGGTCACCGGCGGCACGGACGACCGGACCGTGCTGCTGGCCGCGCTGACGCCCACGGAGGACTGACGGCCAACGCACGGCCCCGGCGCTCCGTTTCAGCCTCGGCGGAGGCGCTGACAGGCGACGCACGGCCTGCGCCCTCACGCTCGGCCGGAGGAAAAGACATGACTCAAGAGGACCAAGAGGCTCCACTCATCCGTACCATCACTACGCCGGGGTATTCGCGCAGTTACCGCCACCGTCACACGGACGCCAGCCCGAGAACATGTGCGGTTGGCTCAATGCGCCCGCACCACCCATCCGGAGAAAGGTCGACCCCCATGTCCGAGAGCACCACCGCCGCCACCGATCTGACATCGCAGTACGCCGCCCAGGTGGCCGACGACCTCGAACGCAACGTCAAGGAGCAGGACCGCGTCGGCGCGGAGATCGCCGCGCTCCAGCAGCAACTGGCCGCCCTCCAGCACGACCACGTCGTGCTGGTGAACATGCAGCAGGCACTCGGCATGGCACCGCCTCCCGCGGGTCCCCCGGCCACGACCGACCACGCCACCGTGCCCGCTCCGCGCAAGAGGCCCGCCGTCGAGTCCGGCACGGACAAGCAGGCGAAGCCGAAGGGGAGCGCACCTGCCCGCGGCCGTGCCACCGCCGGAAAGCCGGCCGCGAAAAAGTCCGCCAGGAAGTCCACGGACAAGGCAGCCGCGGCGAAGTCGGCCGAGCCCACGCTGGTCGAACTCGTCCGCCGTCACCTCGCCGAACAGAGCGAACCACGCTCCGCCGCGGAGGTCGCCACGGCGCTCGGTCAGGTCCATCCCGAACGGGGCATCAAGACCACCGTCGTCCGCACCACACTCGAAGGCCTCGTGGCCCGGAACCAGGCCCAGCGCAGCAAGCAGGGCACATCCGTCTACTACTCCGCCCCGGACGCGCCCGAGGAGAAGGCCGTGCCCGCCGAGGACACCGCGGGTGCGGAGCGGACCGAGTAGGGGCGTAGGCAGCAGCCACACCGGCACGGCCCCGCGGGGCGTCGGCACGCCCGCAGGACGGGCGAGCACCGAGTCCGGCTCGGCGAGCACCGGGACCGGCTCGGGTTGGTGGTACGTGGCCGGGTCGAGCACCATGTGCCGTCGCATCGGCCCCGGCCCGCCTGGAGCCGCGCCCGGCCCGCCTGGAGCCCGCGCGGCGCATCGCCCTGCCCCGGGAAGGGGCCCACGGCGGGCTCCCGTGTGCCGGCTCGGCGGCGCCGCTCACCCGTCCCGGTGCATCGCCCGCGCGCCGCTGCTCGCCCGGCTGCCCGGTGCGCGACCGTGGGCGGATGCGCCGCACGCTCCTTACCGTCGTCGTCGCGCTGCTCGCCGCCGGGTGCGTGACCGTCCGGCCCGATTCCGGCGGCCGTCCCGCCGGGCACGCCGCGGCCGCCGATGCCCGCTCGCCCGCAGCAGCAGCTCCGCGCGCCCCGGGGCCGCGGCCTCCGCGCGGGGTGGCGTGGCTCGTACACACCGGCCCCGCGCCCCGCCAGTGGCCGGTGCGCCCTTCTCCCGCCGGGCTCCACGCCGCCTCGCAGACGAGCCGGCCCGTGCCGGCACAGCGCGGGTCCGCGCCCACGCCCCGCCGCCTCGGCTTCGCACCGGGCCGGCGACCGCCGCAGGGGCGTCACGGGCGGCGGACCGGCACGGCACGGACGCCGCGTCCCTTCCCCCGGAGCGCACCGGGCTACGGGGCGGCCACCCGGCCGGCCACCGCACAAGGGTTCCCGATCCCGTCGCACCCGGACGCCGGTCCGTTCGCCCTCTGCGGTCTGGCCGAGGGCATCGGCCTGGGCCAGACCGTGGCCGACGTCTGCCGGGACCCGTTCGGCAGCTGATCGGCGGCCGTCGAGCCGGTCCGGCCACCGCCACCCACCGTAGGAGCCCGCACACCCCCCGTGTACCCGTCTGGGCAGCCTCCTCCGCCCGGGGCAGCATGGAAGTACCGGAAGCCGGGACCCGGGCATGGAACGGCACCGGTGAGCGGACGGCGGTCGTGCCGGCAGGCGGAGGGAGCGTGGGATGACAGCCGAATCCTTCCGGGCCGACGGCGGCTGGTCCGGCCCCGGAGAGCCCCGGCCCGCCAGCCTGCTGGACGTCCTCAGCGTCGCCGCGGTGGTGCTGGACACCAGCGGGCACATCGTGTTCTGGAGCCCCCAGGCCGAGGACCTCTTCGGCTACTCGGCGCAGGAGGCCCTCGGCGAGTTCGCGGGGCGGCTGCTGGTCCACCCGGAACATCTGCAGACCGTCCTCGGCCTGTTCGCCGAGGTGATGGAGTCGGGCCGCAGCTGGGCCGGTGCCTTTCCCATCCGGCACAAGGACGGCAGCACCCGCCTGATGGAGTTCCGCAACATGCGGCTCCTCGACCACGCCGGTGACGTCTACGCGCTGGGCATCGCGGCCGACCACGAGAGGCTGCATCGCGTCGAGACGGACGTGGCACTGTGCGAGCGGCTGATCCACCAGTCCCCCATCGGGCTGGCCCTGCTGGGCCCCGACCTGCGTTATCTCCTGGTCAACCCGGCACTGGAGCGCATCGACGGCATACCCGCCGCGGAGCACATCGGCCGCCATCTGCGGGATACCCTGCCGTTTCCCGACGTGGACACCGTCGAGTCCGCCCTGCACCAGGTGCTGGCCACCGGCGCCCCGCTCCTCGACCAGTACGCGGTGGGCCGCACACCGGCCGACCCCGACAACGACCACGCCTGGTCGCTCTCCTTCTACCGGCTGGAGGACCCCGGCGGCCGGGTCCTCGGCGCGGCCGCCTCGGTCGTCGACGTCACCGAGCGTCACCGCGCGGCCGCCGAGGCCGACCGCGCCCGGCGCCGCCTGGCCCTGATCGCGGACGCCTCCGCCCGCGTGGGCACTACCCTGGAGGTGGAGCAGACCGCGCGCGAACTGGCCGAGGCCGCGATCCCCGAACTCGCCGACGTGGTCGCCGTCGACGTCCTGGACTCCGCCCTGGCCTTCCGCCGCACGGGCCGACCGGAAAGCGGCCCGGAACTCTTCCGTGCCCTGGCGCTCAAGGCGACCCAACCCACCGTCGCCCTCCGCGCGGCCGAAGCGCCCGGTGACCTCGCGGCCTACGACGGGGACCGACTGGTCACCCTGTGCGTGCACACCGGTCGGCCCGTGCTGGTGCGTCATGTCGCCGAGCACGACCTACGGCGCATCGCCCGCGATCCCGAGGCCGGCTCGCTGCTGGCCCACGCCGGCGTCCACTCCTATCTGGCGGTGCCGTTGATCGCCCGCGGCGAAGTGCTCGGCGCTCTCGACCTCAAGCGCACGTGCAATCCGCTCCCCTTCGACCAGGACGACGTCGTCCTCGCCTGTGAGCTGGCCGGTCGCGCCGCCGTGGCCATGGACAACGCCCGCTGGTACCAGAGCGTCCGCAACACCGCCCTCACCCTCCAGCGCAGCCTGCTGCCCGACCACCCGCCGTATCACCCCGGCCTGGAAATCGCCTACCGCTACCAGCCCGCCCAGGCCACCAGTGAGGTCGGCGGCGACTGGTACGACGTGATCCCCCTCGCCGACGACAAGACGGCGCTCGTCGTCGGCGACGTGATGGGAAACGGCATCGACGCCGCCGCCACCATGGGCCGGCTGCGCACCGCCACCTGCGCCTACGCGGACCTCGATCTGGTTCCCGGCACCGTGCTCGAGCACCTCGACCATGTCACCTGCGGTCTGGAGCACTACATCGTCACCTGCGTCTACGCGACGTACGACCCCCGTCGCGGGCAGTGCCATCTGGCCAATGCGGGCCATATGCCGCCTGTGCTGGCCCGCCAGGGGAAGGAGCCCATGCTGCTGGACCTGCCCTCCGGTGCGCCGCTCGGCGTGGGCGGCGTCCGGTTCGAGACCACCACCGTGGACCTGCTCCCGGGCGACCTGATGATCCTCTACACGGACGGTCTCGTCGAAACCCGCCACCACGACATCGACGACCGTCTCAACGTGCTTCTGGCCCTCCTCGACACACCGGACCGGCCTCTGGAGGAGACCTGCGACCTTCTGCTGCACGGGCTTCGTCACCCCGACGACCACGACGACGTGGCCCTGCTGGCGGTCCGGGCCCGTTAGGGCCCTCCGTCGGGTCGGCTGCTCCGCGGAGAACGGGCGAGGTGGGCGGGTCGGGGGCAAAGGGCGGCGAGATCCGTGCCGGGCAGGTGGATCCAGCCCTCCCGCCGGGCGGCCTCGCGCTCGTCCGCGGAGCGTGGCCACCGGGTGTCCCCGGTGGCCACGGCGCGGGCGACCAGGGCGCAGATCAGTGCGTCGAGATGGTCGTGGCTGTCGGCGCATCTCGCGCGCACCGGCTCGGGCAGGGGTGATCTCAGGCCCGACTCGAGCGAGCGGACGATGTGCTCCCGGGCGGAACGTGCCTCGGCCGTACCGCTCTTGTAGCTGCGGGCCGGGCGGATCCCCCACCGTCTCAGCGCCGCGGCGGGATACACCTCGGCGATCGGTCCGGACCCGTCCCGGGGTACGGCGACACCGTCCGCCGCGAGAGCATCCAGCAGGTGGGCCGCGCGCAGCGCCACAACACCGAGAAGGTCGGTGGACACCGACAGCGGGGGCCTCATCGCGGTCGTCTTCCAGGTCAGGTCGTCCGTCAGCCGGAAGCGCAGCGAGTCCAGACCGGGTCTGCCGTCGGTAAGCGGCCCGAACCTGACGGGAGCGGGCAGCCGCTCTCCACGTTGGTGGGCCACCACGGTGTCCACGAAGTGCGACGGCCAGCCCAGGGGACAGTCCAGGCCGGTCTTGCCGGCCGTCCGGACGATGTCCAGCAGGTCCTTGTCATCGTGCGGCACGAGGAACTCCGCCGCCGGGCCGCCCTCTTCCTGCCAGTCCATCCGGCACACGGCGGTACGCCGTGCGCTCGCGGCCAGGTCGATGCCGACCGTCACCGCCTGCCCTCGCGTCATGCCGGCATCCTTGTGCACCGAAACCCGATGGGGCCAACGTCCCGGACGCCCGGACGCCGCCGCGGCCGTGCCGGAGCCGTTCACCTGGCCGGCAGGGGCGGCGGGAGCGGGAGTTCGGCCCAGATGGTCTTCCCGAAGCGGGTGTGGCGGCTGCCCCAGCGCCGGGAGAGCTGGGCGACGATGAGCAGACCGCGGCCGCCCTCGTCGGAGAGGCGGGCGCGACGAAGATGGGGCGCGGTGCTGCTGGCGTCACCGACCTCGCAGATCAGGGCCGTGTCGCGGATGAGCCGCAGATGCACCGGTGGGGAGCCGTAGCGAATCGCGTTGGTGACCAGCTCGCTCACCACGAGTTCGGCGACGAAGGCCGCCTCCTCGATCTGCCAGGCGGCCAGCCGCTCGCAGGCGAGTTCGCGGGCCAGGGCGACGACGGAGGGCTCGGACGGCAGTTCCCAGGTGGCGACGCGGTCGGCGCGCAGGGCCCGGGTCCGGGTCAGCAGGAGTACGACGTCGTCGGTGCGGATCTCGGAGAGCAGACTGCCCAGCGCGCTGTCGCACGTCTCCTCCAGCGGACGGCCGGGGTCGGCGAGGGCCGCGCACAGCAGGTCGCAGGCCTCGTCCACGTCGCGTGCCGGGGATGCGATCAGCCCGTCGGTGTAGAAGGCGAGGACGCTGCCTTCCGGGACCGCGAACTCCGTGGCTTCGAACGGCAGGCCGCCGAGGCCGAGGAGCGGCCCGGCCGGCAGGTCCAGGAAACGCACGGAGCCGTCCGGGGTCGCAAGGACGGGAAGCGGGTGACCGGCCCGGGCCATGCAGCAGCGCCGGGACACGGGGTCGTACACCGCGTACAGGCAGGAGGCGCCGACCTCGCCCGAGCCGGGGGCCGAGCGGTCCGCGGGGTCGGCGGTGTCGGTGCGGTCCATGAGCAGCACGAGGTCGTCCAGATGGGTGAGCAGTTCGTCGGGAGCCAGGTCCACATCGGCGAGGGTGCGTACCGCCGTGCACAGTCGGCCCATGGTCGCCGAGGCCGTGACGCCGTAGCCGACCACGTCCCCCACGACGAGGGCCACCCTGGCACCGGACAGGGGGATGACGTCGAACCAGTCGCCGCCGATACCGGGGCCGGAGCGGGCGGGCACATACCGGGAGGCGATCTCCACGGCGGGGTGGTGCAGCGCGGGGTGCGGAAGGATGCTCTGTTGCAGGGTGAGTGCGGTCGAGCGCTCCTGGCCGTAGCGGCGGGCGTTGTCGACGTGGACCGCGGCACGGGCGGTCAGCTCTTCGGCGAGACGCAGGTCGTCCACCTCGAAGGGGGCCTCGGTGCGGTGGCGGAAGAACAGCGCCAGCCCCAGCGTGACCCCGCGGGCCCGCAACGGTACGGCCATGAGGCAGTGCATGCCGTAGTCGCGGATGATGTCGGCTCCGTCGGGTGTGCTCTCCACCCACCACTGCAGGTCCTCGGCGCGGTGCAGGGCGCCCCGGCCCGCGGCGAGGGCGCGTCCTGGGGGCGAGTCCTCCGGGTAGGTGTAGGTGCCCCCGATCGGGACCACCGACTCCGGGCACCCCGGCAGGACGGAGCGCTGGGCGGTTCTGCGGAAGACAAGGACGTTGTGCTCCGCCGGGACCGCCTCGTCGCCTCTGAGGACGCTGTCGAGCAGGTCCACGAGCACACAGTCGGCGAAGTGGTCGGTGCCGACCTCCGCCAGTTCGTCGGCGGTGCGGCTGAGATCGAGGGTGGTGCCGATGCGCAGCGTCGCGTCGTTGAGGACGGCCAGTCGCCGACGGGCACGGAACTGCTGGGTGGTGTTCACGGCCGCCGCCGAGATGCCGCAGACCTGGCCGTCGGGGTCGCGCACGGGATACAGCGACAGCAGCCAGACACGCCGGCCGGTGGCGCCGCTGCCGGGCGAATGAGCCTCGCATGTCACCGTCTTCCCGGTGTGCAGGACCTCCCTCATGGCCTCGCCGATGCCCTCGAGGCTCAGCAGTGTGTTCCCGGAACGGGATTCCCCTATGGGCCAGCCGAGGAGTTCGTGATCCTCCTTGCCCGACACACGCCTCATGGCGGCGTTGACCTCCACCCGCACGCCCCTGCGGTCGTACAGCGCCATGGGCAGGGGAAGCTGGTCAAGCGCCCACTGCTTGAGGAGCGCGGTGTCCGCCGCGCCGCCGTCCCCGGGAGGCTGTTCGGACGGCTCGACGCTCTCGGTCGTGAGGAACCAGTACGCGTCCCCGGCCGCGTCCCGCAAAGGGTGGGCACGCAGCGTCCAGGACACCGGGTGGCCGTCCCGGTGCCGGAGGGTGACCCGGCCGCTCCAGTACTCGCGCCGGGCATGGCTGCGCTGGACGGCCGCCGGCGCGGGCCCGGCGAGCAGCTCCGTCGCGGCCCGGCCGACCAGTTCCCGCGGCTCGTAGCCGAGGAGACGGCCGAAGCCCGGGCTCAGCGCGATCACCATGCCCCGGGGATCCAGCATCACCCCAGCGCCTGGCGCGGGCTCCCGCCAGGTGGAGCGGTGCCTGTCCGGTATCGCGGAGCCCTTCGCCATGTCGCCGCCCTCGTTCTGCCGTCGGGGCACCACCTGGAGTCATCGGTGGACCCATCCGCGGCACTGTCCAGGCTGCTCCCGCGGGGGGCCTTTCTCAACCGCTGATCACTCCGGGGCGGTGCGCGGGGCGGTGTGGCCCGGCCGCCCGGTGGATGCGGTCGGCGTGATGTCCGTCCTCCCGGCTCCCGGCACGGCCGCTCACCTCGGCGAGCAGCGCCTGGGGGGCGGGGTCGGCCTGGAGGCCGGGAAGAAGCAGCAGCCAGAGATCGGTCAGCCGGTCCTCGATCAGCACTCGCTCGTCGAGGGCATCGGAGAGGGTGTGCAGTCCGAAGAACGCGGCCACCAGGGTGGGGGCGTCGCGGCCGGGCTCCGCACGGGGGGCCAGATCCCCTTCGGCACGCGCCTGGGCCAGCATGCCCTCGACCGTGGCGATCCAGTCCACGAAGGGCGGAGGCATCTCGACGGCGATGGATCTGCGTTCGGCCCAGAGCCGGGCGCCCGCGCGGACGAGGACGTCGTCACGGAAGGCGCGGGCGACCGCGAAGCTGAGACGCACCAGCTTCCGAAGAGTGGGTTCGGCGGCGGCCGCGTGGTGCGCCACCAGTGCGGGCCAGGTGGCGAAGTGTGCTTCCACCACGGCCAGGGCGAGCTGTTCTTTGTTGGTGTAGTGGAAATAGATGGCCCCGCTGGTGCGGCCGGACCGTTCGCTGATGTCACTGATGCTGGTCGCCGCGTATCCCCGTTCGAAGAACAGGTGAGCCGCCGCCTGCAATACGGCTCGGCGGGTTTCTTCTGCCCGATCCTGCACGTGTGTTCCCTTGTCTGTCGGTGGGGCGCGAGAGGAATGTAGCCCTCCCATCGCCTGGGCACGAGGTCGCGCATGCGGAACCAACAATTGTCTTATTAGCTGTATTACATGGACTCTCCGCAGCGGATTCGAGGCATGCAGGAATGGGTCAAGGAGTGTGCCCGGCACACTTCCGGAATCTGCTGTCCCCCGCTGAGTTGGGCCAGGACCGTGGACCGCGACTGGGTGCACCGGATCTCGGTGGCCGAGGTCCTGCTGACGGACGTCCGCCGCTGCGGGCCGCTCAGCTTCTGCGCGGCGGCCGCCTGGACACGCTCGCATCCCACTTTCCCCCGGGGGCGCGACGACCGGCACAGCCCGTGGATGGTCGTCGAGACGCTGCGCCAACTCGGCATCTGCATTCCGCTGCGCCACTTCGACGTGCCGCCCACGGCCCGCTTTCTGATCGACGACGTGGCCTACGAACTCGACCCGGCGGCGGAGCCCAGAGCACCCCACGGTGCCAGCGATATCACCTGTCTGGCATCGGTCGGCGAGGTGCGCACCGACCGGAGCGGGACGACGGTGACCGGCCTGCGGATGCGGGTCGTATTCCTCGCCGAGGACCGGGCGTTCGCACAGGCCGCGGGCGGTGCGCGGTTCCTCGACGCCGCGCGCTACGCGGAACTGCGGTCCGGAGCCGTCACGGCCCTGGCGGCGGGCCGGCGGCCCCGGCCCGAACCGGCCCTGCTGGGGCTCGAGTCGGCGTCGGACATCGTCGTCTCGCTGGAGGGCGACGACGTCCTCCTCGATCCCGCCGACCCCCGCCACCCCTTCCTCTTCGACCACGGCACGGACCATGTGCCCGGGATGGCCGTGCTGGAGGCGGCACGGCAGGCCGTCGCCCTGCGCAGCGGAGGGCGGCTGCTCCGGCCGCTCTCCTGCCGTATGACGGCCCTGCGTTTCACGGAACACGCTCCGCCCGCCGTCATTCACTGTGCCGCATACGGCCGTTCCGTCCTCTTCCACTGCCGCCAGGGCGCCGAGCGGACAGCCCGGGGAATGCTGCGCTATCGCTGAGATGAGATGTCACCCACACGTGCGTATTGCGTCGGCAAATCTCCCCAACCTGTCAAACAGAGCGTAGCGTTCATTATGTTTCTGGTTCCGGATACGCTCGGACCACGGCAGTATGCGGTGCGCGACCACCGCATCGGCGAACGGGCCACCGCGGCACCGCACTTCGCTCCGTTTCGCAGTGAATCGAAGTCCGACAGGCGTTTTCCGTAACCATCCCTTGGCGGATCGCGCCGCCTTTCGGCGGTTCCGTCCTGCATCAGAACGGCAAGCAAGCACATGACGACCCATCGCATCTTCGACTGGACACCCCAAGCCGTCGTCTTCGACTGCGACGGCACCCTGGTGGACTCGGAACGCCACTGGCAACAGGCACGCGACATCGTTCTACGCGAGAACGGCGCAGCGCCCGACCCGGCGTTCACGGAACGCAGCAAGGGCCTGCACTACGCCGAGTGCGGCGCCCTCATGGCGCGCCTCGCCGGCAGACCGGACGCCGGCGAGGAGATGACCCGGCACCTCCTCGCCACGTTCCGGGCACTCGTGGCACAGTGCCCCGTGGCCGTACGCGGAGCACCGGGCCTGGTGACAAGCCTGAGCCGGTCCGCGCCCCTGGCCGTCGCCAGCAACTGCCCCGCCGACGTGGTGGAGTTCAGCCTCCAGTCGGTGGGCCTGAGACAGCGCTTCCGGCACATCGTGGTACCGGGCCCGGGAGTTCACCCCAAGCCGTCCCCCGACACCTACGTCGAGGCCGTACGGCGCCTGGGTGTCGAGTGCCGCGACGCCCTGGCGGTCGAGGACTCGCTCAACGGCCTGAAGGCGGCCGTCGGCGCGGGTCTGCGGGTGATCGGGGTCGGCCGGAATCCCGGCCCGGAGGCCCTCGCCCTGGCCGATCTGTGGGTGGACACGCTGGACGACCCCGAGCTGCTGGCCTGGGCGAAGAGCCGGCCCACGGCCCGTCGGGAGGAGGCCGACGCCGCGCGCACCGCTCCGGTGCGGCCGAAGATCCCCCAGCAGGGCGGCCGAACCCAGTCCGGAGCCAGGACCGCGCCCTGACGGCACCGGACCGCCATCGGCCTTCCGGCCGGGGGCATTTCGGCTCCGGCATCCGGCCCGGCCCATGAGCGGACCGGCGGGGGGCTGTGCGCGCACGGACCTGGCGCGGCCCTGTCCGGCGGGCGGTCCGCTCAGTCCGGTGCCGGGCCGGACACGCCGGCGGTCAACGGCTCGCGCACCGGCAGGTGGTAGACGCGGAAAGCCTGCCCGATGACCGGCTGGGCCACGTTGCGCACCTTGACGCCACCACTGGTCATGCCGTGTTCCGTCCCGGCATGGGCGTGCCCGTGCACCGCGAGGTCCGCCCCGGCCGTGTCGATCGCCTCGGCCAGCAGATAGCTGCCCAGGAACGGGTAGATCTCCAGCGGCTCACCCGACAGCGTCTCCGGCACGGGCGAATAGTGGGTGAGGGCGATCCGTACGTCACAGTCCTGCTCGTCCAGCTCCTCCAGGGCCCCCCGCAGGGCGTCGGCGCACCGCCGTGAGCAGCGCACGAACTCCTTCATCAG
Source organism: Streptomyces sp. NPDC046931 (assembly GCF_040644655.1). NCBI lineage: Bacteria > Bacillati > Actinomycetota > Actinomycetes > Kitasatosporales > Streptomycetaceae > Streptomyces > Streptomyces sp. NPDC046931. Next base: position 135,700 of record NZ_JBEYWX010000014.1, read on the forward strand.
CAGCTCACCGAATTCGCCCGCGCTGCGGCCGACGAAGCCGCCGCCGAATCCCTTGGTACCGGCGACGCCGGCCCGGATGTCCCCGATGCTCAGGACGGTTCCACGTCCCTCCAGGACCCGGGTGCCCGAGTCCTCCAGGACCGCCGCGACCTCGTCCGGCCGCTCGTCGTGGTGATCGTGGTTGCCCAGTACGGCCACCACCGGGACCCCCAGATCCTGGACCTCCTGTGCCACCACCCGGGCCTCCTCCGTGGTGCCGTGGCGGGTGAGGTCCCCGGCCAGCAGCAGCACATCGGCGCACTCGGGAAGGGACTCGAAGGCCGGACGGAGCACGCCCTTGCTCTCCGGCCCCATGTGGATGTCTCCGACCGCCGCCACCCGGATCATGCGAGCTCCTCCGCATGGCCGGGCGCGGAATTCTCCGCCACCACGATGTCGCTGTGGACCGGCACTCCGGACAGTTCCTCGCGCACCATGCCCAGGATCTCCTCGCGGCACTGTGCGGAGGCGACCGTGCCGGTCAGCTGCACCGCCTCACCGCGGACCTCGACCCGGACGCCCAGCTCCCCGGGGTGCCCGGCGGCAAGGTGCTCGATCAGATGGGCGACGCGGTACTCCGTGTTCGAGGCGTTTGCGGTGCTCCCGGCCGCCGGACCACCGGAGTGCGCCTGCCCTGCGCCGTGGTTGCTCATGGCACCTCCTTCTGCGGAGCGATGACGTTCAGGCGTTCGAGAAGAAAGAAGAAGGCGGCGGGCATGGGCTCGTCGCCGCAGTGCCGCCGCACCCGCTCCCAGTCGACCTTCTCGCGCAGCGCACGGGCGACGGGGAGAACCGCTCCGAAGTCGCAGTGGTGCTCGGAGAAGGCGGCGATCAGACTCCACAGCAGATCGGTCGGCGACAGCACCGGCATCCGCACCGAGGCGACGGAGAGTTCCTGCGCCCGGCCGAGCATGTCCGTGGTGACCGGCCGGTGCGCCAGCTCGAAGATGACGTCGATGTCCTGGTCGAAGCACTTGGCCTTCACAAGCCAGTCCTCCGGCGGCTTGTAGACCGTCAGACCGGCGTCGTGCAGCGTGGCGGCCACCGCTTCGGCATCCTCGGGCCGCACACAGAAGTCCGCGTCGTGCTGAAGGTTCTCGCTGCCGCCGTGGGCGTAGACGGCCACGCTTCCGGCCAGTGCGAACATGTGCCCCTCCCGCTTCAGCAGGGCACCCACACGCTTGGCCGCCTCGAGGATCGCCTGGCTGTGATCGGGGGGCAGGGTCCCCTGCGGCGGCTGCGGGTGACACGCCGGCTGCCGCTTTGCCGGTGCCGGCGCCAGACGGAGTTCCGGTGTCTCGGATTGCCGGGCAGGCTTCACATCGTCCCCGTTCTGCGTCATGACCACTCCATATGCCGCACCGGGCAGCCCCCTGCCCGGTGCTGTCCGGTCCCGGACCGCTTCGGTGCTCCTCTGAGTACCCGGTCCACCCTCATCGACACGGCAGGAAACGACGGGCACCGAGGTAGCGGACGCAGGCGCGAGGCGAAGCGGTCAGGCACCGACGGGCGGACGCATGGCGCCGTCGGGGTGGACGGCGAGCCCGCTCGCGCCGGCCGGCGAGGGGAGGCGGCGCGAAAGGCCCCGAGCATCAGCGCGGCCTGGCTGATCGCGGGGAGTCCCTTGCTCCGCATGTCGGTGATCAGCAGAGGGTGGTGAAAGTGTGGGCGGCCGCGCAGAGATCGCCGCCCAGGGCGGCCTCGTCCTGGGCGGCGAAACAGAGGGAGGCGATCTCCAGGGCGCCCGAGCTCGCAGGAAGTGGCGGGAAGGGGGCCGCCCCGCGCCACAGCGCAGAAGCCTCTGGGTCCCCTACGGCCGGGAGGCCGATCGCGGTCGTCGGCCGCGGCCCGGCGAACGCCGTGGTGACGGCGGGGTGCCACGGCCGGGAGCGGGCCCAGACGGATCTCCGGCGGAGCCGGCACATGGACGGCGCACACGGCGGCGACCGGTGCCGAAGGGACGAGCAGGAACGCCGGGCCGGATCGCGGATCCCGCAGATCCAGCAGCCGTCCTAGGGGCACGCCCTGCTCTCACCACCGCTGGGCCCCACCACCTCCGGATCGGTACGGCGTCGGGGCCCGAGATCAGCGCAGAGTGGGCTGGCCGGCGGCACCAGGAGCGGCGAGCAGGGCCAGCTGGTCCATGATCCAGGCGTCGTACGTCCCCGGCCGGTGCCCGGCCCAGTGCTCGAACGTCGCCAGCTGGTCCGTGATCCACGGGTCGACGCGACCGTTCACCGTCGCATTCCCGGCGGCGTCGCCGCGGCCGTCCTGGACCACGACGGCCGGGGCGGGGGTGTGCCCGGCCGAGTGGGGGGTGGCCGCCGTGGCGGGGCCGCCGGTGGCGAAGAGAGCGCCGCCGGCGAACACCGCGGAAGCACTCGCGGTGATGATGCGCCGCACGAGCTTGTTCATGGTCTTTCCTCCTTGCACCGCCGGGCGTTCCAGCACGGTGGACGCCGACGCCTGCCGGTTGTTCCGGCACGGTTCAGGCTAGGCACCAACCATGTAGTTGAACAATGAACTATATGGGTGAGACGCGTCACCGGCCGGGCCTCACCGGGCCCCGAACGTGTGCCGCCGAGCGGGCGGCGCAGGTGCCCGGCAGGCTGAAGGACATACCGGTCGTCCGGCATTCCCGGCGACGGGAGCACCGGCAGACGGCCCCGACCACCGGGCGAATGGAGAGGTGCGATGACCACTCCGGACGAGGTGCCGGGCGGCGGTGGCGTGACACCGCGGGCGAGGGTCTTCCTGGACACCGATGGCGTGATCACCGAGTGGAGCCAGGAGGTGCGCTGACGGTCGGGGACGTGGCGGGCCGGGGCCTGCGCGCCGTCGCCACCATGGGCCGGCTGCGCGCCGCCACCCACAGCCTTGCGGCCCTGGACCTGACGCCCGATGAGATGCTGGCCCGCCTGGACGATCTGATGGTGCGCCTGGTCGACGAGGGCGGGCCGGACGCGGTCGGCGATCCCGGGGAGGGTCAGCCCTCCACCGCCGGCTGCGCCTACGTCATCTACGACCCGGCGAGCCGCCGGGTCGACGTGGCCTGCGCCGGGCATTCGCCACCGATTCTCATCCATCCCGACGGACATGCGGAGCCGGTGGAGGCACCCCTCGGTCCTCTCCTGGGCAACGGCGGTCCCCCGTTCGACACCTGGGAGTCGGAGCTGCCGAAGGGATCCTCATCGCCCTCAACAGCAACGGACTCGTCGGCGAGTGCACGCCCGACGGCGTCGCACGGCTTCAGTGCATGCTCAGCCAGTCGCACTCCAGCGTGCAGGAGGCGTGCGACGCGGTGATCTACTCCGAGCCGGCGGGCCGGCCCGCCGGGGACGGCGTGCTGGTGCTGGCCCGCACATACGTCCTGAGCGCGGACCAGATAGCGTCACGGACCTTCCCCAGGGACCCCGCGATCGTGGCCACCGCCCGCACCCTGGTCGACCGCCAGCCCGCCTCCTGGGGGCTGTCCGCTCTGTCGTTCACGACCGAAGTGGTGATCAGTGAGCTGGTCACCAACGCCATCCGGTACGCACGGGGCACGATCCAGGTGCGGCTGATCCGGGACAGCTCCCTGATCTGCGAGGTAACCGACGGCAGCAGCGCGGCCCCGCACCTGCGCCACGCGCGCGCCACCGGCGAGGGGGGCCGTGGACTCCTGCTCGTCGCCCAGCTCACGCACCGCTGGGGCACCCGCCACACCGACCGGGGCAAGACCATCCGGACCGAGCAGACGCTGCACTCCGAGCCGGGAGAGGAGCCTGCGCCACCACGGACGCCTGACCCGAGCGGTGCCTACGCCTCGTCCCGGGAGTCCGGCGCCCGAGAGGCGTCCCCGTCGGGGAGGGCCCCGACGCCGTGGTGTGCTCCGGGCTCCCCGACGGTGCGCGGCAGCGCCTGCTCGGCCCAGATCACCTTGCCCTGCGGCGTGTACCGGGTGCCCCAGCGCTCGGTCATCTGCGAGACCAGGAACAGGCCCCGGCCACCCTCGTCGGTCGTCGCGGCGTACCGCAGATGCGGAGAGGTGCTGCTGCCGTCGGCCACCTCGCAGATCAGCGTGCGGTCACGGATCAGCCGTACATGGATCGGCTCGGAGCCGTAACGGATCGCATTCGTGATCAGCTCGCTCAGGACGAGTTCCATGACGAAGCCGAGCTCTGACAGGCCCCACTCGTCGAGCTTTTCGGTCACGGCCTCCCGCATCCGCGCGACGGCGGCCGGGTCGAGCGGCACGTCCCAGTCGGCGACCCGGTCGGGCGACAGCGGCTGGGTACGGGCGATGAGCAGCGCGACGTCGTCCTTGGGCCGGTCCGGCAGCAGCTGCTCCAGGACCGCCTGGCAGCTGTCCTCAGGCGGCCGTGCGGGGTGGCCCGCCAGCGCGTCGCGCAGCAGTTCCATGCCCACGTCCAGGTCGCGGGTCCGGTCCTCGATGAGGCCGTCGGTGTACAGGACGAGCTGGGTCCCCGCCGCAACGTCCACCTCGGCCGTCTGGAACGGCATGCCGCCCAGGCCGAGCGGCGGCCCGGCGGGCAGGTCCGCGAAGGTGACGCTCCCGTCGGGGTGGACCAGCGCGGGCGCCAGGTGACCCGCGCGCGCCATGGCACAGCGGCGCGTGACGGGATCGTAGATCGCGTAGAGGCAGGTGGCACCCACCACGCCCGCGGCGCTCTCCGTGCCCGCTTCGTCCTGGTCGATGCGCCCGACCAGATCGTCCAGATGGCCCAGCAGTTCGTCCGGCGGCAGGTCCAGGGTGGAGAAGTTGTGCACCGCCGTACGCAGCCGGCCCATCGTGGCGGCGGCGTGCAGGCCATGGCCGACCACGTCCCCGACGGCCAGCGCGACCCGGCTCCCCGACAGGGGGATCACGTCGAACCAGTCACCGCTCACACCGGACTGGGCGGGAAGGTAGCGGTAGCCGACCTCGAGGGCGGTCTGCTCGGGCAGGGCCCTAGGCAGCAGGCTGCGCTGGAGCGTGACCGCGAGGGCGTGCTCACGGGTGTACCGGCGGGCGTTGTCGATGCTGACCGCGGCACGGGCGACCAGCTCCTCGGCCAGCGACAGCTCCTCGTCGTCGAACGCGTCGTGCTGCTTGGAGCGCCAGAAGTTGGCCATGCCGAGCACGACCCCCCGGGCCTGGATCGGCGCGGCGATGAGGGAGTGGATGCCGTAGTCCAGGATCTCCTTGGTCCGTGCGGGGTCCTGCGCGTGCCAGCCCGTGGCGGTCGACAGATCCGTCACCAGCACCGAGCGGCCGCTGCCGAAGCCACGGGCCTGGGGTGTGGAGGGCAGGAAGTCGATCAGCCGGCCCTTCTCGTACAGCGGATGGTCGTCGCGCGCGCCGTGCACGGCGACGCGCCGCATGGCCGTGGCCGCGCCGCCCGGTTCCTCCCCGTGCAGCACGGCGTCGGCGAGGTCCACGCTGACGAAGTCGGCGAAGCGGGGGACGGCGACCCGGGCCAGCTCGTCGGCGGTGCGGACCACGTCGAGGGTGGTGCCCACGCACAGCCCGGCGTCGTACAGAAGCTTCAGCCGCTCACGTGCGACCTCCGCCCTGCCCGACAGCGCCTGAAGCTCGGTCGTGTCGCGCAGCGTGACCACGGTCCCCTTGGGGCCTCCCCCGCGGTCCGTGGGCCGCTGGTTGACCGCGAGCAGCCGCTCGCCGGCGAAGTGCACCTCGTCCGTGGCCTCCCGTCCGGAGGCGAGCAGCGCGACCGTCTCCGGGTCGAGGCCCGACAGGTCCGACACATTGCTGCCCTCGGCGTCCGGGGGCAGTTCCAGCAGCCGTCGGGCCTCGTCGTTGGCCAGCAGCAGCCGCCCGTCCTCACCGAGGATGAGGACACCTTCGCGTACGGAGTGCAGCACCGCGTCGTGGTGCTCGTACATCCGGGTCATCTCGTCCGGGGCGAGGCTGTGGGTCTGCCGTTGCAGCCGTCTGCTCATCAACGCCGTCCCGCCGGTGGCCACGGCGAGCGCCCCGGCTCCGGCCCCGAAGATGATCGGCAGCTGGCGGTCCACCTCGCTGACCACGTTCTTGACCTTGAGGCCCGCGGAAACCAGGGCCACCACCTTTCCGGCGGGGTCGTTGACGGGGACCGTGGCCTGGACCTCGTGCCCGAGCGGGCCGTGCACGCTCTCGATGTACACCTTGCCCTCCAGCGAGGGCTCGATCGTGCCCACGAACCGCTTTCCGATCTTGCTCGGCAGAGGGTGGGTGTAGCGGATGCCCTTGGTGTTCATGACCACGATGAAGTCGACGCCGGCTGTCTTGCGCGCCGTCTCGGTCATGGGCTGGAGCACTTTCGACGGGTCGGGTGTCCGGAGCGCCGCGAGGAGCCCCGGGGAATGGGCGAAGGTCTGTGCCACGGCCACGGAACGGCGCTTGGCCTCGGAGCTGGTGTCCCGCTCCGACTGGAGCACAAGGGCGAACACGGCACAGGCCACGAGCAGGACGACCAGCGCCACCTGCAGCACGAAGACCTGCCCGGCGACGCTTCGCGGGCTCTTGCCTATCAGTGACCGCAGCGACACGCGTCGAAACCGGGCGAATCGGTCCGCCATGGGACCTTTCTAGCACTGGTGATCCCGGGTGGCCATGGCCCGGGCCCGAGGAGGGGCCGCTGCGGAGCGGCCCGCCGCGTCGGCGGCCGGGTCACGCGCCCGGGCGCACTCTCCTGGCGGACGACCGGTCGATCCCGCAGCGTGAGGTGGAAAGCGAGTGGACAACGAGTGGGAAGTCGGTCGCGGCAGTACGCGGACGAGAGGCGGAACGTCATGGAGCAGAACCCGGCCGCTCCGCGCGTCGTCGTGGGTGTCGACGGATCGTCCTCCTCCTTCGAGGCACTGCGCTGGGCGGTCAGGTACGCGGCGCTGATCGGTGGTTCGGTGGAGGCGGTGACCGCGTGGGAGGTGCCCTACGGCTGGTTCGCCCCGTCCATGGACACCGACCTGGATGTGGAGAGCGCCCGGGACAGACAGGCCCAGGAGCTGCGGGAGGTGCTCGGGGACGAGAGGGCCGCCTCGGTGCGGGCCCACCTGGCGCGAGGCAACCCCACCGACGTACTCATCGAGGCCGCCGAAGGAGCGGAGGCGCTGGTGGTGGGCAGCAAGGGGCACAGCGGCTTCACCCGCGCCCTGCTGGGCTCGGTCAGTCAGCAGGTCTCGCATCACGCGCCGTGTCCTGTCGTCATCGTCCGCTCCAAGACGTCGTAGCACGGGTGCTCTAGCGGGTGCTCAAAGGGCCTCAGGGGGCGGTTTCGTCCAGGAGCCCGGGGCCGTTGCTGCGCACGTCGTTGACCGCCGTGGAGACCGGACGGGCGTCGAGCCGGCCGTCCGCGGGCGGGGTGAGCAGGGCACGGAGACCGTCGGGGTCCTGGTGGCGGGGGTCGAGCCAGGCGTCGTAGTGGTCCGGGGCGATGGCCAGCGGCATGCGCGGGTGGATCCGGCCAGCCACGTCGGTGGCCTCGGTGGTGATGATGGTGCAGGTCGTCAGCCAGGCGGCGGGGTCGTCGTCGTGCGGGACGGCCGGGTCGCGCCAGTACGCGTAGAGCCCGGCGAGCGCCATGACCCGGCCGTCCTCGGGATGGACGAAGTACGGCTGCTTGCGGATCCTGCCCGTGTCCCGGGCCCGCGTCTGCTGCCACTCGTAGAAACCGTCGGCCGGCAGCAGGCAGCGGTGCCTGACGAAGGCGCGGCGGAAGGCCGGCCTCTCGTGCACGGTCTCCATCCGTGCGTTGATCATCCGCGCGCCGGTCTTCACGTCCCTGGCCCAGGACGGCACCAGACCCCACCGCAGCGGCCGAAGCTGCCGCCGCACCGGCTCCTCGGCGCCCGCGGTGCGCGGGGCACGCTCGAGGACGGCCCACACATCGTCGGTCGGGGCGACGTTCCAGCTCGGCGCCAGGGCCTCCTCGGGGCGCCAGTCGGTGACGTGGAAGAGCCGGACCAGATCCTCGGGGGCGCGGCTGGAGACGTAACGGCCACACATACGGCCACTGTGCCACGGTGCCGGCGGGCGACGGCGGGGACACCTTCTCGGGCAACCCGCCGCATGACCCGCCGGGGCCGGCCGCCCGGGCACGGCGGGGAAGGGCGTGCACCGTACGCGTGCGGGGTACGGGGCCGGTCAGTACGGTGGCGTCCTGATGTGCGCCACGCCAGGCTCGGCCATCGGCCGGGCGGGGATGCACATCACCGACCTCGGGAGGCGGCATGGCCGGCGAGCAGACCGCAAAGCTGCCGCGCAAGACATACGAACAGGAACTGCTGCGGTTGCAGACGGAGTTGGTGAAGCTCCAGGAATGGGTGCGGACGGAGGGCACCCGGCTGGTCGTGATCTTCGAGGGGCGCGACGCGGCAGGCAAGGGCGGCACCATCAAGCGGGTCACGGAACACCTCAACCCCCGAGTGGCGCGGATCGCCGCACTTCCCAAGCCGACCGAGCGTGAACGCACCCAGTGGTACTTCCAGCGCTATGTCGAGCATCTGCCGGCGGCCGGGGAGATCGTGCTCTTCGACCGCAGCTGGTACAACCGGGCCGGCGTCGAGCACGTCATGGGCTTCTGCACGAAGGAGGAGCATCAGCTCTTCCTGCGCCAGTGCCCCATCTTCGAGCGGATGCTGGTGGAAGACGGGATCCTGCTGCGCAAGTACTGGTTCTCGGTGAGCGACGCCGTCCAGCAGGAGCGTTTCCATCGCCGCCTGGAGGATCCCGTACGGCGCTGGAAGCTCTCGCCGATGGACCTGGAGTCGATCACCCACTGGGAGGCGTACTCCAGGGCCAAGGACGAGATGATGGCGCACACGGACATCCCGGAGGCCCCGTGGTACGTCGTCGAGAGCGACGACAAACGCAGGGCACGGCTGAACATGATCGCCCATCTGCTGGCCTCGGTGCCGTACCGCGATGTGCTGCCGCCGGTGCTCGAGCTGCCGGAACGGCCGCCCTCGACCGGCTACCGGCGCCCACCGCGCGATCTCCAGACCTACGTGCCCGACCACGCGGAGAGCCTGTGACGGGGACGGCTTCGCGGCCGGCCCCGGCGTCCGGCGACCCGTCCGCCGGGTCACCGGGTTCTCTCACTCCGGGCGGAGTCACTCCAGGCGGCGTCGCTCCTCCTCGTCCCACGCGCGGGTGTCGCGCGGCTCGGTGTACGGCTCCCGGTCGGGGGGAAGGCCGCCGGCGATCGCCCGCTGCCGCGCGGTCTCGGCGTCGAACTCCAGGCCCAGCAGGATCGCCAGATTGCTGATCCACAACCAGACCAGGAAGACGATGACGCCCGCCATGGTGCCGTAGGTCTTGTTGTAGGCGGCGAAGTGGGTGACGTATACCGCGAATCCGCCGGAAGCGGCCAGCCAGATCACGAGGGCCAGGAGGCTGCCAAGGGTGATCCAGCGGAAGCCGGGGACCTTGGCGTTCGGCGCGGCCCAGTAGAGGATCGCGATCATGAGCGTCACCAGTACGGCGAGGACGGGCCACTTGGCGATCGACCACACCGTGAGCGCCGTGTGCCCGATGCCCAGCGCGCTGCCTGCCTGGCGGGCGAGCCCGCCGGTGAAGACCACCATCAGCGCGCTGACCACGGCCAGCACCATGAGCACCACGGTGACGGCGACGCGGATGGGGAGCACTTTCCAGATCGGCCGGCCCTCGGGTATGTCGTAGACGGCGTTGGCGGTGCGGATGAAGGCGGCGATGTAGCCGGAAGCCGACCACACCGCCAGGACCAGGCCCGCCACCGCCATCACGGACCCGGTGCCGCTGTGACCCTGGAGCTGCTCCACGGCCCTTGTGACGATGTCCCGAGCCGAGCCGGGCGCGAACCGTTTGAGGTTGTCCAGCAGTACGTGGGTCGTCGACCTGCCGGCGATACCCAGCAGGGACACCAGCACCAGCAGCGCCGGGAAGAGCGACAGCACCCCGTAGTACGTGAGGGCCGCGGCCCGGTCGGCCAACTCGTCGTTGCGGAACTCGCGCAGGGTGCCCCTGAGCACCGCCCACCACGACCGTCCGGTCAGCTCGGTGGGCGCGTCCGGGGCCCTGCGTTCGACCTCCGGGCCGGGTCCGGGCGGCGCGGCCGTGGGGTCCGGGCCGGACTCGGGCGCCGGCTCCGAGTCGTGCGCCGGGTCGTGCGCCGGGCCGGCGTCGCGCGCCGGGTCCGGCCCGGCCGACTCGCGGCCGTGAAGCCTCTCGTGATCCTTGGGTCCCCGTTTCGGCAGCCGTGTCATGTCTCGCCGGGTATCCCGGTCTGACGTCCTCACTCGGCTTCGGCGGGGGCCGGTTCTCCGTGCCCCGATGCCGCAGCCCGGAGGCCGGAGGCCACGGTACCGGGGCATCCTGGAGAGGTGATCGTTCTCGCCGTGCTGTTCGCGGTCCTCGGGGCCGCCAGTAACGCGATGGGCACCGCGTTCCAGCGCAAGGCGGCGTCCACGGTGGCACGCGGCGGCGGCCTGCGGCTGATACTGGAGCTCGCCCACCGGCCCGCCTGGCTGCTCGGCGTCGGCGGGGTCGTCGGCGCGGCACTGTTCCAGGCGCTGGCCCTGGTGAACGGGCCGATCGCGCTGGTGCAACCCCTGTTCGTCCTGGAACTGCCCTTCGCCCTGCTGATCGCCGCTCCCCTGATGGACCGGCGCCTGCCGAACACGGGCTGGTGGGCGATCACCTGTGTGGTGAGCGGCCTCGCGCTGGTCCTCGGGTCCGCCGCCCCTTCCGGCGTCCGGGACCAGGCGCCCATGGACCGCTGGTTCCCGGCTCTGGTGCTCTGCCTGGGTTGCATGGCGGCAGCGGTCGCCCTGGGCCGGCCCGGGCGCCCGCCGCTGTTCCGGGCGGCCGTGCTGGCCACGGCCTCGGCCATCGGCAACGCTCTGACCGCCGCGTTGCTGAAGTCCGCGACGGGCAGGTTCGCGGCGGGCGGTCTGCCCGCGTTCCTCACCTCCTGGCAGACCTACGGTTTCGCGCTGACCGGCGTCTGCGCCGTCCTGCTGCTGGAGAACGCGCTTCAGGCAGGCTCGCTCGCCGCGTCCCAGCCGGCGCTCACCATCGGGGACGCCACCGTGAGTCTTTTGCTCGGCATCACGCTGTTCGACGAGCGTATCCGCACCGGCTGGTGGTTCCTGCCGGAGGCCATCGGGGTCGGGCTCGTCGTATGGGGTGTGGTGCGGTTGAGCCACGTGGTGCAGAGCATCCGGGACGAGGCGCCGGACACCGGGGACAGGCTGCGCCGCACACCGCCCGTCCCCTGGTGATCGGGCGGCCCGCACGCCCGGTCCTGGGGCTGCCGCCGGCCGGGCCTGTCCTGCGCGGGCGCCGAGGCCGCGTGTTTGCACGTGGGGCGCCCGGGGACTCGGGGGCGCAGGAGGTAGTCGCATGAGCGTGGAGGAGTCGCGCTACGACGACACGGGTGATGTGCCACTCGGGGGTTACGCGCTGCTCGCCACGGTCTTCGCATCGGGAGTCGCGTTGTTCGCCCTGGCGTCACGGCGCCGCGGGGTGCGACTGCCCGCGCAGGTACCGCCCTGGGACGTTGCCCTCCTGGGAACGGCGACGTTCAGGGCGTCCCGCCTGCTCACCAAGGACAAGGTCACCAGTTTCGTGCGGGCGCCGTTCACCCGCCGGGAGTCCGAGGGCACGGCCGACGAGGTGCTGGACCAGCCGCGTGGCAGCGGCGTGCGCCGGGCCGTGGGCGAGCTGGTGTCCTGTCCGTTCTGCACCTCCGCCTGGGTGGCCGGGACCCTGGTCTGCTGCTACGCCTCCGCGCCACGGGCCACGCGGCTGGCATGTGCGGGCCTGAGCGCGATCACCATGGCGGACATGCTCCAGTACGCCTGGAGCCTGACGGCGCAGAAGGCCGAGGGCTGACGTCGCCTCCCGAGAAGACTCCTCACTCTGCGTGAATCACCCGGATGCCGTACACCACCGAGCCACCGGCGCCCGGCCGACGGACGCTGATCGTGGTACCGGACAGCCTTCCACGACACCAGTGAGCCGGCGTCGGCAGCAGGGGACCGATGCGCGGTCGCCCCACAGGGAGGAGACAGCAATGGCCAACGCTCTCTCACGGAAGTGGGCACACGCCGTCGTCACCGGCGGCGCGGGCTTCCTCGGCTCGCATCTGTGCGCAGCGCTGCTGGATTCGGGCGCCGCGGTCACCTGTGTGGACGACCTCAGCACCGGGCGGCGCGAGAATGTCTCCCCCTTGCTCGACCACCCGGGATTCACCCTGATGCAGGCCAATGTGGCGGAGGGGCTCGACGTCGGGCGGCCGCCCGATCTCGTACTCCACTTCGCCTCGCCTGCGTCCCCCGCCGACTACCTGCGGCTGCCCCTGCACACCATGGAGACCGGAAGCCTCGGCACGCGGCACGCGCTGGAGCTGGCCCGGCGCAGCGGAGCCCGGTTCCTCCTCGCCTCGACCTCCGAGGTCTACGGCGATCCCCAGCAGAACCCCCAGGACGAGCGGTACTGGGGCCATGTGAACCCGGTCGGCCCGCGGAGCGTCTACGACGAGGCCAAGCGGTTCGGTGAGGCCCTCACCACCGCTCACGCAGAGGCCAAGGGCACCGACACCGGCATCGTGCGGCTGTTCAACACCTACGGTCCGCGGATGCGCGGCCACGACGGCCGGGCCGTTCCGACCTTCATCCGCCAGGCCCTGGACGGGGATCCCCTCACGGTCACCGGCGACGGACGCCAGACCCGGTCACTGTGCTACGTCGACGACACCGTCCGGGGCATCCTCGCTGCGGCGGCGCACGGTATGCGCGGCCCTGTCAACATCGGCAACCCCGCCGAGATCACCATGCTCGACCTCGCCCGCCTCGTCATCGAGCTCACCGGGTCCCGGTCGGAGATCCGCTTCGTGGAACGGCCGACGGACGACCCGGCCGTGCGCTGCCCGGACATCACGCTGGCCCGCGACAAGCTCGGCTGGGAACCGCAGGTGAACGCCGAGGAGGGCCTGCGCCGCACGATCGACTGGTTCCGTGCCGCCACCGGTCGCTGACCCGGCGCAAGCGTCCGGTCGCCGGCCGGCACCGGCGCCCTCCGGGTGCCGGGCGGCTGCCGCCCGGCTCCGGCCGCACCGGGACCAGCCCGGACCCGTCACCCGGCCCGGGCCCGGGCCGGCGCTCCCCGCCCCGGCCCGGTACCGAATCCGCCCACCCCTGCGACCCCGCCCACACCCGATTTCCGCACCGCTTCAACGGCATCGTCGAAAGACCTGGGGTCCCCCTATGCGCATCCTCGGAATCAACGCTCTCTTCCACGACCCCGCCGCCGCCCTGGTGATCGACGGCCGGACCGTCGCCGCCGCCGAGGAGGAGCGGTTCTCGCGGCGCAAGCACGGGAAGCGGCCGCTGCCGTTCTCCGCCTGGGAGCTCCCCGAGAAGGCCGCCGCCTGGTGTCTGCGCCGGGCCGGCCTGCGCCCCCAGGACCTCGACGCCGTCGCCTACTCCTACGATCCCCAGCTGGCCCGGCCGGCCGAGGCGATGGGACTCGACGACCCCTGGGACCACCTCCGGCAGACCTACGCCCGCGAGGCGCCCCGTTTTCTCCAGGCCGCGCTGCCGGCCCTGGATCCCGGCATCGTCCGCTTCGTACCCCACCACATGGCCCATGCCGCCTCCGGCGCCTTCGCCGCGCCGGGCGCCGAGGACTCGTCCGTACTGGTCCTGGACGGCCGCGGGGAGCGCGCCTCCCACCTCGCCGCTCGCCGCTCCGGAGACCGGCTCGAACCCCTGTACGCGCAGGAACTGCCCCATTCGCTCGGGCTCGTCTACGAGGAACTCACCGACCATCTGGGGTTCCTGCGGTCCTCCGACGAGTTCAAGGTGATGGCCCTCGCCTCCCACGGCAGGCCGCGCATGCTGGAGGAGCTGCGCCGGCATGTGTATCCCACGGGCGACGGCGGGTTCCGGGCCACCGCGGTTCCCTGGCCCGAACTGTGCCCGCGGCGCGGGGCCGAGGAGCCGTGGACCCAGGATCACGCGGACGTGGCCGCCAGCGCCCAGGCGGTGCTGGAGGAGACACTGCTGGACCTCGTGCGCTGGCTGCACGGGAAGACGCGCCACCGGGTGCTCACGCTCGCCGGAGGCGTCGCCCTCAACTGTGTCGCCAACTCCCGTATCGCCCGTGAGGGGCCCTTCGCCCGGGTGTGGGTGCAGCCCGCGGCCGGTGACGCGGGGACGGCACTGGGCGGCGCGCTGCTGCTGGCGGCCGGCCAGGGCGACGGCCCGGAGCCCATGACCGGCACCGACCTGGGCCGGGACTGGTCGGACGCGGAGCTCGGGGCGTGGCTGAAGACAGCGGCCGTGCCGTTCGAACGGCCGCCGGACATCGCCGCCACCGTGGCCCGGGCGCTCGCGGACAACGGGATCGTCGCCTGGTTCCAGGGCCGCTCCGAATACGGGCCGCGGGCTCTCGGACACCGCTCGCTGCTGGCCCATCCCGGCCACGCGGGCAATCTCGAACGGCTCAACGACGTCAAGGGCCGGGAGCAGTTCCGGCCGGTGGCACCCATGGTGGCGGCCGCCCGCGCCGCCGAGATCTTCGACGGCCCGCTGCCCAGCCCCTACATGCTGTTCGTCCATGACGTGGCCGAGGCGTGGCGGGACCGCATCCCGGCCGTGGTGCATGTCGACGGAACGGCCCGCATCCAGACCGTGGACCCGGCGACGGAGCCGCTGCTGGCCCGGGTGCTCGGCGAGTTCGAGCGGCTCACGGGGCTGCCGGTGGTGGTCAACACCAGCCTCAACACCGCGGGCCGGCCGATGGTGGACGATCCCCGCGACGCACTGGAGTGCTTCGGCTCCTCCCCCGTCGACCTCCTTGCCATCGGCCCGTACGCGGTCCGGCGCGGCGTTCTCTTCCGCGGCGCGGACGAGAGGGAGGCGTGATGGGCGGCCGCGGGCAGCGAGCGCTGGGCCCCGGCCACGCCGACGACGCGTACGCCGTCGTGACACCGACGCTCGGCCGCCCCAGCCTGAGCGCCTGTCTGCGGGCGCTGGCCGAGGCCGGCGGCCCGCGGCCGGTCCGGGTGGTTCTCGTCGACGACCGTCACCGGACCGGCGGCGCACCGCTCACGGTCGACGTGCCGGCACCCCTGCGCGGGGTCACCAGCGTCGTGCGGGGCCGTGCCCGGGGACCGGCGGCGGCCCGCAACGACGGATGGCGGGCGGCCGGTGACGTGCCCTGGATCGTCTTCCTCGACGACGATGTGGTGCCGGGCCCCACCTGGGGCGACGACCTCGCCCTCGATCTGGCCGAGGCGACGGACGACACGGCCGCGATCACCGCCCGTATCGACGTGCCGCTCCCGCCGGACCGGCGGCCCACCGACTGGGAGCGCAACACCGCCGGACTCGCCACCGCCCGCTGGATCACAGCCGACATGGTGTACCGGCGCGCTGCCCTGGAAGCCGTCGGCGGCTTCGACGAACGGTTCCGGCGTGCCTTTCGGGAGGACGCGGACCTGGCCCTGCGGGTGATCGGCGCCGGCTGGACGGTGAGCGCCGGCGCCCGCACCACGACGCACCCGGTGCGCCCCGCCGACCGCTGGGTCTCCGTACGCCTTCAGGCGGGCAACGCGGACGACGTGCTGATGACGCGGCTGCACGGCCCCGGCTGGTGGAGCCGGGCCGGGGCGCCGCGCGGGCGCCTGCCCGGGCACCTCGCGGTGACGGCGACGGCCGCGGCGGCGCTCTCCTGCGCCGTCCTGCGCCGGCCGCGGGCCGCCGCCGTGTGTGCGGCGGCCTGGCTGGCCGGGACCGCCGAGTTCGCCCTCGCGCGGATCGCACCGGGACCCCGGACCCGGGACGAGCTCGCCACCATGGCACTGACCAGCGTGGCGATCCCGCCTGCCGCCGTCTGGCACTGGCTGCGCGGGCAGGTCGCGCACCGGCGTACGCCGGCGCTCGTCACCTACGAGGCGAGTGCGCCGCCGCGGGCGCGGCACCGGCTGGTGAGGGAGAGGGTCCGCCGATGACCGGATCTTCGTCGCTGCCCCGGCACCGGACCCCCCTCGCGCGTCCGGTGACCCGGCCCTGGCTGTTCGGCGAGCCACGGCAGGCTCCGGTGCTCCCGGGAGCCCGCCCGGCCGCGGTGCTCTTCGACCGCGACGGCACGCTCGTCCGCGATGTGCCGTACAACGGTGACCCGGCGCTGGTCGAGCCGATGCCGAGGGCGCGCGAGGCCGTGGACGCCGTGCGGGCCCGGGGCGTCCCGGTCGGGGTCGTGAGCAACCAGTCGGGCGTGGCCCGGGGGCTGCTGACGCGCCACCAGGTGGAGGCGGTGCGGCTGCGGGTGGAACAACTCCTCGGCCCGTTCGACGTCTGGGCGGTCTGTCCGCACGGGCCGGACGACGGCTGCGGGTGCCGCAAGCCCGCTCCCGGCCTGGTCACGGCCGTGTGCGCACGGCTCGGTGTCCCGGTGGAGGGGACCGTCGTCATCGGTGACATCGGAGCCGACGTGGCGGCCGCACGCGCGGCGGGCGCCCGTGGGGTACTGGTTCCGACGCCGGTCACCCTGCCCGCGGAGATCGAGGCCGCCGGTGTCACGGCCCGCGACCTGCTCGCCGCTGTGCGCCTTGTGCTGGATCCCGATCCGGGGCCCGTCCCGGGGGCGGGATCTGCGGTGGCCGCCGCGGGTGCCGTGCCGTACGTGCCGTACGGGGCCGAGGGCGCGCAGGCGGCCAGCCGGAGGAGCGAGACCGGGGAAGACGCCGGCGGTCTCGGTCCGAGCGGGGGTGGGACACGATGACCGGCTCCCGTGGGCTCCCCCGCACCCTGGTCGTCCGCCTGGACAGCGCCGGGGACGTGCTGCTGGCCGGGCCCGCCGTGCGTGCCGTGGTGGCCGGTTCCTCGTACACCGCCCTGCTGTGCGGCCCGCGGGGGGTCCAGGCGGGGAAGCTGCTGCCGGGCGTGGCCGAGGTGCTCGAGTACGACGCCCCCTGGGTCGGGCTCGAGCCGCCGCCGGTCTCCCGTACGGCGACACGGCGTGTGCTGGAGGCACTGACCGCCGGCCGCTTCGACCGGGCTCTGGTGCTGGTCTCCTACCACCAGAGCCCGCTGCCGATCGCGCTGCTGCTCAAGCTCGCCGGGGTCGGCTGGACGGCGGCCGACAGCGAGGACTACCCGGGCGCCCTGCTGGATCTGCGTCACCGTCGGCTGCCGCACCGGCACGAGGCTCTTGCGGCGCTGGACCTGGCACGGGAGGCCGGATTCGCACTGCCGCCGGGCGACGACGGGGCGTTGCGTGTGAGCACTCCGCCGGACACCACGCATCTGACGGGGTCCGGGCCGTATGTCGTGGTGCACCCCGGTGCGGCGGTCCCGGCCCGGGCGTGGAGCCCCGGACGCGCGGCGCGGGCCGCGGCCGCCCTCGCCGCCGGGGGCCACCGGGTCGTGGTGACGGGAGGGCCCGGGGAGCGGGACCTGACGGCCAAGGTGGCGGGAGAGCACGGGCTGGACCTCGGCGGTGCCACCGACCTGCGCCACCTCGCGGGTGTCCTGGCCGGTGCGCGGGTGGCGGTGGTGGGCAACACCGGCCCCGCGCATCTGGCCGCCGCGGTCGGGACACCGGTGGTCTCGGTGTTCGCGCCGGTCGTACCCGCCGAGCGGTGGGGTCCGTACGGCGTACCCCATGTGCTGCTCGGGGACCAGGAGGCGGAGTGCGCGGGCAGCAGGGCACGCCGGTGCGGTGTGCCGGGTCATCCGTGTCTCGACGGGGTGAGCGACGCAGAGGTACTCGCCGCCGTGGCCGCACTCCAGGGGAACCGGCCGGCCGGAACCCCCCACTCGGACCGCACCCGAAAGACGAACCGGGCGAATCCCGATGTGGATGTGCCGTCGGGGCCGGGGGATGTGCCCGGCCCGGGCGACGGGTCCGAAACGGAACGAGGAGCGACCGTATGAACATCCTGTTGTGGCATGTGCACGGCTCCTGGACGACCGCGTTCGTCCAGGGCCCCCACACCTACCTCGTTCCCGTGACGCCAGGCCGCGACCCGGACGGGCTCGGGCGGGCCCGTACGTTCTCCTGGCCCGCCTCGGTGCGGGAGGTGAGGCCGGAGGAACTACGGGACGCCGAAGTCGACTTGGTCCTGTTGCAGCGGCCCCACGAGCCGGAGCTGGCCGAGCGCTGGCTCGGCGGACGCCGTCCCGGTCGTGACGTGCCCGCCGTCTACCTCGAACACAATGCCCCGGACGGGGACGTCCCCCTCACCCGGCATCCGTTCGCCGACCGGTCGGACCTGACGCTGATTCATGTCACCCACTTCAACCGGCTGTTCTGGGACTCCGGCGGCACCCGCACCGAGGTGATCGAACACGGCGTCGTGGACCCCGGTCACCAGTACACCGGCCGGCTGGCCCGCGCCGCCGTCGTCGTCAACGAGCCGGTGCGGCGCGGCCGTCACACCGGTACGGACCTGCTGCCCGCCCTCGCCGAGGCCGTCCCGCTGGACGTGTTCGGCATGGGCACCGAGGGCCTGGCCACCCGTCTCGGCCTGCCCGGGGAGCGGTGCCGCAGCGCCGATCTGCCGCAGGCGGAGCTGCACCGGGCCATGGCGGAGCGCCGGTTCTATCTGCATCCGGTGCGCTGGACGTCCCTCGGCTTGTCACTGCTCGAGGCCATGCACCTGGGGATGCCCGTGGTGGCGCTGGCCACCACGGAGGTGGTCGAGGCAGTGCCGCCCGGCGCCGGCACCCTGTCGACCCGCCCCGACGTCCTGGCCCGAACCGCCCGGCACTATCTGCACGAACCGGAAGCCGCGGCCGCCGACGGCAAACGCGCCCGGCAGGCGGCCCTCGGACGGTACGGGCTCAAGCGTTTCCTCGCCGACTGGGAACGCGTGATGACGGAGGCCCGCTCATGACCTCGTCCCTCCGCCCCCTCGCCGCCGCCACCTTCCACCCGGAGGGGCCCGGCTCCCTCTCGGTCGCACTCGTCTCGGAACACGCGAGCCCGCTGGCCACCCTCGGTGGGGTCGACGCCGGCGGGCAGAACGTCCACGTCGCCCATCTCGCCGGCGCACTCGCCGACCGGGGCCACCGGGTGACCGTCTACACCCGCCGCGACGACCCCGACCTGCCGGACCGGGTGGCGCTGCGCGACGGGGTCGAGGTGCGCCATGTCCCGGCGGGGCCGCCCGAGCCCATACCCAAGGACGAACTCCTGCCCCACATGGGCGAGTTCGGACGCCACCTCGCCAGGACCTGGCGGGTGAGTCCCCCCGATGTGGTGCACTCGCACTTCTGGATGTCCGGGATCGCCTCCCTGCGGGCCGTGCGCGAGCTGGGGTTGCCCCTGCTGCACACCTACCACGCGCTCGGAACCGTGAAGCGACGGCATCAGCAGCTGGCGGACACCAGCCCCCCGGAGCGCATCGCCTACGAGACGGAGGTCGGCCTGGGCTGCGACCGCGTCATCGCGACCTGCAGGGACGAGGTCGTCGAACTGGGCCGCATGGGCATCCCCGGCGGCAGGATCACCGTCGTGCCGTGCGGGGTCGACACCGAACTGTTCACCCCGCGCGGGCCGGGCGCCGCACCCGGTACCGCCCGGCATCGGCTGCTCCAGCTGGGCCGCCTGGTTCCGCGCAAGGGCGCGGCGGTCTCCATCGAAGCGCTGACCCTGCTCCCCGGCACCGAGCTCGTCGTCGTCGGGGGTCCTCCGGCGGACCGGCTCGACGACGATCCGGAGGTGCGCCGGCTGCGCCGTGTCGCCGCGGACGCCGGTGTCGCCGGCCGGGTCCGCTTCATCGGCGGGGTGCCAACCCACGAGGTTCCGGCGCTGCTGCGGGGGGCGGACGTGGTGGTGTGCCCCGCGGACTACGAGCCGTTCGGGATCGTGCCGCTGGAGGCGATGGCGTGCGGCAGGCCGGTCGTCGCCAGCGCGGTGGGCGGCCAGCTGGACACGGTCGCGGACCCGAGCACCGGGCGGCTGGTGCCGCCCCGCGACCCGGACGCACTCGCCCGGGCCGTCGGCGAGCTGCTCGCCGACCCCGGGGCCCGTCAGGCGTGCGGTGCGGCGGGCCGGCGTCGCGTGCTGCGCCGGTACGGCTGGGGCCGGGTCGCCGCGGCCACCGAGACGGCGTACTGCGCCGTCCTGGACGCCCAGCCCGCGGTCACGGGGGTGGTCTGACACGGCCCCTGCCCGCCCGGGCCGAGCGCCCGGCCCACGAACAGCCTTCCCGACCGACCGCGCAGCACCGACGTCCGAAGGAGGTGCGGGTCCGGCCGCCGTCGACTGCGACGCGGTACGCCCGATCAGCATGACGGAACCAACGGAAACCCCTGCACTCGATGCCGCACAGCTGCACTGCCGGTCACTGGAGCGGGCGCTCGTCCGGTTGCGCCGGGACGAACTGCACCGGATCGCGGACTGGGGCGTCCGGCTCGCGGCCGTCCTCCCCGCCGGCGGCCGGCTGCTGGCGGCGGGCAACGGCGGCAGCGCCGCCCAGGCCCAGCATCTGACCGCCGAGCTCGTGGGCCGGTACCGCAGGGAGCGGCCGGCCTTCTCGGCCATCTCCCTGCACGCGGAGACCTCCAGCGTGACCGCCATCGGCAACGACTACGGATTCGACCACGTGTACTCACGGCAGGTGACGGCCCACGGCCGGCCCGGGGACGTGCTCGTGCTGCTGTCCACCTCCGGCCGCAGCGCCAATCTGATCACCGCCGCCATGGCGGGCCGGGCGGGCGGGCTGCGCGTCTGGGCGCTGACCGGGCCGGGCCCGAATCCGCTGGCGGAGGCGGCGGACGATGCGCTGTGCATCGCCGCCGACACCACGGCGACCGTCCAGGAGGCCCACCTCGTCGCCGTGCACCTGCTGTGCGAGGGCTTCGACGCGGCACTCGCCGGGCCCGCGGGGGGCGCGGGGCACCAGGCGGCGCACCGTACGGTGGGAGCCCACCGGAGGGCGTCGTGAAGGGGCCGGGGCCGCTCGTGGTGGTGGGGGACGTGCTGCTCGACGAGGACATCGAGGGCGTCGCCAGCCGTCTGTCCCCGGACGCCCCCGCGCCCGTGGTCGATGTCACCGAGGACCGGCGCCATCCCGGCGGAGCGGGGCTGGCCGCCGCGCTGGCCGCCCGGGACGGCCGGGATGTGATCCTGGTCAGCGCGCTCGGCGACGACTCCGCGAGCGAGGCCGTACGCCGTGCGCTGCGCGGCCGGGTCCGGCTGGTGGAGATACCCCTGAAGGGGAGCCTGCCGGTGAAGACCCGGGTGCTGGCGAGCGGCCGGCCCCTGGTGCGGATCGACCGGGGCGGCGGCACACCCGGCGAACCGGACGGCGCGGTGCGGGACGCGCTGGCCCAGGCCCATGCAGTGCTCGTCGCCGACTACGGCCGACGCACGGCGAGCGCGGTGCGGGGGCATCTCGCGGCCGTCGCCGCCCGCACACCCCTGGTGTGGGACCCCCACCCCCGGGGCGACGCGCCCGTGCCGCGGGCCCGGCTGGTCACCCCGAACGCCGCCGAGGCCCGCGCCCTGTGCCCGGGCGAGGGGGAATCGCTGCGTGCGTACGCCGAGCGGGGGGCGGAACTCGCCGAGCGCTGGCAGACGGCCGGCGTGGCCGTGACTCTGGGCGAGCGCGGCGCGCTGCTGGCCAGGCCGGGCACCGGTACACCGATGCTGGTCCCGGCGCCCTACCGGGCCCAGGGGGATCCATGCGGCGCCGGCGACTGCTTCGCCGCGACGGCGGCGGCGGCGCTTGCCGACGGGGCGCTGCCGGAGGAGGCGGTGCAGCGGGCCGTCGCCGAGGCCGCCGCGTTCGTGGCGGCGGGCGGTGCCGGAAACCCGGCGCTGTGGCGGACGGCGCCCGCGCCGCACATGGACACGCCACGGACCGACGCCTTCACCCTCGCGGAGCGCGTGCGGGCGCGAGGAGGCACGGTGGTGGCCACCGGCGGCTGCTTCGATCTGCTGCACGCCGGGCACGTCGGCCTGCTGGAGAGCGCACGGCGCATCGGCGACTGCCTCATCGTCTGTCTCAACTCCGACGCCTCCCTCGCCCGCCTCAAGGGCCCGGGGCGCCCGATCAACCCCGTGGCGGACCGGGTCCGGGTGCTGGAGGCGCTCGGCAGCGTGGACGCCGTCGCCGTCTTCGAGGAGGACACGCCGGAGACACTGCTGGGGCGGCTGCGGCCCGATGTGTGGGTCAAGGGCGGCGACTACTCCGTACAGGAGCTGCCCGAGGCCGAGGCGCTGCGGGCGTGGGGCGGGCAGGCGGTCGTCCTGCCCTACCTCGACGGCCGCTCCACCACCCGCCTGGCGCTGCGGGCGGCGCAGGCCGCCGTACCCCCGGGCTCACCTCCGTGAACGCCCCGGCTCGGCACAGGACACCGCCGGGGCCGGGCCGGCCTCGGGCGCTGGTGCTGCGGGCGCTCGGGCTGGGGGATCTGCTGACCGTGGTGCCCGCCCTCAGGGCGCTGCGCCGGCATCTGCCCCGGCACGAGATAGTGCTCGCCGCGCCCGAGCGGCTCACCGAGGCGGCCGCCGCGACGGGCCTCGTGGACCGGCTGCTGCCGGCGTCGGCGGCGGGCCGGGCGGTGCCCACGGACCTGGCGTGGACCGGACCGCCTCCCGATCTCGCCGTGGACCTGCACGGCAACGGGCCACCGAGCCATCTGCTCCTCCAGCGGCTGCGGCCCGGGCGGATCCTCGCCTACGCCCATCCGGGGACGCCCGGCATCCCCGGCCCCCGGTGGCGGGAGGACGAACACGAACGGGAGCGGTGGTGCCGGCTGCTGGACTGGTACGGCATCGCGGCCGATCCGGCGGAGGTGCAGATCCCGGCGCCTTCGGTCCCCTCTCCCGCGCCGGGCGCCGTCATCGTGCACCCGGGTGCCGACGCCGCCGCCCGGTGCTGGCCGAAGGAGCGGTTCGCGGCCGTGGCGGGGGAGGTGCGCCGCCGGGGTCACGAGGTCGTCGTGACCGCGGGCGCCGGGGAGGGTTCGCTCGCACGGTTCGTGGCGGCGGAGGCCGGACTGCCGCCGGCGGCGGTGCTGGGAGGCGCGCAGGACGTGCCGTTCGACCGGCTGGCCGCCCTGGTCGCGGGTGCCCGCTGTGTCGTGGTCGGGGACACGGGGCTCGCCCATCTGGCCACGGCGCTGGGCACCGCGTCGGTGGTGCTGTTCGGCCCGGTCGCCCCTCGGCTGTGGGGGCCGCCCGTCGACGCCCGTCATCGGGTGCTGTGGCATCCGGCGGGCGACGGCTCGGCCCACCCGGGGGACGCGCACGGGCGGGTGCCGGACGAACGGCTGCTCACGATCACCGTCGGCGAGGTCGTCTCCGCGATCGGCGAGCTGCTCAAACGCCCGCAAGCCACGATCGCGGGCACCCAGTGCGCGCACCCCGAAACCGACACGGAAGCCGCTGCCCTCACACGGGGCCTACGCACCCCCGGCTGATGACACACGGCGCGGGGCCGGGGCATCCCGCACCGGCCGCTTCCGCGCCCCCGCCCCGCGGCGGGGACGCGGAAGCGCGCGCCCCCGCGCCGCTGAACAAGGCGAGATCAGGCGGCCTGGCTCAGCTCCGGCTGCGCCGGGACGGCCTCGCGCGCCTCGGTGCGCACGAGCACCGGCGATACGGTGCGGCGGCGGCGCAGGGCGAAGCCCGCGGTGACGGCACCGGCGATGATCAACCCGCCGGCCACCAGGGCGCCCCGCGCACCGGCCACCTGCATCAGCAGGCCGAGCGCGGGCGGGCCGCCGAGGCCCCAGGCCGTGCTGATGGTGCCCCACACGCCGAGGACACGTCCGCGCAGATGGGGAGGCGGGTCGGTCTGCAGCACGGTCGTCCCCGCGGTGTCGGAGACGGTCTCCACCACGGCCATGGGCAGCACCAGCACCAGCAGGACGGCCAGCGACGGCGACAGCCCGGCCACGACCTGCAGCAGACCGCCGGCGGCCGCCAGGGTGCACACGAGTCGAACGGACGGCCGGCGCAGCCGGGCGCCGAGGAACGCACCGATGATGCCTCCCACGGCGAGGACCGTGGACACCGTGCCGAACGCTCCGGCACCGCCGGCGAGCGGCCCGGTCACGAGCACGGCGAGGGTCAGGCCGTAGTTCCGCCCGAACACCGCGCTGAGGCCGGTGATACCGGCGAGGGCGACGAGCCGGGGGCGGCGCATGAAGAAGCCCAGTCCCTCGCGCACGGTCATCTCCTTGGCCGGCGCCTGGCTGCCGCGCTGCGCGGGGATCGCGCGTGGGCGGCGCTCGGCGGACCGGCCGGCGCCGGGGACCGGACGCAGGAACGGGATGACCGACGCCACGAACAGGAAGGACAGCCCGTTGGCGCCATAGGCGGCGGCCGTTCCGAAGAACGCGACCGCCACACCGGCGAGCGCCGTACCGGTCAGCCGGCCCGCGCTGTGCACCAGGGAGCCCACCCCGATGGCGGAGGGCACATCCTCCGGTCGGACCAGGTCATTGCCCAGCAGGGCACACGCGGGAGCGTCGACGGTGGCGACGAGACCAGTGACGGCGGCCAGCGCCAGCAGCGCCGGCAGGTCGAGCCGGCCGAAGGCGACCAGGACGGCCGTCACGAAGGCGACGGTGCCGAGGAGCACCTGGCTGACCGTGGCGGTGACCTTCCGGGGCCAGCGGTCGACGGCGGCACCGCCCAGAAGGCTCACCAGCAGGGCGGGAGCGGCCTGCACGGAGATCGACAGTCCCGTGGCGGCGGCGGACCCGGTGATCTGCAGCACCAGCAGGTTCTGCACGGTGAGCTGCATCCAGGTGCCGGCGTTCGACACGAAGTTCGCCAGGGACCACCAGCGCATGCTGCGGTAGCGCAGGGAACGCCACGGGGAGGTGGACTCGGTCGGCGGCGGGACGGGGGCGGAGGCAGGGCGGGGTACGGAAACGGCAGGGAAAGAAGGCACAGTGATGACTCGGATACGGTCCCGGAGGACTCACAGAGAGGAATCGGCGGGAGCTCGGTGAACCGGGCTACGCTGCGCGGTCGCTCCACCAGATCTTGCGGTGGCCGTGCTCTGCCCGGAGTCCCTCACGGAACCCCGGCGAATACGGCCTCTTCATCGTGGGGAACGGACCGCCGAGTCGTCCACCGAGTGCTCTCGGCCGGGGCGCCCGGACAGCGGTAAGTCCCCGACGATATCGGGGACTTGCCGCTGCCTGTGCACTTGCTCACAAGGGCCGGCCGCCGTGGCTCAGGCCTCCGGTTCCCGGGTACCGGTTGTCAACCTCACTCCCCGGCGTCGTCCGTCTCGGGGCCGAGGCCCTCCTCCTCGGCCTCGTCGCCCTCGCCCTCCGCCTGCGAGGGTGTGGTGCGCGGCGGCTGGTCGGCGTCGCCCATCTCGTCCGGGAACCGCTCGCCCTCCGCCTGCGAAGGCGTGCTCTCGCTCATCCGTGTCTCCTCCGGCTCCTCCGGGGCGTCTCACGTCGCCAGGAACGTCTCCTGCGACTGCTGCATACGCAGGTCCTCCAGCGTGCTCAGCTGCCTTTCGGCCCGTGCGATGAGGTCGTCGAGCCGCGCCGGGTCGAGGCGTCCGTCACTCTCCGCGACCCGGCGCAGCGTCCGCCATCCGGCTGCCTTCCCCTCCACTCCGAGCCGGAGCAGCTCCAGTTCGACCAGTGAGGTGAGCGGGGAGCGGCCGACGAGACGGCCGTTGGGCTTCAGGCGCCCCGCCAGCTCCAGCGCGGCTGCCGTCCAGACCTTGTAGCGGCGCGCCGGAACCCCGAGCCTTCTCATGGTCTCGAGCAGGGCCTCGCGGTCCTCCGCGATCTCGGCCGCGATCGGCGCGAGCGGCGCGCCGAGCGGAGAGCCGCGCAACGACCTGGCCAGGTACGCGGAACGGCGGATCCCGACGGTGGAGCCCGCCAGGTGGTCGTTGAGGTAGATGCCCAGCAGGTCGGTTCGGGTCCGGCGGGCCCGGCGCGCGGCGGTCGCGCCGGCGCTCCGTACATCGCTCATCGCGCCTCACCCCTTTCTCCGCGGTGCGTCCGCGGATGGACACGGGACTGTCGAGTACCCACGCCACCTGCGCCCCACCCGCTCCCGGCCCCCTTCCTTCGCCGCCTCCCGTGAGGCAGCCGGCCCGGCGGGCCGGCTGCCTCCGGTGATGCTCCGTTTGCGGGGAAAACCGACAGGTCACGCGCGGCGCGCCCGCTTCGGGCCGCGAGACGGGCAACCGTGTCAGGGCCGCCGTCGGTCGGTGGCACCGGGTGGAGAGAGGAAGTGTCCGATGGAACCGGTCACCGTGCTGCCGCGCGCACTGAGCGCCGCCGGCGCCGGCCCGGGCGACCTGGACGCCGCCCGGGCCCAGATGGGGTTCTCCCTGGCCTGGCACATCGTGCTGGCCTGCCTCGGTGTCGGACTGCCGCTGCTGACCCTGATCATGGAGTGGTGGGGCGGGCACACCCAGGACCCCTCGTACCGGCTGCTGGCCCGCCGGTGGGCCCGGGCCATGGGAGTGCTCTTCGCCGTCGGCGCGGTGTCCGGCACGATCCTCAGTTTCGAGCTGGGCCTGCTGTGGCCGGGCCTGATGGGCATCTACGGTCAGGTGATCGGGCTGCCGTTCGCCCTGGAAGGCATCGCCTTCTTCATCGAGGCGATCTTCCTCGGGATCTACCTGTACGCGTGGGACCGGCTGGCGCACCGCCTGCACCTGCTCACGGGCGTGCCCATCGTCGTCGCCGGGGTGGCGTCGGCCTTCTTCGTCGTCTCCGCGAACGCCTGGATGAACCAGCCCCGGGGCTTCACGGTGCGCGGCGGCAGGGTCGTTCACGTGGACCCGTGGGCGGCCATGCTGAACCCGGCGACACCGCCACAGACCACGCACATGATCCTCGCAGCGCTGATGGTGGCGTGTTTCCTGACCAGCAGCGTGTACGCGGTCGCGCTGCTGCGTGGCCGCCGGGACCGCTATCACCGAATCGGCTTCACGGTTCCCCTGGCCCTGGGCGCCGTCATCACCCCCGTCCAGCTGGTCGTCGGTGACTGGGCCGCCCGCTTCGTCGCCCAGTACCAGCCGGTGAAACTCGCCGCGATGGAAGGGGTCTACCGCACCGGAAGCCACGTCCCGCTGACCCTGGGCGGCATCGCCGGCAAGAACGGACTGCGGTACGGGCTGGAGATTCCCAACGGGCTGTCGCTGCTGGTCGGATTCAGCCCGGACACGGTGATCCAGGGACTCGAACAGGTGCCGCCCGGCGACCGGCCCCCGGTCACGGGGGTTCACCTCGCCTTCGACCTGATGGTCGGCTGCGGCATGTTCCTGCTCGCCGTCGGCGTATGGCTGCTCGTGCTCGCGCTGCACCACAGGCGCCGCCGCGCCCCTTGGCTGGAGGGCATGGGCCGCCCGCTGCGGGTCTTCCTCGCGCTCGGGGCCCTCACCGGTCCCGCGGCGGTCGTGGCCCTCGAGTGCGGCTGGACGGTGACCGAGGAGGGACGTCAGCCGTGGGTGGTGTGGGGCCTGCTGCGCGTTCGCGATGCCGTGAACGTCGCTCCGGGGCTGGCGATCGGCCTGTGGCTGGTCGTCGCCGTCTATGTGCTGATGACGATCGGCACGGTGTACGTGCTCCGGCGGCTGACGCGGGACCGGCCCGTCCCCGTCGCGCCCCAGGAGAGCGACGTGGAGGAGTACCCCGTTGTCTGACCGCTCACCCACCGGGTCCGCCAGCTCCCCCGAATCCGCCCGCCCCACCGGGTCCATCCGCCCCACCGGGTCCATCCGCCCCACCGGCTCCGCCGGCACCACCGAGACAGGGGGACGCTGATGCTGGCCAACGCGACACTGGCCGTCATGTGGGTCGGTTTGACCTGCTACGCCCTCTTCGGCGGCGCCGACTTCGGGGCGGGTCTGTGGGACCTTCTCGCCGGTGGGAGCGAGCGCGGCAGAGCGCCCCGTCGGCTCATCGAGCACAGCATCGGCCCGGTCTGGGAGGCCAACCACGTGTGGCTGATCTTCGTCGTGGTCCTGCTGTGGACGGGCTTCTCCCCTGTGTTCGCGGCCGTGATGTCCACGCTGTACATCCCGCTGACGCTGACCGCCCTCGGGATCATCGCGCGCGGCGCCGCGTTCGCCTTCCGCAAGGTCAGCACCGAGGTGTGGCAGCAGCGGCTGTTCGGCGGCTGCTTCGCCGTCTCGTCGGTGGTCACGCCCTACTTCCTCGGCTCGGTCGCCGGAGCGGTGGCCTCCGGGCGCGTCCCGCCGGGTCTGGCGAAGGGGAACCTGATCACCGGCTGGCTCAATCCGACGTCCGCGCTCGGCGGTGTGCTGGCGATCCTCACCTGCGCCTATCTGGCGGCCGTGTATCTCAGCGGGGACGCCGCACGGTCCGGTGAGGCGCACCTGGCGGCCTACTTCCGGCGCCGGGCCCTGGCCACGGGGGTGGTGACCGGGATGGTGGCCCTGGCCGGCATCGCGATTCTGCACGCGGACGCCCCGCAGCTGTTCCACGGCCTCACGCACCGGGCGCTGCCCGTGGTCCTGGTGTCCGCCGTGCTGGGCGCGGTGAGTCTGGTGCTGCTGCTGCGCGCCGAGATGACGTTCGTGCGGGTCACGGCGGCGTCCGCCGTCGCCGCCGTCCTGTGGAGCTGGGGAGTCGCCCAGTACCCGGCCATGCTGCCCCCGTCGGTCACCGTCGCCGCCAGCGCCTCCGAGTCCTCCGTGCTCGGCACGAGCCTCGGCGCCCTGGCGGTCGGCGCGGTGCTGCTCGTCCCGTCCCTGCTGTGGCTGTACTCCCTGTTCCAGCGCCGCCCGGCCCCCACCGAGGACCGGCGCGGCTCCTGAGACCCGCGGGCGGCACCGCAGGTCCCCGGCCGCCGGCATCGGCCGTACGAGGGCCTTGACCGGGGTGACCCGTTAGTCGGCCGCCGACCGGGGCACCCGGCGTGCTGGGTCGGCCCGGTCGCAGGGGCCGTCGTATCGCAGTGGAGGTGCGGAACATGGGACACGGAGGAAACGTCGTCAACGAGCTCGTGACGGATCACCGGGAGGTGGAGGAGCTCTTCGGCCGTATCGAGGCGCTGCCGCCCGGGGACAAGAACCGCAAGATCTACGCAGATCAGGTCACCATGGAGCTCGTGCGCCACTCGGTGGCCGAGGAGGCCTATCTCTACCCGGCGGTGCGCAAGTACGTGCCCGGCGGGGACGCCATCGCCGACAAGGAGATCGAGGACCACTCCAAGGCGGAGCGGATCATGAAGGATCTGGAGGGCCACGAGGCCGACGATCCCGAATTCGACCGGTTGATCAGCATGCTCATGAGCGAGATCCGCGCGCATGTGGCCGACGAGGAGGAGAACCTCTTCCCCAAGCTCAAGCAGGCGGCTTCCGCGGAGGCGCTGGACGATCTGGGCGATAAGATCCGGCGGGCCAAGAAGACGGCCCCGACCCGACCGCACCCGTCCGCGCCCGACACCCCGCCGGCCAACAAGCTGCTCGCCCCCGGGGCCGGGCTCGTAGACCGGGTCCGCGACGCTCTCACGGGCCGGGGAAAGCAGGATTGAGTCGCTCCGCATCGTCCCGCCGGGGCACGGGCACTCGCCCTGCCGGCGCTGCTGTCGGCGCCGGCTCAACCGGAACACGAACCGTCTACCGCCCTGGAGGAGCCATGGCGGGTGTCAGCCCCACTGATCTGCAGAAAGCGCTGTCCGGCGCGGAGTACCCGGCCGACACGCGGCAACTCGAGAAGGTCGCCCAGAAGAACCAGCGCCCAAGGAGATCACGGAGCGCATCTCCCACCTGGGCAAGAAGAAGTTCCAGAATCCGGCCGAGGTGAGCAAGGCCGTCTTCGAGAACGAGTGACCCGAGGAGCGGGAAGAAGCGGCGGCCGGGGATTGGTTCCCCGGCCGCCGCACTGCTGAAGCACGGTTCCGCCCCCGGCCGCCGTGCGGGCGGGGGCGCAGACGCTGACGCTCTCTCAGCCGACGTACCTGCGAGCCGGGGAGTGGCGCCGCGCCCGTTCCAGGGCCGTCAACCGGGCCTCGAGCTCGGCCGGTACGGGATCGCGCTGCCGGAGCACCCAGGGAAGTCCCGCCAGCGCCCGTCCGAACGCCCGCAGCGACGCCCGGTCGCGGGGCACGGTGTGCGGTCACGGGTGATCACCACGACGGTCGTACGGGGGTCCGCGCGCGCGTCGCCGTGACCGGCCCGGGTTTCCCGTGCCCGCCCGGGGCGTACACCGTCCTCGCGGGCGGGCGAGGCGCGTCGCTGCGGGGCGACGGGGTTCATGTGCCCTCCGCCGGTCCTTGCTCGTCGGTTGCCGTCGTGGTCGTTGTCGCCGGTGGTCACGGGGCCGCCCGGTCCAGGAGGCGGGCCGCGTGCTCGATGCGTTCGGGCAGCGGTTCCCGGTCCTTGAGGGCGGCGGGGAGCCGGGCGACGGTGCCGCGCAGGGCCGCACCGGCGCCGCGCTCGCCGCGGGCCGCCGCCGCGATCAGGCCGGCGGTGTGGCGCAGGGCCACCGTGACGGGCCGCCGCAGCCACGCGGTGAGCACCGCGTTGCGCCGCTGGACCGCCGAGCGGCCGGGCCGGCCGCCGGGCTCGGGATGGTGATGGGCCGTCACCGAGGGCACATGGACGACCCCCCAGCCGCGGGCCGCCAAGTCGTAGGCGAGCAGCGTCTCCTCGCCCCCGAAGAACAGCACGCGGTGATAGCCGCCGGCGTCGAGGAACGCCCGGCGGCGGACCACCGACGCGCAGGCGAGGAAGCCCAGCACGGAGCGGCCGGGCAGGTCGGCGGCGGTCGGCAGCGGCGAGTTCGCGAGTACGGAGTTCAGCGGATCCTCGGCACCGTCCGGGCCGACCAGGGTGCGCGCCGCCAGCAGACCCAGCCTCGGGTGCGCGTCGAACAGGTCCGCGGCGGTCTCCAGGGCACCCGGGGCCCACCAGGAGTCGTCGTCGCTGAACGCGACGTACGGGGTGGTGGCGTGCCGCACCGCGAGGTTGCGGCCGACCGCGCCCAGGTTCCCCCCGGGGGTCAGGACCCGCGCGCCCAGCGGATGGGCGCGCACCGCGGCCACGGTCGCCTCGGCGGAGCCGTTGTCCACGACGATGACCGGGGGCCGCTCGGGCAGCGCGGCAAGCCGGTCCAAGGTGCGCAGCACGCTCCGGAGGCGATCGCGGGTGATCATCGCGACGGTGACCCGGCAGGGGTTCCCCTCGGGTGCGGGAGGAGCGCAGCCGGCGGGCCCGGGCATGGGCTCCTCCGGGAGGGAGCAGCGCGTCATACGGGACCACCGGCCGGCCCGGCACCACCGCCGGCCCGGGGTTCGAGCGTCGCCGGGGCACGGCCCCGGTCCGGCCGCGCCCCGGACGGTGCGGAGAACGTGGTCGGCGTCATGAGCGCGCTCTTCCTTCCGCCGATGAGGATTGCCTGCACACGGCGCCGGCTCCTGTGCGCCCGCGCTCGGCCGGGCCCCGGGAAAGACGCCGAGCGCCCCGGTGGGTCCCTTTCATGCTCCGACGAGGGCTGCGCCTGCGCCACAGGGGCGTCCACCCGACCACGCCCCCACTCACCGTGCGTCGGGCCTCGCGGACCCGCCCTCAGCGGCCGCCTCCCGGCGAAGGCGCCGTCCCCCGCCCCCCGGCCCACCACGGGCCACGGCCGTCTCCGGCCGCTCGGACAGGGCCGCGACCAGCCCGGCGGCGCTGTCCGACTCCGGGTCCTCCAGGAATTCGCGGCGTACCTGCCGGGCAGCCACCCGGCCGGAGGTCAGGCACCAGTTCCACCAGTGGTCCAACCGCCGGGTGCTGAGACGGTCGACCGGCACCAGCGCGGGCCAGCCGCAGGCCTCGGCCTGGGCGGTGAGTTTCGCACCGCCTTCCACAGGGTCCACGGCCAGCGCGGGCACCCCGCCGCGCAGCGCCAGCACCAACCCGTGCAGCCGATCGGTGACCACCAGGTCCATCCGCGCCAGCACGGACTGCACCTGGCCGGGGGTGGCGCACAGCCGCCAGTCACGGCTGTCGAGCCGGGTCTCCAACTCGAGGCAGGCGCAGTCCTTCTCCATCAGCCACCCCGTGAGTTCCTCTGCGGCCTCGCCGTGCCGTCGCCTCTCCCCGTACTCGTGCCGCCCGGACGTGAGGATCACCCCGACGACGGGCGTCGCCGGTTCGGCGGGGGCGTGGGCGGCGAGGTCCGGCTCCGGCTCGGCGGCCGGAGCGTCCCTCGCCAGCACCCGGTGGAACCCGCTGACCGCGGGATCCTGGGGGTCGAGGACGGAGGTCCCGACAGCGATACGCACACAGTGCGCGAACTGCCGGTGCAGCTCCTCCACCCGGGGGCCGTGCAACGGGCCGCAGACGAAGACCAAGTGGGTGTACGCGGGCGGCCGCACCTCGTCCAGGTGCAGCGCCGAGGGCCGGAAACCCGCGCTCCATGCCACGTCGTAGTCGATGCCCTCGCGACGCAGCACCTCCTCGACCCGCCGCAGGGCCAATACGTCCCCCGCGGTGGCCTCACCGTCCAGGAAGCTGAACCACCCGGTCAGCAGAACCCTCGCGCACACAACGCTGACGAGTTCCCCGCCCGCCCGAGCCCACTCCCCTTTTGGTCTCCGGGTCGAGGTCGGGGCGGGGACCGGGGCGTACGGTAGCGTCCGGGCGTTGCCCCACGGCCCTCCGGGGCTGCACCACGGCCGCCCGGTGCCGTAGGGCGGCGGTCCGGGATTGTGTCCGGCAGATCCTGAAGGAGGCGAGGCGTGCTGACCACGGAGGGTGCCGCCGCGACCCGCTTCACCGGACTCCCGGTGACCGGTGAACGCCCGGTGTCCGGGTCGCTCACCGAGGTCACTCTGAGCGGGGACCTGGTGGTGATGGTCAAGCGCGGCGACGACCCGGACGCGCTGCTGGCCGAGGCGGCGGGGCTGCGCTGGCTCGCGGAAGCCGGTGCGGTCCCTGTCCCCTCCGTGCACGGCCACGACACGCACCGTCTGGTGACCGACCGTGTTCCGCCCGGCCGGCCGAACGCCCATGTGGCCCTCCGATTCGGCCGCGGCCTCGCGGCACTGCACGCCGCCGGGGCGCCCGCATTCGGCGCGCCGCCGCCCGGCGGCCCCGAGGACGCGTTCATCGGTCTGGCGCCCCTGCGCAACGTCCCCGGCACCGACTGGCCGGACTGGTACGTGGAGCACCGGGTGCTGCCCTACCTGAGGGGTGCCGTCGACAACGGCACCCTGCGGCCCGCCGAGGCGAGGGTGTTCGAAGAGGTCTGCGAGCGGCTGCCCGAACTGGCCGGTCCCGCCGAGCCGCCCGCCCGGCTGCACGGCGACCTGTGGAACGGCAATGTCCTGTGGGGCGCCGACGGGCGGGTATGGCTCATCGACCCGGCGGCTCACGGCGGTCACCGGGAGACCGACCTGGCGATGCTCCACCTCTTCGGGTGCCCCCATCTCGGCCGGGTCCTGGAGGGATACCAGGAGGCGGCACCGCTGGCCGACGGCTGGGCGGACCGCGTCCCGCTGCACCAGCTCTTCCCGCTCCTGGTCCACTCGGTGCTGTTCGGCCGTGGCTACGGCGAGCGGGCGCTCGCGGCGGCACGGGCGGCGCTGAACCGGTGAGCCGGTGAGCCGGCCACGGCCGTGATCCGGCCGCCCACTCCGCGGTCCCGTTCCGGGGGCGACGAACCCCTCCGGCCGCCTGCCCCACCGCGTGTACGGCCGCCTGTTCCACCCTGTGTACGGTCGCCTGGTCACCGTGCCCAAGGAGCCGCCATGTCCCGCGCCGCCGCACCGTTCGAGCTGTTGCCCGGTGCCGACGACTCACCCGTGATCCTTCATGTGCCGCACTCCGCACGCCGGATACCGCCCGCCGTACGCGCGGGCATCCTGCTCGACGACACAGGCCTGGCCCGCGAACTGGACCACATCACGGACGCCCACACCGCGGAACTCGCGTCCCTCGCCGCCGATTCCTCCACGGTCACCCCCTGGCGGTTCGTCAACGGACTGTCGCGGCTCGTGGTCGACCCGGAACGGTTCCCGGACCAGCGCGAGGAGATGCTGACCGTGGGGATGGGGGCCGTCTACACGCGCACCACGCACCGACGGCCCCTGCGAGCGGCCGGAACCGATCCCGAGCCGCTGCTCAGCGGCTACTTCCGCCCGTACGCCCGGGCGATGACGGCGGCGGTGGCGGACCGGCTGGCCGCCGCGGGGCGGGCCGTCGTCCTCGACGTGCACTCCTATCCCACCGCGCGCCTGCCCTACGAGCTGCACGGCGACGGTCCCCGCCCGCCCGTCTGTCTGGGCACCGACCCCTTTCACACCCCGCCCGAGCTGATCGCCCTGGCACGTGAGGCGTTCGCGGAGTTCGGGGGGACGGGCATCGACAGCCCGTTCGCGGGCGCGTACGTACCGCTGGAGTTCCACGGCACGCGGCCGCAGGTGTCCGCACTGATGCTGGAGCTCCGCCGCGACACCTATATGGCGGAGCCGGGCGGAGCCGCGGGCCCGGGGCTCACCCGCCTCGCGTCGGCGCTGGCCACCCTGGTCGACGCCGTGTCCTGAAGGCGCGAGGGCCCACCCCGGGCTCCGTGCGCCGCTCCTTCGGCCTCACCGCACCGGCCACGCGGTAGTGCTGTTCGAGTGGATGCCGCCACCGTCCGCGCGTCGGCGGCGCGATGGGGGACGTGCTCTTGCCTACGCTCCGGCTGACGGGCCGTCAACGCTCCGTCGTCACCCTCGGGCCGGGCGTCCGTCGCGCGGCCGCACGGCTTGTCTGGGGAGAGATGTGTTCGGGCCCATTACTCGTTCTCCGGTGATCCGGTCGGTGCTGGGCCTGGCCCTCGCGTCGGCCTGGCTGGCCGGCTGCACCAGCGGGTCGCCGACGGGGCTGACCGACGGACCGCACGAGCCCGCGGGGGAGGACGGCCCCGTGGCCGCGGGCCTGGGCCCACGGCTCCAGGACCCTCCGGAGCTGGTCAGTCACGACGGCGTGCTGAAAGCCGGCATCGTCGTGGAACGGCGCAAAGTGCAGGTCGGCAACCGCCGGTTGTACGCCACCACGTACAACGGCGCCTATATGCCGCCCACCCTGCGCGTCCGGCCCGGCGACCGTATCGACCTCACGATGACCAACAACGTCGACCAGGACACCAATCTGCACACGCACGGGCTGCATGTCTCACCGCGTCAGCCCGCGGACGACAACTTCATCGCCATCAAGTACAAGCAGTCGTACCACTACTCGTACCAGCTCCCGCGCAACCAGCCGATCGGCACGTACTGGTACCACTCACACGCCGGCATGCTCTCCGCCCCGCAGGTCGCCGGCGGAGAGTCGGGCATTCTCATCGTCGACAGCCTGCACCAGTACCTGCCGGCATCGCTGGGCGCCATCACCGAGCACACGATCGCGCTCAAGGACTTCCAGGTCCAGGGCGACTCGATCAAGACCCGTCGCCTGAGCATCGGCGCACCCACCCAGCGCACCGTCAACGGCCAGCAGAATCCGGTGATCATCATTCGGCCGGGCGAGACACAGCTGTGGCGGCTGGCCAACATCGGCGCCAACATCTACTACCGGCTCCACCTCCCGGGCACCCGCTTCCATGTGATCGCCCAGGACGGCATTCCCGTGCGCAGGGTCTACGCCGTGGACACTCTGCTCATCCCGGCGGGTGCCCGCTTCGACGTCCTCGTCCAGGGCGGCAGTCCGGGCACCACACGGCTGGAGACCCTCCCCTACAACAGCGGCAAGGCCGGGAACAAGTTCCCCCGGGCCGACCTCGCGGCCGTCGTCACCAGTGGCACGCCCATGACGCGGGCCACCCTGCCGACCGAGTTCGCCCCCCACGAGGACCTGACCCACGCGGCGATCGCGGGCCGCAAGACCATGATCTACACGGAGAACAAGGCGGGGACGAAGTTCTTCATCAACGGCAAGACGTACGACCCCCACCGGACCGACTTCACCTCCGCCCTGGGCACGGTCGAGGAGTGGACGGTCCGCAACGACACGGACGAGGCCCACAGTTTCCACGTCCACACCAACGACATGCAGCTGATGAGCACCAACGGGAAGGCCCATCCGTCCTCCCACGGCTGGTACGACACCGTGAACGTTCCGGCGCGCGGCATCATCGTCGTGCGCATCCGCTTCCGCGACTTCACCGGCAGGACCGTTCTGCACTGTCACCTTCTCAACCACGAGGACGCGGGCATGATGTCCGTGCTCGACATCGTCCGGCCCCGCCCCAAGAGCAAGGCCTCCCCAGGGAACCGCGCCGGCTGACCTCCCGAGCAGCGGTCACCTTGTGTGCATTCCACGTGACTCCCCGCGCTCAAATGCCGGGTGCAGGGCCCCTCGCGGCTTGTCGTGCGCCTCTCGGGATGCGCGCGGCGTCATCTCGATGAAAGGTGAGGGAAAAGGTGGCGTCCCGCCTTCGGGGCGACCGCGGGTGCCACCACTGCGGATCGACTCGCATAGGAGACACCATGTCGACGTCACAGCCTGATGCGTCCCGTCTTCCGTCCGACGACCGGGCCACGCCGGACGAACTGCTGCACGACGTTCCGGCGGAGACCACACCGGAGGATCTGGTCCTCGCCTCGGGCAGGGACATCACCCCCAGCACCCTCGCATGGGCGGAGCGCAAGCTCGCCTCCGAGGGGCGAGCGGCGTTCGACAAGCTGCTGCCCTAGTGATCCCGGTCCGAAAGTCACCGCGCCGGAGCGCTCGAGTCTCCGGCGCGGTGACTTTCGGACCGGTCCCAGCCTCGGGGCCGCGGCGCGGCGCCCGCGGCGACGGCGCGGGTCAGACCGGCACCGGCAGACCGCTCTCCCCGTCCGCCCGCTGCACGGTGTCCTTCCCGGTTCCCGCGACGAGCAGTGCGTCCGCGGCCTGCACGGCCTCGTCCACAGTGCGGGTCCCCATCATCACGCACAGCGTGTAGCTGACGTCCTCCAGTTCTCGTGCCCCTGCGGGCGTCTCCCTCTCGGCGAGTGCGATCCGGAGGGACGCGTACCGGGTCAGCAGTCCTCTGACCACCTTCGGATCCGGAACGAGCACAGCGAGGCCCTCTCTCTCGATTTTCGAGCCGTGTGCCCAGTCATGCACGGACCATGCACAACTCCTCTCAAGCAGGCGCTTTTTTGGCACGATCTCTACGCCCGAAGACCGGAGAGGAAGAGAGCCGCCGGGGAGAGGCCGTCTGCCGGAGGGGTCCTATCCCACGTTCCAGAGGAACCGATGCGTGTGGATGCCGAAGTAGGGGAAGGCCTGCACGCGCTCGACCCCCTCGGTCACCCGGACCACGTCACCGACGAAGTCGAGCAGCTCGCGTGGCCCGTCGCAGACGACTTCCACGAACAGATCGAATCCGCCCGAGGTCAGGACCGAGTAGACCACTTCAGGGTGCGCGGCCAGCTCGTCCGCGACGGCCCGCGGATCGCCGTCCACCGTGACGCCGAGCAGAGCCATCGCCTGGCCGCCCATCCGCATAGGATCGGTGACCCCGACGACCTGGACGGCCTTGGTGTCGAGGAGCCGTTGCAGGCGCTGGCGGGCCGCCGAGGGGGAGAGACCGACCCGCGGACCGAGGTCGGCGTACGCGATACGGCCGTCGGTCTGAAGCTCACGCAGAATGGCCCGGTCGATCTCGTCCACGCTGTTCCTTCCCGGCGGTCGACGCCCAGCCTACCGATGCCGGTCAGCCGGCCAGCTCGGACAGGGCGGCGTCGAACACCTCGGTGTGGGTGTCGACGTCCTCCTCGGTGGTCGCCGGGCACATCAACGCCATGTTGTGGAACGGCGTGAGCAGCACGCCCCGGTTGGCCAGGAAGAGGTGGAGGTAGTCCTCCAGCTCGGTGTCGGAGGCGGCCGCCGACTCGGTCCCGGTGCGCGGCGCCGGGTTCGCGAAGCGGTATTCGGTGCGGGCGCCGAGCCGGCTGACCGACCACGGCAGCTCCCGGCGTTCGATGCACGACCGTACGCCGTCCTCGAAGCGCTGGGACAGCTTCGCCATTGCGGCGAACGCCTCGTCCGTGAGGACGTGTTCCAGGGTGGCCCGGGTGGCGGCCACCGAGAGCGCGTTGCCCGCGAGGGTGCCTCCGACACCGCCCATGTCGACGAGGTCCAGGTCCTCACGGCCCAGCAGCCGCTCCGCCAGCTCGGCGGAGAGCCCGTAGGCACCTGCCGGGATGCCGCCGCCGATCGCCTTGCCGATGGAGAGCACATCCGGTTCGAGGCCCCAGGCGGCGGTGCAGCCGCCGGGGCCGGCCGAGAAGGTGTGTGTCTCGTCGTTGATCAGCAGGGTGCCGGTCCGCCGGGTCAACTCCCGTACGCCCGCGAGGTATCCGGGCTCGGGGAGCACGATGCCGATGTTGGTCAGAGCGGGCTCCATGAGGACCGCGGCCACGTCACCGTGGGCGAGTTCGCGTTCGAGCTGGTCAAGGTCGTTGAACTCGGCGACCCGGCTGGTCAGGGTGACATCGCAGGGCGCCCCGACGTTGCCGGGGCGGCTCGTGCCGCGCCCGTCCGGTCCCACCACGATCAGCGACTCGTCGACACTGCCGTGATAGCTGTAGCTGTTCACGAGGATCTTCGGGCGGCCCGTCACCGCCCGCGCGAGCCGGATCGCCCACCGGTTGGCGTCGGTCGCGGTCAGCGAGAAACTCCACCGGGTGAGCCCGAAGCGCCGGGTGAGTTCCGCGCCGACCCACTCGGCGTCCTCCGTGGGCAGCATCGCCGTCGCACCGCCCAGCTCGGCGAACCGCCGGTGCACGGCCGTCGCGACCGCGTCCGGGGAGTGACCGGCCATCGCGCCGGTGTCGCCGAGGCAGAAGTCGATGTAGTCGTGGCCGTCGATGTCCGTGACCCGGGCGCCGCGTGCGGTGGCGAGATAACGGGGGAAAGCGCCCGCGGTCTTGTTCATCCAGGTCATCGGGACCCGGCCGAAGAGATGCTCGGCGCGTTCGTAGGCGGCCCGCGAACGCGGGTTCCGCCGTTCGGCCTCGGCGCTCTCACGGGCGAGGAGCTGACGCAGACGGGCGCGGTCCATGGCGTACCCCTAGGTCCGGCAACACATGATGGCCGAGACTGTACGGCCGAAACATGCGTGTAATCAAGGGTGAACTTCAGAATCCACCGTGGAAGCGATTGATTCGTGCGTCGCGGAGCACGGGGAGAATCGATACGGCGATGCGGTGCGCCGACGCCCGGAACGGGGGCATACGGTGGAAACAAGCGATCATGACCACCGCCACCCCGTCCCCGGCCCGCGACGTGCGCGACCACACCGGGAAGCGCACCCGTCCCGATTCCACACAGAGTGACCTCATGGCAAAGTCCTCCACCGCCCCTGTCACGGCTCCCGACACC
The DNA here is from genome assembly GCF_040644655.1 of Streptomyces sp. NPDC046931. NCBI lineage: Bacteria > Bacillati > Actinomycetota > Actinomycetes > Kitasatosporales > Streptomycetaceae > Streptomyces > Streptomyces sp. NPDC046931. The sequence continues at coordinate 175,029 of NZ_JBEYWX010000014.1, forward strand.
GTCTGGCCGGCGCGCGGGCGCCACCTCGGCCCGGGCGCCGAGGACACCGTCCGGCACCGGCTGCGAGAGCTGAAGAGCGAGGCGGTCATCCAGGACCACCTCGAGTTCGAGGGCTCCCGGGGCGATGTGCCCCACCGCGCCTTCGAGGCCCGCTGGCTCGTGGCCGGCGACGTCGTCGTGCGGGCCCGCCTGAACCTCGAGGCACCCGACGAGAAGGACGGCACACAGGAGTGGGTGCTGGTGGCGGAGGCGGACCGGCCCTGGGAACCGGGCTGGCCCTCACCGGCCACCGTCTTCTGGCCCGAGGACGCCGACGTGCCCTGGGACCACGATGTGGTCGGGAGCCTGCGCTTCCGGGAGATCAACCCGTTGCCCGGGGAGGACCGGGCACTGCGGCGTCTGCTCAAGGACTGCGCGCGTCGCTCATGGGGCGTCCACGTGATCGTCCACGAGGCGATGACCCCCGACGAGCGCGGCCTGCGTCCCCTCGCGCCGCTGCTGCCGCCGGCCCTGCGCCACCGGATCGTGGAGCACCGGGCCGCGCCGGAGCAGTTCCAGGTCGTCAACTGGGCGCTCTACGACCTGGGGGCACGGGTACCCCGCGGAGGTGCCGTGGTGCTGCCCTCGGCACCGGCCGCCCCCGGTGTCGGCGATGACGACTTCGCCGTGCGCACCGTGTTCCTGGACGGTTCCGACCCGGTGGAGCTCATCGAGACCGTGTGCCGCTACGCCCTGGAGCCCCGGCCGCTGCCCGAGGGCGCCGGGGAAGCGCTGTCCGACCTGCGTTCCCAGTGGCACCTGACGACCCTGGAGGAGGAGCTGGCGGATGCGCGCCGTCAGCTCGCCGCCTACGCCGAGGCCCTGGACGCCATGACGAAGTCGCGCGATCTGTACCGGGAGGCGGCCGAGCTGGCCCACGAGGCGCTGGCGGCCTACCGGGACTCGGGAAGGACGCTGCCCTCGCCGCGGCAGGCGCCGCACAAGCGGGAAGGTTTCTCCCTGCGCACCCTGGCGAAGTCGCTGGAGCGCGTCCGGGACGGCGCCAAGGGGCTCCGCCCGGCGGGCGCCGAGGACCCGCGCGCCATGGGACCGGCCGACGGGGGCGGGCAGAGCCGGGAGTAGCCGGTGCGCCGGTCCGTCGGCAGCCGCCGGGGGGCCGTCCTCCCCGTGCGCCGCACCCCCGGTCCCGCAGTCGCGGCGTGTGTCCTCAATCCGTGGGTGTGGGGATGCGTTTGAGGGGTACCCGCAGGCGGACTCGCCGCCGGGGTACCGCCCCGGCGGCGAGAGGTTGATCACTACCGGAGCGCGTTCCGCGGTGCATCCGCGGTCCGCCCCGGGGTAGGCGAGCCCCGCACGCCGTACGTATGGGAGGACATTGTGTCGGCTGAGCAGACCCCCCTGTCCATCGAAGTGACGATGCCCCGGGAGGATGTGGCGCTGGTCATCGTGAAGGGTTTCCTGGACGTCGACACGGCGACGGAGTTGCATCACCACCTCGCCAACCAGTTGCACCACGGACGCCGTCATCTGCTGCTCGACCTCTCGTCGGTGCCGTTCATGGACTCGTCCGGTATCAACATCATTCTGAAGACCTACAAGGAGACCCGGCAGGTCGGCGGCTCGGTCGGCGTCATCGATGCGGCCCCGGCCGTTCAGCGGATCCTCGATCTGACGGGGGTGAGCCTGACGGTGCCGTCCTATCGGAACGCGGACGAGGCACTCGACGGGACCCGCGACGCGCTGAGCCATCCCTAGCGGAGACGTCGACGGCGGGGCGCGGACCCGTCCTGGGCCGGTCCGCAGCCCCTTGCCGGGCCCAATACTTGCCGTTTGACAACTGTAGCCATCAGGCAACAAAGTGAGGACATCGAAAGCACGGAGGGAACTGGGATGTTGCGGTGGGCGGAGCCGGCTGCGCGCGCCGGCCGACCGCGGCAAGCGCCCGGTACACCCGCGGGGCGCGTCTGCAGGCCGGCGGCTCAGGCCGTCCGCGCGCCGGTTCCGTCGCCCTCCTCGTGGAGCTGCGCCGCCGCGACGGCGCAGAAGGCCTCCAGGCCCTGTAGCAGCGCCGTCCGCTTGGCCCCCGGCATCTGGGCGAGGACGGACTCCAGAGCTCGCTCACGCCGTTCGCGCAGCTCCGCCAAGAAGGACCTGCCCCGACGGCTCAGATGCAGACGCAGCTCGCGCCGGCTGGTCGAGCTGGCCGCGCGCTCGACGTACCCGACGGCCTGGAGGCGGTCGCAGAGTCGGCTCGTCGACGGCGGGGTCGACCCCAGCGCGTCGGCGAGCGTGCGCAGATTGATGCCCTCCTGGTGCTCCAGTATGAACAGCACCCGCAACTGGGAGGCCGAGACGGGGGCCGTCGAGGCCCGCCCCCACACGACTTCCAGCAGCTCCGCCGCCTCAGAGGTCACACGCGCCACCTCGCTGGGCTCGGGACGCGGGCCGGAGGAAATCACCTTCTCATTCTCCCAGGCTTCTCGAATCCTGTCGGCCTGCCAGGGCGACAGCTCACGCATAACGATAGATACGGGCACGGTCACACAGCCGTCCAGGGCGTGTGGGTCCGGAATCGTACTAGTGGAAGAATGGCGTATCCGACATCGTGAACAGCTTCGTCGCCGCCGAGAGAGCGCTCCGGAACGCCGCTCCCCACCGGTTGGTGGAGGCGCTCCGGGAAGTGTTGCACGGCCAGTACACGGCCCAGTGCGTCGAACTTCTGATGGCCGACTACGGGCTCTCCGTCCTGCAGCCCGTCTCCGCGCAGCCCCACACCTGCGAATCCGTGGCGATGCACGGCACCACGGCCGGCAGGGCCTTCGGCGCGCAGCACCCCGTCATGGAGGAGAAGGGCGAACTGACCCGGGCTCACCTGCCCGTGACGGTACGCGGTGAGCGGATCGGTGTGCTCACGGTCACCCTGCCCTCCGAGACGGCCGCCGGAGCCCTTGCCGAACTCGTCGACATCGCGGAGGTCCTCGGCCACGAGATCATCGTGGCCGAACGGGACACGGATCTGTATGTCCGGGCCAGGCGCCGGGACCGGCTGACGCTCGCGGCCGAGATGCAGTGGCAGCTGCTTCCCGGCCGGTCGTGCGCCCGGCCGGAGTACGCACTCGGCGCCCAGTTGGAGCCCGCCTACGGGATCTTCGGCGACAACTTCGACTGGTCCGCCGGGTCCGACCGGCTGATGCTGTACATCACCAACGGCATGGGCCAGGGCATCGAGGCGTCCCTGCTGACCAACCTCGGCATCAACGCGTTGCGCAATGCCCGGCGCGCCGGAGTTCCCATAGAGGACCAGGCCGCCCTCGCCGACCAGGCCATCTACGCCCACTATCACGGTGCCTCCTATCTGTCGGTGCTCCTGCTCGACTTCGAGCTGTCCACCGGCCGGGTGAAGGTCGTGGACGCCGGCTCCCCGCAGATGCTGCGGCTGCGCGGCCGGACCGTGGAACGGGTCGACTTCGAGGCCCAGCTGCCCCTCGGCATGTTCGAGGAGACCGACTACGTCGCCCAGGAGTTCTCCGCCGCGCCGGGCGACCGGCTCGTCTTCGTCAGCGACGGCGTCTACAGCGTCGCCGCACCGGGCGGGGAGCCCTACGGCGAGAAGGCGCTGGCCAAGGCGATCGCGGCGACGCGGCTGCTCCCGGCCGCCGACGTGCCACGGGCCGTCCTCAGGGAGCTGTCGGGCCACCGGGGCGGACCCGCTCCGGAGGACGACGCGCTCGTGGTGTGCCTGGACTGGTTCGGGCGTCAGCAGGAGTCCTAGGCTCCCGGCCGCGTCGGCTGCCCGCCCGGTGCGCCCGACGCGCCGGATACGGACGGCAGTTGGTCAGTTCCCCCGTTCGTTGGACGATCTTCCGGGAGGCCGCGGGTGTCGGAGGCGATCTCCCATGATTACAGTTGTCGCGCGACAATGAACCGCGCTCTCCGAGGTGGCTCCCTGGCGGCCGGGGGAGCAGATATACGAAGGAGACAGGGACGTGACGGACCAGGAGTCGGCAACGAACCATGTGGCGTCAGCGCGCGTCGTCGGGGATTTCCTGCAACGCCGCCGGGAACAGATCTCCCAGCGCTGGGCCGGCGAGACACTGTTCCGGACGGTCTTCACGGTCTCCCGCGACGAGGCGGTGGAAGCCGCCGGCGCCCTGGTGGAGGCGCTCGCCGTGGTGGCCGCCACCGGGCGGACCGAAGACGTCCGGGCCCCCGGCTTCGCGGGGGTGCGCGAACAGCTCGCCCGCATGGCCGCCTCCCGCGCGCGGGTGGGAGCAACCCCCGCCCATATCGCCGAAGAGGTGGCGGCGCTGCGCCCCTCGGTCAGCGAGCTGCTGACCGCCGATCTGGTCGAGGCGGACGGGGAGGCGACCGGAGCGCACCAGGTGACGCTCGCCCTCCTGCTCGGCACACTGCGCCTGGTCGTCATGGAGACGGCACTCAGCGCGGGCACTGACATCATCGAGCGGCAGCGTCTGCAACTGCTCGAAGCGGCCACCCCCGTCATCAAGCTCTGGAACGGCATCGTCGCCGTCCCGCTGATCGGCACCCTGGACAGCGCCCGCAGCCAGGTCGTGATGGAGAGTCTGCTCGAGGCAGTCGTCACCCAGCAGGCGCGGTACGCGATCCTCGACATCACCGGCGTGCCGACCGTCGACTCCCTGGTCGCCCAGCACCTGATGAAGACGGTCGCCGCGGCCCGCCTCATGGGGGCCGAGTGCATCGTCTCGGGTATCCGGCCGGCCATCGCCCAGACCATCGTGCACCTGGGCATCGACCTGGGTTCCGTCGTCACCCGTGCGAGCCTCGCCGACGCCCTCGCCCACGCCCTGCACCAGCTGGGTGCCGTGATCGTCGACCGGGCGGCCACCGGAGGGGGCCCGCGGTGAGCGGCGGTCCCGGAAGCCCGGACGGCACCCATGTCCCCGTACTCAAGCTCGGTGACGTCCTGCTCGTCACACTCCAGGGCGAACTGCACGACAAGGCGGCCGAACAGCTCCAGCAGGACATCGCGGCGGCCATCACCGACAGCTCCGCGCGCGCAGTCGTCATCGACGTCTCCGGAGTCGAGATAGTCGATTCCTTCCTGGGCCGTGTGTTCGCCGAGATCGCCGCGAGCACACGGCTGCTCGCGGCGGAGACCGTCGTGGCCGGCATGCGCCCGGCGGTCGCCATCACCCTGGTGGAACTCGGCCTCACCCTCCCGGGCCTTCGCACCGCGCTGGACAGCGACGAGGCCCTGCGGATGCTGACCCGGGCGTCCACCTCCCTGTCCCACGTTCCAGAACGCCAGGAGAACGCGTGACGGAGACATCGGGCCGACTCGCCGCATGCCTGCCCATCCGCTCGGACATGGATCTGGCGTGGGTACGACAGCATGTGCGGCAGGCGGCCGCCGAGATCGGTCTCGGCCTGGTGGAACAGACCAAACTGATCACCGCGGCCAGCGAGCTCGCTCGCAACACACTGGTCCACGGCGGAGGCGGACAGGTCGAGTCCGTCTTCCTGGACAACGGCCGGGCCCGTGGCCTGCGGCTGACCTTCACCGACGGGGGGCCGGGCATCGCCGACGTCGAGCGGGCGCTCACCGACGGGTACACCTCGGGCGGGGGGCTGGGCCTGGGGCTCGGTGGGGCCCGGCGGCTGGTCCACGAGTTCTCCATCGACACCCGGCCCGGCCACGGCACCTCCGTCACCGTCGTCTGCTGGGCGGCCGGACCGCCCCGCCCGCGCGAGGAGGCGCGATGAGCCGCATCTGGGACGTACCCGTGCACGACGCGACCCGGGTCCGGGACGTCCGGGTGGCGGCGGAGCAGGCCTGCGGTCACGCCGGGTTCGGTGAGGAGCGGGAGGCGGCCGCCGTGCTCGTCGCCACCGAGCTCGCCACCAATCTGCTCAAGCACGCGGGCGGCGGCCAGATACTGCTCGAGACGGTGGACCCGCCGCCCGGCACCGATGCGCCCCGCGAGCGGTCCTCTCTCCAGATCGTCACGATCGATCACGGCCCTGGAATCCCGGACCTCTCGGCCGCGCTGCACGACGGCTTCTCGACCACGGCCTCGCTGGGGGCCGGACTCGGCACGTGCCGCCGTGTGGCGGACGACTTCGAGCTGCACAGCACGCCCGGGCGGGGCACCGTGGCCCTGGCCCGGATAGGTCCCTCGTCCGTCCGGCGGAGCGGACCGCGGTACCAGCCCGACCGGGCACCGGTGCGGGCCGGAGGGGTCAACATCCCCCTGGTTGAGGGTCATTCCGGTGACGCCTGGGCCTGCGTACGCTCCGGAGAGCGCCTCACCCTGCTCCTCGCCGACGGCCTCGGGCACGGCCCGCGCGCGGCCGAGGCCTCCGACGCCGCCGTACGGCAACTGCGGCTGAGCCCCCATCTGACGCCGCCGGAGCTGCTCGGCACGCTGCACACCGCGCTGCGCGACACCCGGGGCGCCGCCGTCGCGGTCGCCCAGCTCGACCTCGCCGCGGAGCGTCTGGAGTTCTCCGGCATCGGCAACGTCGGCGCCCGGCTGCGCTCCGGCGACGACTGGCAGCCGCTGTTGTCCCATCCCGGCATAGTCGGCGCCCACCGCCCCGCGCACATCCCCCACCAGCGACTGCCCTGGACCCCCGACTGCCTCCTCGTCCTGCACAGCGACGGTCTGCCCAGCCGGTGGTCGCTGCGCCCGGACGTGCCCGCCGCGGTCCTGGATCCCGGGGTGACGGCGGCTCTGATCGTGCGCGACTCCAGCAGCTCGGCCCGGCCGGTCCGTGACGACACCACGGTGGCCGTGCTGTCCCCCACACCGCCGAATCGTGAACCATGACCCACACCTGGCACATCACCACCGTCGTCGACGCCGCCCGGGCCCGGATCGCCACCGCCCGGCTCGCGGCCGAGCACGGGGTCCCCGTCCTCGACCGCACCCGCCTGGTCACCGCGCTCACCGCACAGCTGCGGCAGTGCCTCACCAAGGGAGGGGCCTGGCGGCTGACCTTCACGACCACTCCCCCGTCCCCGGCCGAGGACCGGCCCCGGCTGTGGATCACCCTCCGCCCCGACCCGGGCGACCGTTCCGACGCCGATCTGACCTGGCAGGCCTCGGCTCCCGCGACGGAGCGGGAGGGCCGGGCCCGCACGGCCGTGGTCCCCGCCCGTACGACGGCCCTCGCCGAAGCCCTGTTCGGCGCCGACGACGACACGGCGCGGGTGCTCGACACGCTGACGGAGCAGGAGGCGCTGGTCGCCTTCCACCGTGAGGAGCTGCACCAGACGAACCAGGGCGTCCTCGCCCTGCACGCGGAGCTGGACGCCGCGGGGCGGGCCCAGCAGAAGCTGTTCGCCGCCGAGCGGGCCGCCCGCACCGAGGCGGAGGAGGCCCGCCGGCGGCTCACCTTCCTCGCCGACGCCAGCGCGGCACTCACGGCGTCCCTCAACCACGGGGAGATCGTGCGGCTGCTGCCCGAGCTGCTGATCCCGACGTACGCGCGGAGCGTCGACGTGTGGCTGCTCGGCGACGAGGTGGAGGAGCACGGGCACGCGCCCCGTCCCGCCGCGGCCGTCGTCGCCGCCCGCACCGGACGACCGCAGTACGCGGCACCCCACCCCGGCGGCCTGCCCGGCGTGGACGACCGGCCGCCCTCCGCCCTGCACCCCACCGGGCCCCTGCTGTGCGTCCCCCTGTCGGCCAGACGGACGCCCCTCGGCGTGCTCATCCTCACACCGCCGGGCGACCGGTGGAATCCGGACGACGCCGTGATGCTGATCGAGCTGGCCCGCCGGGCCGGCATCGCGATCGACAACGCCCAGCGCTTCGAACACAACCGGGACATCGCCGAGACGCTGCAACGGGCCCTGCTCACCGACCTGCCCGCCACTCCGGGGCTCCAGCTGGCCGCCCGGTACCTTCCGGCGACCCATGGCCTCAACATCGGCGGAGACTGGTACGACGCCTTCCGCCAGCCCGACGGGAGCCTGATCGCGGTCATCGGCGACGTCACCGGTCACGGGCTGCACGCGGCGGTCATGATGAGCCAGCTGCGCACCGCCCTGCGGGCCTACGCCGTGGACGGGGGCACCCCGGGCCAGCTCCTGACCCGGCTGCACCTGTTCCTGCACCATTTGCAGCCGGATCTGTACGCCACGGCGGTGATCGTCCGGTTCCGTCCCGGGGAACCGGAACTGACCTGGGCGGCGGCCGGACATCCGCCCCCGGTGCTGCGCACGCCCGACGGCCGGGTCCACACCCTCGACGACAAGCCGGGGGCGATGCTGGGCATTCCGCTGCGGCAGGACATCGCGGACCACACCGTCTCACTGCCGGCCGGATCGACCCTCGCCCTGTACACGGACGGCCTGGTGGAACGGCGGGCCCAGGGCATCGACCCGGGCATCGAGCGGCTCACCGAGGCGCTGTCCGCGCTGGGCCCGCCGGACCTGGACGGCGATCTGGAACGCGCCGCCGACCGGGTCCTCGATCCCATGCTGCGGGACTCGGAGGGCGACGACGACGTATGCCTGCTGCTGTGCCACTTCGGCAGCGGGCAGACGGCGCCGGTGATCGGGGCGCCGTCCCGACGCCCGTGAAGGCGCCGCGCGGCCGCACCGCCCGCCCGCAAGGGGCCCCGGAGCCGCCCGGCCGCTATGCCTCCCCGTCCGGCTGCACCGCACGGGCCGCGCGGAACGCGTGCAGTCCGTGTTCCAGCGCGGCCCGCTGGGCGGGTGTCATCGCGGCCAGCACACCGGCCAGGCTCGCCGACCGGCGTTCGGCGATCTCCGCGAGCGCCCTGCGCCCCTGGGGGGTGACCCGCAACTGGAGCTCGCGCCGGTTGCGGGGATGGGTCACCCTTTCCAGCAGTCCGGCGGCCTCCAGCCGGTCGCAGAGCCTGCTGGCCGCGGGCAGTGCGATGCCCAGCGTCTCCGCGAGCGTCGTGAGGTTCAGCTCCGCACGCCGCCGGACGGCTGTGAGCGCCTTCAACTGATGGCTGGAGAGCCGTGGAGTGACCGCTTCGGCCGCCCCGGTCCACAGCGCCACGAGGCTCTCCACCGCGTCCGCGACCTGTCGGGCCATTGCCCGGGGAGCCCCTCCTGTCTCTTCTGCCTCCGTCACCTCACGGTCATCTCCCACCGCGCTTCCCTTACCTGTCGCGCCGTGCGCCCCGCAGCAGTGCGCACGAACGCTTCCGTCCTTCGATTCAGCCGACATGGTCGGTCCGATCGGCGCCTGTACCCAGAGCGCCTCCGAGTACGCCGCCGGACTGTCATCTTCACAAGATCACTGCATGGCGGCCCCTTGCCGGGCGCGACACCGCCGTCGGGGCGGCTGGTCCCCGATCCGGATGTGTGGCTTTCGGCGTTCTGGCAACCGTCTTAAGGGGAGCCGGGCGACAGCGGTATGCACCACGAGCAACCGGCCGGTGCGACGGCCGGGGGAAGGACCGCATGGCAACCGAGCCTCGTTGGGACAAGGCCTGGCCGTTCGAGGCGGTCGAGAACCTCGTTGCCGACTTCAAGGGTGAACTGCACGATGTCACGGATGCGCGGCTGGCCGCGGAGGGCTTTCTGCGCCGGCTGGCGCGGGCGTCGCCACCGGCGAGCCCGGAGCACTGGAACGATGTGCTGCTGGTGGTGGACGAGCTCGCCGCCAACGCCGTCCAGTACGCGCCAGGCCCCTTCGCGCTGAGGATGCGTCCGACGTACGACGGGATCCATGTCACCCTGCACGACACCAGTACGACTCCGCCCTCACCGCGCCCCTTCCGTCCCGGGCGGCCGGGCGGGGTCGGATGGCATCTCGTGCACACGCTCTGCGACCAGGTGAGTGTGATCGTCCAGCCGGAGGGCAAGGACGTGCACGTCTTCCTCCCCTGGTAGCCCGTACGCGGTCCGCGGCACGTCCCTCAGGCGGCCTGCCGCGGCGTTTCGGAGCCGGCCGGCCGCGGAGTGAGCGGCTCGGTGCCCGGTGACGCCCCGGGCACGGCACGCAGGCGGGGGCGGTCGGACGCATCGGGGGCTTCCTCGGGGCCCGCCGGGCCCAGCATGCGCTCCTCGTACCGTCCGAGGGCCAACAGCAGGCAGAGCATGGACACGGGTATGAGCAGGGGTACGGCGATCATGAGCAGGGGTACGGCGATCATGCGAGCTCCCTCCACGGGTGTACCGTTGCGCGTTGCCGCAGTTCGCCCGTGAAAACACGGTCGGCCGCACGGACCGGCCGGGAGCCCTCAGCCCTCAGCCCCGGGCCCGGTGCGCAGGAGCACGAGAACGCTCACGAACTTGCCGCCGTCGTCACACCGCTCGATGACGATGTCGTGCGCCAGCTTGATGATCAACGGCCAGCCATAGCCCCCGCCGTCGTGCCCGACGGGCAGCGCTCCGGAGCCGAAGGCCACAGGGGGGATGTCCGGGCTGCGGTCGTAGACGGTGAGCCGGACCCCGTCCCTGGTGGGTGCCGCCTCGAAGGCCCTCAGACCGCCTCCGTGGCGGATCGCGTTGGACACCAGCTCCGAGGTGACCAGCAGCAGATCGGTGACGGCCTGCTCGGCGGGGCGGCACGCCGCGGTGTCCCAGTGGCGCCGGACGACCGCCAGGACGTGCGCGCGGGCCGAGGCGGCGCTGATGACCGGGGATACGGGTGCCGGCCCCTCCCGCAGGCCGCCGCCGTAGGTGTGCGCGGCTGCCTGCTCCTCTCCCCCGCAGACCGGATTCTCACCGTCCCGTGCCGGCAGCTCGGCCGGTTTCATCGCTCCCTCGGGCATGCGGGCGACCCGGGCGGGACCAGGCGGAGGAACGAGACCGGCGGGTGCACGGCGGGGGCCCGCCGGTACGGGGCGGAGGAGCGGAGTGCGCCGGTCCGACGAGTGGTGCCGGGACCTCGCTGCCCGGTGGGCGGCATGGCGTGATCTCGTACGTTCATCGCCCCTCCTCTACCCGGCCTCGAAGAAGCCATGGGTCCTTACGCCCGGTCGTTGCCGCCCCCGGAGCGCCGTGCCGGCGCGCAGGCGCCCCGGGGGTACCGCCGGTGGTCATTCCCCGCTCTGCGAAAGCCTGCGGTAGTACGCGTCGACCTTGGCGAGGTACTCCGGATCCAGCGTCTCCCGGTCGGTGCGGAAGAGCGGGGCGGCCTTCACCTCCTCCTTGGAGCAGGCCAGCGTGATCCGCCGCTCCCGGGTGTCGATGCCGGTGACCACACCCGCGGGAATGAGGACGCTCTTGCCGAAGACCCACACCCCGGTGTCGACGATGAGATGGCGCATGCCCAGGCTGTCGGCCTGCCGGTCGACGTGTCCCACGACCCCGTCCGTGGCCTCGACGGCGAAGCCGGTCAGGTCCTCCCCTTCCGTGTGGCCGGTTCCCGGCTCGTACCTCCACGGTCTGTCGATGGTCACGAAGCTCCCTCCCTCGATGGCTATGCAGCAGCGGATACCCGCGTCTTCGGGCGCCATTCGAGGTGTGACGGCCTTCGCGGGCCGCTCGCCGTCAGCCCGCCCCGGGCTGTTCCCCGGCGCGGCGCTCCTCGTAGGGAGCGGTGAGGTGCTCGAGGGATCCGGTGATCTCCAGAAGCCGCTGGAGCGCGGGGGGACGTTCGTCGAGACTGAGGCCGATGGCCGCCGCGTCCGTCCGCCGACGGATGGTCAGCAGGGCGGACAGACCCATGGAGTCGACGTCTCCGAGCTCAGTGAAGTCGAGGTGCAGCGCGGCCAGCCGGGGGCCGTCCTTCGGCCACTGGGCCAGCCGGCCGTCGACGGTGCGCACCAGTTCGTCGCACGTCTCGTAGTCGAGGTCGCCGGCGACGTGCACGACGATCGTGTTCCGCTCTATCTGTACCGTGAGAGCGAAGGAGGGATTGTCAGAGGGCGTCATCTAAATTTTCCGGGGCCGGGGATGTTCGGTGCTGCGGGGCGCGCCGTCACGGCGTCGTGTGCCTCGCCGAGAATACGACGGGCCCATGGGAAGTCCCCCAGCCTGGTCGCGAGGAACTCAGCGCCGGGCACAACGGGCGGGCCGCCGCGCGGCGTCCACGGGCCGGCGGGCGCCGAGCGGATCGGGCTTGTCCAGGCCGCGGTCCAGCGGCACGGCGGCCTCGCGGGCGTCCGGTGCCGAGCCGTCGGCACCCAGCGCCCGCGCGTACCGGCCGCCGGGTCCGAAGGCCGCGCCCCGACGACGGGCACCCCGACGGCCTGAACCGCGGTGATCGCGGCGTGCGCCGTGGGCAGTCCGGTCGCGAGGGACGAGGACAACGCGACGGCGTACGGGCCGGTGTGTTGCAGACGGGTGATCAGGTGCGCGGTCGGCACCTGAGCGCCGAGGAAGTCCACCCGCCGGCCGCGCAGTCCCAGGACCTCCGCCGGCAACCGGGCGGGCAGGGCGTGCCATTCCCCGTCCACGCAGGCCGCCGTCACGCGGGCCCGGCCGGGGGTCTCGCCGCGGTGTTCGGGGTGGTGGGCGAGCGCGGCGATGACCCGGTCGTGCGCGGCGGTGACCGCGTGCCCCTGTGCGACGGTGAGGCGTCCCGCGGCCCATTCCATGCCGACTCCGGCCTGCGCAGGGGCGATCAGGTCCAGCAGGGCGGCCTCCCCGCCGGTTCCGTCCCGGAGGGCGGCGAGCACCACCGCGGAGGCGGTGTACTCGTCGCCGGCGCGAACCGCCTGCCAGAGCCGGTCGCGGACCGCATCCCGTCCGGCCGTCGCGGCGGTCCGGACGGGTGTCGTGCTCACGCGGTGTACCTCCCCCGGGTGCGGCCGTCGACGGCGCTGAGGTGCGCGTGGTGCGGTGCGGTCACGGCGACCACCGCCATGTCGTCGTGGTGGCCGCCGCCGCCGACCCACTGCGCCGCGAGCGTCTGCGCGTGCTCCACCACCGCTTCCGCCGGCATGCCGACGCACTCCGCCAGCGCCGCCTTCAGACGGTCGGTACCGAAGAGTTCGTCTCCCCAGGGCCCTCCCCTGGCCTCGACGATCCCGTCGGTGAAGAGCAGACAGGTCTCGCCGGGCGTGAGTTCGAGATGTGCGGTGGTGGAGGTGATCTCGGGAAAGACACCCACCAGGGTGCCGCGCGTGTCCGCCTCCTCGACGCGGCCGTCGGCGCGGATCAGCAGGGGCGCGGGGTGTCCCGCGCTGGTGACGCGCAGCCGTACGGTGCCGCCTCGACGGATGACGGACGCCAGGGCGAGGGTGGCGAAGCGTGTGTGATGCGAGTCGATCAGCGCGCCGTTGAGCAGGCCGAGGACGCTCTGGTGGTCGGCGGCCAGTGGCAGCAGCGCCTGGAGCGTGTTGCGGATCTTCCCGGTGAGCACGGCCGCCTCGAGCCCCTTGCCGCACACGTCACCGAGGACGACCAGGGTCTCCTCCTCGTCGGTGGCGCCCGGGTGCACGTCGTAGAAGTCGCCTCCGGCGCGTTCGTCCCCGCCGTGGGGCCGGTAGGCGCCGGCGAACTCCACGCCGTGCACGCTGTGCAACTGCGGCGGCAGCAGTTCGCGCATCAGGGTCGTGGTGATGGCGGTCTGGTCGGCGTACATCCGCGCGGCCGAGATCGCGGCGCCGGCCCGCGCGGCGAAGAGACGGGCGAAGACCTCCTCGTTCTCGCCGAACGTCCTGCGGTCCTCGGTGCGCAGCAGGATGAGTGCTCCCGCGGGTACCCCGTGCCCCGGCAACGGTGACACCACGACGGAGCCCACCGGTCCGGCCAGGTCCTGGGGCACCGCCCAGTCCGGGAGCGCTCCGGGGTCGATCCAGCGTGACGGCACGGGCGGAAAGCCGCGCAGGGCCTCGGCCAGGCCCGGCACGTCCTCCGGGTTCCCGCGCACGGTCGTGTGCCTGACCTCGCCCGAGGGCCCGCACGAGGTGACGGGGTGGCCCCGGCCGCGGCCGGGAGTGACGGTGACGGCCGCATCGGCGAGATGCTCGACGGCCAGCCGGGCGGCGGCTTCCATGCAGGTCTCGACGTGCAGCGAGGCCAGCAGGGTGGTGGAGGCCCTGGCCAGGAAGGCGGTCCGCTCCCGTTCGCTGCGGAGCGCCTCCTCGGCGGCACGGCGGTCCGTGTCGTCCATGAGCCACCACATCACGTGGTCGCACCCGGAGGGGGCGGGGCGGGCTTCGAACGAGCGCTCACCGATCCGCCCGGACGCGGGAGTTGCGTCGGTTGGGTGCTGTTCGGCCGCATCCGAGGCGAACCGGTCGTGGGCCTCGAACAGCCATGGGGGTACGACGTCACGCAGCGACGACCCGTGTCCCGCCTCCGGGAACAGGCTCGCCGCAACGGCGTTCAGCTCCACCACGCGGCCACGCCCGTCCGCGACCACGACCGGGCAGGGGGCACTGCCCCAGGCCGCGCTGTGACCGTTGCCGGGCGGGGCGGACGAGGACCGCTGGGAAGTGTCCACAGGCAGGGGGCTCGCGTCCGCGGCTTGTTCCTTTCTCCGTCGCACGAGGGACAAGGCTGTTGTCGTACGGCAACCATCTCGCGTTGGGCGGTCATCCGCAAGCAGTCCGTTCCCGGCGCCGGCCGGGGCGTTTCCGAACTCAGGCGGCCAGTGCGGACGCGAGTTCGGCGGCGGCCTCGGCGAGTTCGGCGTCCGGTTCCGTGAGCAGTTGCCGCAGAGTGCCACGGTCGGCGTGTACGGCGCGCCGGGCCTCCCGCTCCCAGCCCACGTAGTTGTGACGGTGGTGGAGCAGCTTGGGGTACACGGAGGCGGTGCTCTCCCACTGCCGGGCGGCGGCGATGCTCTTGAGCAGGCGGACGATCTGCACCCGGCATGTCACCTGGGGCTGCTTGGCCAGCTCCCACAGGAAGGGAACCGTGGCGGCCGTCGCCTGATCGACGACGAAGCCGTACTGGCAGATACGTGCCCGCAGATCGCCCAGTGCCGCTCTCGCGGCGGTTTCGTCACCCCGGGCGAGGGTGCGGAGCAGAAGCGGGATCGCTTCCGCGGATCCGCTGGAGTCCTTGATCGTGCCCCATGGCACCCGCTCCAGGCCCTTCAGTGGTGTCGCCATGTCCGCTCCCCGCAAACAGTGTGGCGCCGGGCCCCCGTCGTCCCTGCCCCGCGCGCGGCCCCGACGAGCGGGCCTGCCATCCGGTACCCAGGTGATGACACGACATCTCCCTGATGCGACGTCAGCATGTGGCGTACGTCGTGCGATTGACGCCGCCGCTATTATCCACACAGTCAGTGCCGTCGTGCAATTGCATGGGAAATTGCACGACGAGTGGAACGACGGGATGCAGGAAGGGCACGCCCGCGTGCTCCGGTCCCGTGACGGAACGTCAGTGAGGAGACTGCGGTGTCTTCAGTGCCAAACGGAGTGCGGGCCAGCGCGTTGGAAGCCCGCTGGATAAAGAGCCGGCACAGCAACGCCGAGGGCAACTGCGTGGAGCTGGCCGCCCTGGCCGACGGCAGCGTCGCGGTGCGCAACTCGCGCGATCCGGAAGGGCCCGCGCTCGTGTACACGCCCGCGGAGGTGGCGGCGTTCCTGGCCGGCGCGAAGGACGGGGAGTTCGACCATCTGACGTGAGGCGGTGCGGAAAGTCGTCTCATCGGCGCATGCGGCGAGGGCCGGACGGATGCGATACTGCGGCTCCGCTTTTCCGTCGGCCAGCTGGGAGCCACGATGTCCGCCGAGTCGCACCGCATCTCCCGCCTCGAACCGTATCTGACGCGGACGGAGCCCGCTCCGACTCTGCTGAAGATGCTGGTCGGGGTGCAGTTGGCAGGCATCCGGGAGGCTGCCGGACTCTCGCAGGAACAGGCGGCGCGGGCTCTGGGTTTCAGTCCCGCGAAGCTGTCGCGCATCGAGGCGGGCAAGGGCCGCAGGCCGCCCACGGAGGGCGATGTCCGCGCGCTGCTGCGGCTCTACGGAGCGGACGACTACGAGGGCACCGTCCTGGTCAAGCTGCTGCAACGCGCCGGTGAGCCCGGCTGGTGGCAGCGCTACGACAAGCGTCTGATGCCCGAGTGGTTCGACCGTCTGGTGGGGCTCCAGGAGGCGGCGGCCGCCATCCGTACCTTCGAGATCCAATACGTTCCCGGACTGCTTCAGACCGCGGCGTACACAAGGGCCGTGGTGGAGCGGGGTCTGCCGACCGCGTCGGCCGCCGAGGTGGAACGCCGGGTGGAACTGCGCATGCGCAGGCGGGAGCTGCTGACGCGCGCCGACGCCCCTCAGCTGTGGGCCATTCTCGACGAGTCGGTCCTGCTGAGGGTACTGGGCGGCCGCGAGGTGATGCGCGAACAGCTCGAGCACCTTGTCGCGATGGCCCGGCTGCCGCATGTGACCGTGCAGATCGTGCCGCTGGACGTGACGCACGCGTCGGCCCCGGCGATCCCGGTGACCTATCTGCGCTTCGGTGGTCTCGATCTGCCGGACATCGTCTACCTGGAGCACATCAGGAGCGCCAACTTCCTGGAGGACCGCGACGAGACGGAGGAGTACCGGGTGGTGCTGGACCGGCTCGCCGACGAGGCCCTCAACCCCCGTGCGTCCCTGGAGCGGTTGCGGACGACGCTGGAGGATCGCTACTCGGCCCGCTGACGCCAAATCAGCGGGCCACGGTCTCCGGCCAGGTCAGCGGATGCGCCCCACGCCGCCGAACTCGATCCATTCCTGGGTGAGTTGCCGCGGCGCCACTTCAGTGTCGGGTCGCCAGGTGGACACCTCCACCAGGCCCGGCTCGAGGATGTCCATCCCCTCGAACCAGGCGGCGACGTCCTTCTCCTCACGGACGCGGCCCCAGTGCCCCTGGGTGGCCTGGGCCATGAAATCGGTGACGAAGTCCCGTACTTCGGGGTTCTCGCTGACCAGCTGGCACATCACCAGGTAGCTGCCGGGCACGAGACGCTCGGCCACACGGCGCACCAGGGCGGGCGGCCCGTCGGTCTCGCTGTCCGGAATGCAGTGCATGACCGAGTTGAAGAGCACGGCCACCGGCTGCGAGAAGTCGATCAGACGCCGGGTCTCCGCGTGGGAGAAGACGGCCTCGGTGTCCCGCATGTCGGCCTGGATGACCGCGGTCCGCTCGTCCTGCTCCAGCAGCGCCCGGCCATGGACCAGAACCATGGGGTCGTTGTCGACGTACACCACGTGGGAGCCGGGGTCGATCCGCTGCGCGACCTGGTGGACGTTGTCCTGGGTGGGCAGTCCGGATCCATGGTCGAGGAACTGCCGGATGCCGTACTCCCCCGCGAGGGTCCGCACGACGCGCTGCAGAAACCTCCGGTTGTTCAGCGCGAGCGCCCGCGTGCTGGGCACGACCTTGTCCAGCGCCTCGCAGGCCGCCCGGTCGACCGTGTAGTTGTCCTTGCCGCCCAGGTAGTGGTCGTACATGCGGGCGGCCGTCGGCACCGTGGCGTCGATCGACGTGGACAACTGCCTTCCTGGCTGCATCGTTCCCCCAGATCCATGCCATGCCGTCGGGACCGGCTCGACGGGCGTCCCAATCCTAGGGAAGGGTCGTCGGCCGGTGCCAGCCGTCTGGCGAAGTACGCCGTCCACCCGGACGCGTACCCTCCAGTAATATGCGCTCGAGCCTGTCCGGAGGAGGAACGGTGTCACGGTCGCAACGCTCACCCCTGTTGCTCGCGGGCCTGCTGGCCGCCGCGGGCGTCGGGCACTTCGCGGCGCCACGGCAGTTCGACGCGATCGTCCCGCGCGCCCTGCCGGGCAGGGCCCGGGCCTGGACCTATGCGAGCGGTGCCGTGGAACTGGCGCTGGCGGCCGGGGTGGCGTCGCCCCGTACACGCCGTACGGCCGCACGGGCGGCGGCGGCCTTCTTCGTCGGCGTGTTCCCTGCGAACGTGCAGATGGCCGTGGACTGGAGCGAGCGTCCCGCACCCCTGCGGGCCGCCGCCCTGGCCCGGCTGCCGCTCCAGGTGCCGCTGGTGCTGTGGGCGCGTGGCGTGGCCAGGAACTCAGAGGAGAGATCATGACGGATCGCATCGAAGTGGGCACCCGGATCGAGGACTTCGCCCTGCCGGACGAGACCGGGACGCAGCGGCGACTGTCCGAACTCCTCACCGAGGGGCCGGTCGTGCTCTTCTTCTATCCGGCCGCCCTCACGCCCGGCTGCACCGCCGAGGCGTGCCACTTCCGGGACCTGGCCGCCGAGTTCGCGGCCGTCGGGGCGCGGCCGGTCGGCATCAGCGGTGACGACGTGGACCGGCAGCGGGAGTTCACCGGCCGCCACGCCCTGGGATTCCCTCTGCTGTCGGATGCGGACGGGACGGTCCGGGAGCGCTTCGGCGTCCGGCGCGGTTTCTCCCTCGCCCCCACCAAGCGGGTCACCTTCGTCATCGGCGAGGACCGCACGGTCCTCGAGGTGGTGCGCAGCGAACTGCGGATGAGCGCGCACGCCGACCGGGCGCTGGCCGCCCTGCGCGCCCGCAGGACCTGACGGCCGGCCACCCTGGGCCGGGCAGCGCCTTGCGTCCTGCGTCACCGGCTCCGGTGCGAGGAAGCCGGTGACGCAGGACGGGCAGGACGTCAGGACTCGGGACACTCCTTCCAGGCCAGGTGGTAGATGGTGCTGATGTCACCGTCCGTCGAGTCCATCGTCATGAAACTCGAGCTGCCGGGCGCCGATGTGCCGGCATTGACGCGCAGTTCGGTGTTGATGTTGAAGTTGCGCTGCACTCCGCAGGGCGCCCACACCAGCTGCGCCCAGTCCGTGCTGTCCGTGGCCTGCCAGTTGTCGTTGTACGGACCGGAGAACGGGTGGGTGCGCGCCGCCGTGCTCGACGAGCCCTGGAAGTAGTACGAGGCCTTCTGCGTGCTGCTCGCCCCGCGCTGGAGGGCGGCGAAGCCGCGGTAGTCGGCGCTGGCGACGGCGTACGTGAAGCCCTGCGGCACATGCACGATCAGGTTGAGCTGGCAGTTCTTGCGGAACGCCGTGGGGTCGGCGTTCCCGCCGACCTGGGCCAGGTAGTCGCTGTAGGTCACCGTGAAGGCGGTGTTGTCCGGGGAGACGGCCACCGCTGCGGTGCCCTGGCGGCAGCCGGAGCCGTTCACCGTGGCGACCTTGATGACGATCTTGTCCGGGGGCGGGTCGGTGAACCCGCCGGACGGGTCCTGCGCGGGCACTGCGGTGGCGACGAGCGCGGCGATCGCGCCGCCGAGGAACAGTCCACCAGCCATGGTTCTCCCATCCGTTGCATCGGTTCTCCGGCGGTACGCACCGCCGGGTGTTGGGGGGTGCGGTCCCGCGGGCAGGCGGGACCGTCGCGGACCAGGTGCGTTGGATCAGATACCGAGCCGTACCGAGCATGCGCATGCCAATCACACGCGCAGCACCCGGCCTGTGAAAGAGCTGTGAAGGCCGGGAGCGACCGCATCGTATGTACTGCGCCACACAGCCGGAACGTCCATCTCCGGCCAATCGTGCGTCGCGTGCTGGCGCCGGGTCGCCGAAGGCATGGGTCCGCCGCCCCACGCCGTTCCGGGGGCGGCGGACCGGGCCGGCCCGGTCAGTGGGCGGGCCAGCCGTCCAGGTGGCGGTGGAGGGTGACGGTCGGCTGCTCGGCGCCCTTGGGCGCGTGCGCGACCGCGTCGTGGAGCACGGTGTTGACCTCGGCGGCCAGGGCGTCGGCCCGCTTCCTCAGGTCGGTGGCCGGCAGGGTCGAACGGGTGAGCGCGTCCAGCCGCCCGTGGATGTCGGCGAGGCGCCGCCTGGTCTCCTGGTCCAGGGTGAGGGGACGTGGCGTGGAGACGACGAACTGGTAGGCGCCGGCGAGGGTCTGACAGCCGCCGCAGTGGTTGTTGACCGCGTCACCGCGGTTCAGGGCGGTCAGATGGGTGTGCTCCCCCGCCATCGTCACGATCTGGAAGGACAGGGCGACCGAGCGGCAGTGGTCGTCGACCGAGCAGCCCACCCCGACGGCATTGGCCTGATTGCGCACGGTCGCGGCGTCGACCGTGCCGAACTGGCGCACGGTGAAGGAGTCCTTGGCCTGCGCGTGGTGATGGAAGTCCGCGCGGCTGAAGGTCTGGTCGACGGCGACCGCCGTGTGCTCAGGCGTTCCCGTCGCCGCCTGCGCGGGTACGGCGGTGGCGATGCCGGCCGCGCCGGCGGCGAACAGACCGATGCGGACGGCGCGTTGGGTGAACGCCGAATGCGTACGGGGTTTGCGGTGCTGGTTCACTTGGGTCTCCCGCTGGAGTGATGTCGACGGACGGTGCGCCGCCGGACCGGGGTGCATGCACGGCACCGCCGGCCGGTGGCGGGGACCGGTCCCGGGCCCAGGACCGGGACCGGTCCGTACGACCCCCGGGGCGTGGCCCGGGGTGTTCAGGAAGCGGTGGGCGTGGGCGACCCGGCGGGCGGCTCGCTCGACGCGGCCGGCACGGACGGGGTGTCGGCCGGAGACGACGGCGTGGAGGGCGAGGCGGAGGCGGGGGTCGGGGGAACCGACGCCGGGCCCCCGCTCGGGTCGGGACTGCCGGTCGGCTTGCCGCCGGGGGCCCCGGACGGCGGGTTCGAGGGGCTGGGCCCGGGACTCACGGAGCCGGACGGCCTCACGGAGGCGGAGGGACCGGCCGAGGCGCTCGGGGACACCGTGCCGGAGGGCACGCCCGAGACCGTCGCCGAGGGCGTGACGCCGGGCTGGCCGGGTGTCGTGGCGCGCCGTGCGGGCGGGGCGGAGGTGGACACACCGGGTTGCAGTATCGGGGCGATCGGGGGCTTCTTCGGCAGCGGCTCCGGCGTCAGACCCGACACCCAGGCGTAGCTGAGGCCGCCCAGTCCGACCAGGATCACCCCGCACAACGCCACGCGCAGTCCGGGCCGTCCGGCCGTCGACTTCGCGGCGCCCCGCCACAGGCGCCCGCCGAGTTTCACCGACAGATAGACGACGCCCGCCATGGGGCACAGCAGCATGACGCAGCCGACCACGCCCATCAGGCCCGCCGCGATCTGCCCGTGTGCGAACGCGCCGCCGGTGCCGAGGACTTGCTCGGTCAGCGAACGGAACATGGTGGTGGTGATCCGGGGCAGGTTCCACAGTGCGTAGCCCAGCTCGCCGACCAGCAGGGGCACCATCGTCAGCACCCAGGTGGCGACGATGACACGGGCCGACTTCTTGAGCGCGGCGACCTCGGCGCGGGCCCTGCGTCCCTTGGCTCCCGGGACCAGGCTCAGCAGGATCGGCTTGATCTTGCCGTAGAGGTCGGGAACTCCGGCGAGGTCGCCGAGGATGTAGTAGCCGTCCAGGCGCACGGCCGGCATCAGCTGTTCGAGGATCTCGAAGTGCCCCAGATAGACGGCGGCCAGGAAGAACGCCTGGCCGCTCAGGGCGTAGCCGCCGGCCATGGCCAGCATGAAGACGACGTTGAAGTAGACGCCGCCGAGGTCGGTGCGGAGCCGGCCGACCCGCCCGATGCGGTAGACGTCGGTGACGTCCGTGTACATCGAGGGCCAGATGAGGAACAGTCCGCAGCCGATGCAGCCGGGCCGGGCGCCGCCGTAGCGGCAGGCCGAGGCGTGGCCGAACTCGTGGAAGACCAGGGACGCCACGGTCAGCACGAACACCACGAGCAGCAGCACGGGCTGGTCCAGCACCTCCAGCACGGGAGTGATCGCGCCGAAGAACAGGAACAGCCAGACGTCCAGCACGGCGATCCCCGCGAGCACGGCCATGACCACCAGGGGCCGGTGCAGCCAGGCCAGCGCGCGGGCGATCCTCGCCACACGCCGCTCGTTGAACAGGACGCGATGCCCCTTCAGGGCCAGGAGCAGGTCCGATCGGGGCGCGGAGACCTGGTCGTCCTCCTGCCCCTCGGGGACCGTCACACCGAGCGGGTCGAGCTTGTTCTCGATCAGGTAGCGGATGTTCTCCGCGCTGACCTCGCGTCCGAACCGGGCGCTGACCCGGTGGGCGATCGTCTCGATGTCGCGGTTGCCGTCGATCGACGACGCGACCAGATGGAGCAGCCGGGTCAGCTGCACGACCTGCCCGTCCCCCCGACGGGCGATGTACCTGGGCTCGGTGAACCCCGATCCCTGGTATTCGCCGTGCAGTTGCAGTCCCGCACTGAGCCGCGGCACGACCGGCTTCTCGAGGCCGACGACGGTCGAGCCGCCGGTGGCGACCTGCTCGTAGGTCACCGGCATCCCCCCGGGCCCGGGTACCGGGCCGGTGTCGTACAGTGCCGCGGCGTTGTCCCCCAGCAGCGTCATGTGCGCCTTTCCTCCCCCAAGAGGCGGACCGCGCGTGCCCTGAGCGCGGTCCGCCGAATGTGCCCTCGTCTTACGGGGGTTACTGCTTGATGGTGATCGACTGAGCGGCCTGGGACTCGGCGACCGACCACGCGGAGTGGTCGTTGAGCGCGGCCGACTCGTTGTGCGCGGAGACGTTGGCGACGTGCTTGGTGACGTTCACCGTCTTGCCGAAGCTGAACTTCAGCCGACCGAGGGCCTCACGGCCCGGCAGCAGCTCCGCGGACTCGGCTTCCAGCTCGTACGCGTTCATGCTCATGGCGTGTCCTTTCCTGAAGAACTTCGTTGACAGGCTTGATGGGGCCGGGCGGGTTCAGGTACCGCCCGGCGAGAGGTGGTGACGTGTCGTCGGCTTGCGAAGCCAGGTGGGGGTACCGCCGCGGCGGGCGGAGGTGTGTGGTGATGCGTCGCCGCGGCGGTACCGGGTGCCGCACGGTGCCGGGGCGCCGACCCGTGCGGCACCGGATCACTGGCTGATGTTGATGGACTGGGCGGCGCCCGAGTCCGCCACCGACCACAGGGAGTGGTCGTTGAGCGCGGCCGACTCGTTGTGCGCGGAGACGTTGGCGACGTGCTTGGTGACGTTCACCGTCTTGCCGAAGCTGAACTTCAGCCGACCGAGGGCCTCACGGCCCGGCAGCAGCTCCGCGGACTCGGCGTCCAGCTCACGAGGATCCATCATGATCGATTCCCCCTCAGGGTTCGCGATGTGTTCCCGTCGGACACGATCAGGTCCCCCCGGATCGTGTCCAACTCCGTCGGACGGGCTGTCCAACGAGATTGGACACTAGGCGCCGCGACCGCTGTGACGCAAGCGGTTCGGGAGAACACCTTCCGTCACTCACCCAAGTCGCCCCTAGAATGATCCGACACGGAAGAGTTCCGCCCGGCGGCGAGCAGGAAGTGACCATCGGTGGCCAACGCACTGCAGCAGATCATCCGCGAGCGGCTGGACGGCGAACGCTGGTCGTACGGCGACGTCGCCCGCCGCGGAGGTATCCCCCGCTCCACGGTCCACCACCTGGCCACCGCCGACCACATGACCCGTATGCCCCAGCCGGCCACCCTCGAAGGGCTGGCGCAGGGCCTGGGACTGCCCCTGCGGACCATCCGCCAGGCCGCGGCGGAGGCCTGCGGCATCCATCTCTACGCCCCGGCCGGCGAGCCGGCGCCCGTCTCCGACGCCTCCGGGGACCCCGAGGTGGATGTGCTCATCGCCAGTGTGCAGCGCCTGTCGGCGGAGGACCGCCGTCATGTCGCGGCGCTGGTCGAGTCGCTGCTCAAGCGCGGTTCGGACGCTTCCTGACCGCAGTCGGCGCCAAGCGGAGCGGACCGGCACCCCACCGGCCACTTCCGCAAAAAGAAGCCACTCCCGCCCAAACACCCATGATCCGCCGCTAGTCTCGTCCTCCTGCCCGGGTCCGTGAGCCGCTCGCCCCGGGCTTACTGGGGGGAACCTTGCTCTTCGTACACGGCGGCCCCACCACCGCCATCGTCAAAGGGCCGACGGGAGAATCCGTGGTCCTGCTCTCCGGCGAACTGCCGGCCGACCTCACCGACGCCGCCATCGGTGAACTGCTCGATCTTGCGGCGGCCGTCCTGAGCGAGGACGAACTCGCGCTGTTCGACCAGTGCCTCGCCATGCTCCGCCGCGGCGAGGGACCCACCCCGCAGCGCATCGAGGTCAACGGAGCCGTGCTCACCGTCTACCGCGAGTGAGCCGGTGGAGCCGCCACCGGGCGCGGGGACCACCTCGTACGCAATTCCGGACACCAGGAGCATCGCCCGGAGCCCCGGAGCAGGGCACCATCACAGCCATGGGAAAGACCGCACCACCGCGCCACGGCCCCGTCTTCCGGGCGGCGCCATGAGCCCGGCTCGCATCCCCGGCCTGATCGTGCCGCTCGTCTTCCTGTTCGCCCTCGTGGCCGGTGCCGTGTGGTACTGGCGGCACCGTGGCGACTAGGGCGCGTCGCCTCGGCCCCTGGGGTCAGCTCGGCCCTCGTTCCGCCTGCTCGCGCAGAAACGTGCTGATCTGTCCGGCCAGAATCTCCGACACACCGTCGGGACGGGCACCCGTTCCGGGCATGCCGTCCGGCGCGCTCAGATCGCCGGACCACAGATACCGGTCGGCCCATTCGTCGCCCGCCTTGATCTGCACCTGGATGTCGACGAGGGCCAGGCAGGACTCCGGAGCGGCCGCGTACAGCACCGCGGTCGCGCGGCGCAGCGGATAGAGATCGAAGCCCTCGATGAACTGCGAGTTGCGCCAGTCGAGGAAAGCGCTCTCGCCGTCGGCGCCGGTGCGGATGTCGAGTTGACCGTCTTCGAGGTGGATGCCGACGACGTCCCCTCCCCGGTTCTCGACGGTCACCCGGAAGCGGAAATACGTCAGGCCCTCGGCCGCATCGTCCCGCCCGCGCGGCGGCTCCGCCTTTTCCAGACGGTGTACGCGGACACGCAGACCGGCATGCTCGTCCGAGCATTCCTGCCAGTCACCGATCACCTGGGGCTCGCGCACAGTCCACCTCTCCACTTCCGCGCCATGTTTCCTATCCGCGCGCGCAACAAAGTGTCAAATGCGCCGAACACCACGTGGCCAGCGATTTTGCCGCTCTTGATCACCGATCAAGCCGTGCGCAGCAAGGATCGCCCGAAGGACCCGGAAGGGGCGATCGCGCACGTGTCGCACATCACGCAGAACGCCACCCGCAAAGAACCGGCCACGGGGCGCTTTCGGAGGGTCACAGCGGCGGCTGGCACACTGCACGCCATGGCCCCGATCACGCCCGCCCGCGCACTGCGCCTGCTCGTCACCGGGCTGGTCTGCCTGACCACCGCGAGCGGCGCTCTCGTCGGCGCGCTCTTCGGCGGGGCCCGGATCGCCCTGGCCGCCGCGGCGTGCACCGGTGCGGCGACCGCGCTCTGCGCGTTCTTCCTCCGCCGACGGGCGCTGACGCACTTCGCCGCGGCCCGGCGGCAGGCCGGTGTACGGGGCTACGCCGAAGGCATCGCGCACGGGGTGCTCCTGCACGTCGCCGTGTACGAGGCCGCGGTCTTCCCGCGCACGGGACCGGCGGGGGTCACTGCGGAGGAGCGGGCCGCGCGGCGCACGGTCGCGTACCGGATGGCCGCGCTCGACGAAGTGCCCCGGCCGGTGCGGGAAGCCGCCGCCGACGCGCTCGCGGCCCTGGACGCCGCCGACCGTACCCGCGCCGAGGAGGCCCTCGCCCACCTCGCCTCCACCGTGCGGCAGGAGTATGCCCGGCCCTGAACGGCCCGGGCGGCCGCGGTCCGTCGTTCGCCGTTCCGGTGCGGGCGACGTGGCCCCTTCGCCGTTGAGCAAGGTCATACCGTGCCGACGTAGCAAAGGGCATGACGATGTACGAACAGCGGTCGCTCCTCACAGCCGACGACGGGCGCACCGCTGCCTTCGGTGCCGCGTCGGACGGCGGGCATGAGGGCCGGCTCCGCCGGGAGCGGCTGCGGCGCCACCGGCGGCCGCTGCTCGCGCTGCTGGTGGTCACCCTGCTCGCGCAGATGGCGGTCGCGATGGTCACCACCGCCGTACGGCAGACGCCCACCATCGACGAACCGGTCTACGTGGGCACGGCGGTGGTGTACGCCCGGGAGCACAGCCTGCGCTTCAACCCGGAGCATCCGCCGCTCGGCAAGCTGATCGTCGCGACCGGCGCGGTGTTCGCGCATCCGCGCCTGAAGCCCGGCTTCGAGGGCGACCAGGGGCAGTTGGGACGGCGGCTGCTGTACGAGTCCGGCAACGACCCGTGGCGGGTGATGTTCTGGGCCCGGCTGCCGGTGATGGTGGTGACGCTGCTGTTCGGGCTGGTCGTCTTCGGGTTCGCGCGCGACCTCGCGGGACGGCTGGGCGGGCTGGCGGCGCTGGCCCTGTACACGTTCTCCCCGGACCTGATCACCAACGGCTCCCTGGCCACCCTGGACGTGCCCGCAGCGGGATTCGTGGTGACCGCGGCGTGGATGCTGTGGCGCGCCCGGCGACGGCCGCTGCCGTATCTGCCGCTCGCCGGTGCGGCGGCGGGTGCCGCCGTCGCCACGAAGATGAGCACGCTGCCCGCGGTCCCCGTCCTGCTGGCACTGGCCGCCTGGTCGTACTGGCGGGCGACGGGAGGTACGGCTCCCCGGTGGCGGCGTACGGCGCACGCCCTGGCGGCGGCGGCCGGGGTCGCGCTGATCCTGGTGGGAGTCGTGTGGGCGGTGTATCTGGCCGTGGATCCCCGGCTGCGGTGGACGACACCCGCGGATGTGCCGGCGGTGCACGGCCTGCGGGGCATGCTGATCGACTGGCTGCCGTTGCCCGACGCGTACCGCGACGGGATGCGGATCCAGTTCGGCTTCGAGAACGCGCGATGGCGCGGCTATCTGCTGGGCCGCCTCTACACCGGTGCCCTGTGGTACTACCTGCCGGCCGCGCTGCTGGTGAAGACGCCGCTCGGCATGCTGGCGCTGTGGCTGGCCGGCGCCGGCGCCATGGCGGCGGTGCCCCCGCTGCGGGCCGCCGTGCCGTATGTGCTCGTGGTACCGGCGGTGCTGCTGGCCGCGGCCATGCAGGGCTCGCGCGACCTCGGGGTGCGCTACGCCCTGTTCGTTCCGGTGTTCCTGGCCGTCGCGGCCGCCTGTGTGCTCGCTCTGCGACGGCGGTGGGCGTACGCCGTGACGGCGGTGCTCGTCGTGTTCGTCGCGGTCAGCTCACTGCGGACCTACCCGTACTACCTGCCGTACTCCAACGAGGCCTTCGGCGGTCCCTCGAAGACCCATCTTAGGCTCCACGACTCCAACGTCGACTGGGGCCAGGACCTGGGGCGGCTCGCCGACCGGCTGCGCGAGCGCTACCCGCGGGAGCGGGACGTCTGGCTCGTCTACAAGGGCAGCGGCGTGCCCTCCTGGTACGGCATCCACGGCCGCGACCCGCTGAAGGTGCCGCCGGACCGGGTGCACGGACTGCTCGTCGTGTCCGACACGTCGATCGCCAAGGCCGAGGGCCGGCTGAAGCGGCTGATCCGCGGCAGCACGGCGATCGACGACATCGGTCACTCGATCACGATCTTCCGGCGCCCCTGAGCCGGGGACTGGACGGCTTGCCCGCGGCGCCGATCCAGGTGTGGAACAGCGCGCCCAGGTCCTTGCCCGACAGCCGCTCCGAGAGACGGACGAACTGTGCCGTGGTGCCGTGGCCGCCCCGGTGCCCGGCCGCCCAGGCGCGCAAGATGCGGAAGAAGACCGGGTCGCCGACGGCCGTGCGCAGCCGGTGCAGGGCCATGGCGCCCCGGGCGTAGACGGGTGTGTCGAAGAGGTGGGCCCCGCTGCCCGGATCGGCGGGCGGGAAGGCCCACAGGCCGTCGCTCGCGGGGCGGGCGTAGAGCGCGTCGAAGGTGTGCTGCGCCGTCGCGCCTCCGTGCTGTTCGCCGTAGAGCCACTCGGCGTAGGTCGCGAAGCCCTCGTTGAGCCATATGTCCTGCCAGCGGACCAGACCGACCGAGTCGCCGAACCACTGGTGGGCGCTCTCGTGGACCAGGGTGCTCAGGTCGGGCGCCCGGTCGTAGAGGGGCCGGGTCTGCGTCTCCAGCGCGTAGCCGACCTGCGGGGCCTTGTCGACGATTGCTCCGGCCGCGCGGAAGGGGTAGGGGCCGAAGAGCCTGCTCTCCCAGGCGAGGACGGACGGCAGCTTCTTGAGGACGGGGTCCGCGGCGGACGCGGTACGCGGGTCGACGGCGTTGTAGACCTCGATGCCGTCCCGGGTGGTGAAGTGTTCGACCTCGAATCTCCCGACGGTCGCGGTGGCCAGGTACGCGGCCATGGGTTCCGACTGGCGCCAGTGGAAGGTGGTGTGCCCGTGGGCGCTCTTCCGGCCGAGGAGGACACCGTTGGAGACGGCGGTGCGGCCCTGCGGGACCGTGATGGTGATGTCGTACGACGCCTTGTCCCGGGGGTGGCCGTTCGTGGGGAACCAGGTCATGGCGCCCTGCGGCTCGCCCGCCACGAACGCGCCGTCGTCGGTGGGGCCAGCCGTCGAGCGAGCCGTCGGGGTCGGTGACCGGCCGGGGCCTGCCCCGGTAGCTCACGGCGACACGGAAGTCCTGGCCCCTGCGCAGCGTGTGCTTCGGGGAGACGAGGAGTTCCTGTCCGTCGCGGCGGAAGGACGCCTTCATGTGGTCGACGGTGACCCCGGTGACCGTCAGGCCCTTGAGGTCGAGGTCGAAGCGGGTGAGGCGCTGGGTGGCCCGGGCACGCAGAACGGCCTGCCCGTCGAGATGGCCGCTGCCCGGGTCGTAGCCGAGGGTCAGGCCGTAGTGACGGACGTCGTAGCCCCCGTTGCCCTCGAACGGGAAGTACGGGTCTCCCGCGCCGGACGAGCCCACGGTGCCGGCCGCGGTGGGCCCCGCTGCCGCAAGCAGGGCGGCGAGCGCCACGGGGACCGTTCCTGCGACGGCCTGCCGGGGAAGGACGGTGCTGCGTCTGCGGGTCTGCCGACGGTGTGGCGTCACGGTGACTCCTGTGGAGGTGGTGGCCAACGGCCGTCAGCCTAGGGGGCCGGCGTTGCTCCGGAATCACCGGTGTTTGGTCAAGTCCTTTGAATTTCAGGCCCGTTGAACACACATCGCGAGGCGGATCCGCTCATACCCCTACTCTTCAAGCCCGTGCTGCCAATGCCCGTTTCCGCTGCCGTTTCCGCCAGTGCGGGTTCCGCCGATGCGCGTGCTGCCGATGCCCGCTCCGCCGATGCCCGTTCTGTTCAAGCCCGCGGAGACGTGATGGAGTTCGTTGCATGACTGACCTGCTGCCACCGTGGACCGGGGAACCTGTGAGGGTCGGGCTCGTCGGCGCCGGGCCCTGGGCGCGCGCGGTGCATGCGCGGGTGCTGGCGGCCGGGCCCGAGACCCGTCTGACGGCGGTGTGGGCGCGCCGCGAGGAGGCGGCCCGCGAGATCGCGGCCCTCTACGGTGCGAAAGCCACCACCCGGTTCGAGGAACTGCTGGACGCGTGCGAGGCAGTGGCCTTCTCGGTCCCCCCGGCGGTCCAGGCCGAGCTGGCCGGGCGAGCCGCGGGGGCGGGCAAGGCCCTGCTGCTGGAGAAGCCGCTCGGACCGGATCTGCCCTCGGCGCGGCGGCTCGCGGAAGCGGTCGGGGAGGCGGGTGTCGTCTCGCAGCTCGTTCTGTCCCACCGTTACCACCCCGCGGCCCGTCGCTTCCTGGCCGCCGCGCGGCAGACGGAGGTCGCCGGCGCGCGCTCCCACGGGTTGAGCGGCGCCTTCCTGGGCGGAGACTTCGCGACCCCGTGGCGCCTGGAGCACGGTGCGCTGCTCGACGTGGGGCCGCATCTGCTCGACCTGCTGGACGCGGCGGTCGGTCCCGTCGCCCGGGTACGCGGCACGGGAGATCCCCGGCACTGGATCGAGCTGACGTGCGAGCACACCACGGGGGCGATCAGCCAGTGCTCGCTGTCGGGCTCGGTGAACGTCCCGCAGGGCGGCACCCGCATCGAGCTGTTCGGACCGCGGCCTCCCCTCGTGTACGACTCCGACGGGCTCGACTACGAGGAGGCCTGGCCGATGCTGCGGCGCGAGTTCGCCACCGCCGTGCGCGCCGGGGTGTCCGGCGAGCTGGACGCCCGGCGGGGGCTGCGACTCCAGGAGCTGATCGCTCAGGCCGCACAGGGACAGCTCAGGCGCCGTTCAGGGGAAAACGCCGGGCCGGGGCGCGTGGCGGCGCCCGGTGGCGTCCACAACTGACCCGTGAGACTTCCGCTGATCGCCCCCATGCTCGCCACTCCCGGCTCGCTGCCGCCCGCCCGGCAGGACGACCGTTGGGCGTACGAGACCAAACAGGACGGTCAGCGAGCGGTGGTCTATCTGCCCGGTGACGGCAGCCTGGAACTGCGCGCCCGGTCCGGGGAGGTCATCACCGGGGCGTATCCCGAACTGCGTCCGCTGGGAGGCGTCCTGGGTGCCACACCCGCCGTGCTGGACGGGGAGGTGGTGGCGCCGGACCAGCGGGGGCGGGGCGACTTCCAGCGGCTCCAGTCCCGTATGGGGCTGGCCCACTCCCCGGCGCTGGCGGCGCGCCGCGCGGCGCAGACGCCCGTGCACCTGGTGCTGTTCGACGTGATGTTCCTGCGGCGGGACCTCACCGCGCTGCCCTACGCACGGCGACGGGAGGAGCTGGAGGCGCTCGCGCTGGCCGGGCCGCACTGGTCGACCCCGGGCGCGATCGTGGGACACGGCGCCCAGGCCCTCGAGGCGACCCGGGAGAACGGTCTGGAGGGGCTGGTGTGCAAGCGGCTGGACTCGGTGTACGAGCCAGGGGTGCGGTCCCGGTCCTGGATCAAGATCCGCAACGTACGGGCCGTGGACGTGATCGTCGGCGGCTGGCTGCCAGGCCAAGGCAGGCTGTCGGGCCTGCCGGGGGCGCTGCTGGTGGGGCAGCGGGAGGCGGGGCGGCTGCGCTATGTGGGCCGGGTGGGGACGGGCTGGAGCGAGGCCGAGCGAGTGGAGCTCGCCCGGATGCTTCAGGGCGTGGAGTCACGGGTGTGCCCCTTCGACCGCGACCCCCGGGTACCGGGGGCCCGCTGGGTCCTGCCGAGACTCGTGGGCGAGGTCCGCTACAGCACCCGCACCCGGTCCGGTCTGCTCAGACAGCCGTCATGGCTGCGGATGCGACCGGACCTGACGCCGGAGGAGTCGGCGGCCGATCTGCCGTGACGGGCGCCGGGGCCCGGCGTCCCGGACGCGCTGCTGTGGCGTGCCGGGGCGGTGGCCGGCCGCTCAGTGGTGGCCCGGGCCGCCGCTGCCGAACGCGCCGCTGGAACCGGGGAGCCAGCGTTTGCGGTGCTGGTCGTCGCAGCGTTTGCTCGCCGCGTGGTGGAGCTGGTACGGCATGAGGCGTTCGCTCTCCTGCGCGGCGTGCGGTACCTCTTCCGGCTCCCGGACCTCCCGTTCCTCGAGGACCGCGCCGCCGTCGGGCAGGTGGGGCTGCTCCTCCGGGGTGGGTGGTTCCGGTTCCTGGTCCCGTACGGTCATGCCGACCCGTACGGCCCAGATCAGTGCCCCGGAGACGACCATGCCGCCGATGAAGGCGACGAACACGTTGATCTGTTCCTGCGATACGGCCAGGAGTACAAAGCTCACCGTATTCATGACCTGACCATACCCCCGCGGAATGGGAATCGCCCCCGGGAATTCCTGGGAATTGCCCGGGAATCCCGGGGAAACCGCTGGAAGTACGGGTGCCGTGCGTCCGGGGATTCGTCCGGGGAAGACCGGTCCCGCCGGCCCTGTATTCCGCGATGGGGTGCCGGTCAGATCCGGTAGTCGCGCAGTGCCGGTGTCGCGACGGCGAGACCGAGGGTGGCCAGGACGACCAGGAGGCCACCGCCCGCGATGGCCGCCCGGACACCGAGGGCCGAGCCGACCGTGCCGTGCAGGACGTCCGCGAGACGCGGGCCGCCCGCGACTACGACCGTGAACACGCCCTGCATCCGGCCGCGCATCTCGTCGGTGGCGGCCGACAGCAGGATGGCGCCGCGGAAGACCATCGAGACCATGTCCGCCACTCCGGCGGCGGCCAGGAAGGCCACGGCCACCCAGAGGTTGGTGGTCAGCCCGAGGCCGGCGACGGCCGCCCCCCAGGCGATCACCGACACGATGACCATGAGACCGTGGCGGCGGGCGCGGGAGAAGGTGCCGGACAGCAGGCCGCCCAGCACCGCGCCGATCGGAATGGCCGCGAACAGCAGTCCCAGGGCGAGGCCTTCTCCGTAGGACGCGTAGGTACGGGCGGCGAGTTGCGGGAACAGCGCCCGGGGCATGCCCAGGACCATGGCGATGATGTCGGCGAGGAAGGACAGCAACAGCACCTTGTGCAGGGAGATGTAGCGGAAGCCCTCGGCTATCGCCTGCCAGCCGGCGCTGTTCTTCGCCGCCGTCGTCAGGGGCGGCAGAGCGGGCAGCCGTATCACGGCCCACACCGTCGCGCACAGGGCGACGGCGTCGATCAGATAGAGCTCGGACAAGCCGATCACAGGGATCAGGACACCCGCCAGGAGGGGGCCCGCCACCAGGCCGGTCTGCATGACGGTGGAGCCGAGCGCGTTGGCCGCGGGGAGTTCGTCCGCCGGGACCAGGCGGGCGATGGAGGCGTTGCGGGCCGGTGAGTTGAGTCCGAAGAAGGCCTGCTGGAGGGCGAGCAGCGCCATGAGCACGAACACCGAGTCCAGACCGATGGCCGCCTGGACCCAGAAGAGCACGGACGTGACGGCCAGACCGGAGTTGGTGAGCAGAAGGAGTCTGCGACGGTCCATGCTGTCGGCGATCGCACCGCCCCACAGGGCGAACAGCGCGAGCGGCACGAGGCCCGCCAGGCTCGCGTAGCCCACCCACGCCGAGGAGCCCGTGATGTCGTAGATCTGCTTGGGCACGGCGACAGCGGTGAGCTGGCTGCCGACCGACGTGACGATCGTCGAGGACCACAGGCGGCGGTAGGCGGGACGGCGTAGCGGCCGGGTGTCCATCGCCCAGCGGCGCCAGCCCCGTCCTCTCGCTCCCGTCCCGTTCTGCCCGTCGCCCTGCGCCGCTGTTCCGTTGTCGGTGGTGCTCTCGCTCGTGTCCACGGACTTCCTAGCTGCCTCGTACACCTTTTGATTCCCGGTTCACTATCACCGATGGGCTGGTGCTCCCCGCGCGGGGCGGCCCCGTCGGCTCGGGCCCGGCTTCGGGTTCAGGCTCCGGCGATCAGCAGGCCGCCGGTTGTGATCATCGTCACCGCGACCACGGCGTCCAGCACGCGCCAGGCGGAGGGGCGGGACAGGTAACGGCCGAGCAGCCGGGCGCCGAAGCCGAGGGAGGCGAACCAGCTCAGGCTGGCGAGGGCCGCGCCGAGCCCGAACGTCCAGCGCAGCGGGCCGTGGCCGGCCGCGAGGGAGCCGAGCAGGAAGACGGTGTCGAGGTAGACGTGCGGGTTGAGCCAGGTCATTGCCAGACAGGTGAGCACGGCTCGCCTGCGGGAGCGCTCGGAGGCGCCCTCCAGGAGCAGGGCCGAGGGCCGCAGCGTCCGGCGGGCGGCCAGGGCGCCGTAGACCAGCAGAAAGACGCCGCCGATCAGGCCGACCGCGGTCAGCGCCCCGGGCCGGGACACGACGACGGCGCCGACCCCGCCGACGCCGAGCGCGATCAGCGCCGCGTCGGACAGGGCGCAGATGCCGACGACGGCGAGGACGGCGTCGCGGCGGAGTCCCTGGCGCAGGACGAAGGCGTTCTGGGCGCCGATCACGACGATGAGGGACAGTCCGGTGCCGAATCCGGCGACGAGCGCGGTCAGTGCGTGGGTCATGACAGGCACGCTAAGGAGGAAGAGTTTCGGAAGTACAGCTAAAGATCCTTACGTATCCTTAGCGCTCGTGATGTGGGAGCTCCCTCTGGACCAGGTACGGACGCTGCTCGCGGTGGTGGACGAGGGCACGTTCGACGCGGCCGCGCGCGCCTTGCACGTGACGCCCTCGGCGGTGAGCCAGCGGGTCAAGGCGCTGGAGCAGCGGACCGGGCGGGTACTGCTGACCCGGACGAAGCCGGTGCGGCCGACCGAGTCGGGTGAGGTGGTCGTACGGTTCGCCCGCCAGCTCGCCCGGCTGGAGCGGGACGCCCGCGCCGAGCTGGGTATGACCGGTACCGGGGAGACGACACGGCTGTCGATCGCGGTGAACGCGGACTCGCTGGCGACCTGGTTCCTGTCGGCGCTCGCCCGGGTGCCCGAGGATTTGCGGATCTGCTTCGAACTGCGCCGCGAGGACGAGGCCCACACGGCCGCGCTGCTGCGCGAGGGGCGGGTGATGGCCGCCGTGACGTCGTCGCCGGAGCCGGTGGCGGGGTGCAGCGTGCGGCAGCTGGGACGGATGCGGTACCTGGCCGTGGCGAGTCCCGGGTTCGTCGACCGGTGGCTGGGCGGATGGCCCGAGGTGCCGCTGCGCGAGGTGATCGGCGACGCGCCCGTCGTCGCCTTCGACCGGCGCGACGAATTCCAGGACCGCTTCCTGCATGATCTGCGGACCGCCGAAGGAGCGGGCACGCGGCGTCACTTCGTGCCGACGTCGGAGGGGTTCGTCTACGCCGTCGCGGCCGGAATGGGGTGGGGCCTGGTGCCCGAGCAGCAGGCCGGGCCGCTGCTGCGGACCGGGCGGCTCGTGAACCTGGCCGCGGACCGGCCGTCGGACGTCCCGCTGTACTGGCAGCAGTGGAAACTGGAGTCCGCCGCGCTCGCGGCGGTGGCCGAGACGGTCGCGGCGGCGGCCGCGGAGGCGCTCGGCGCGGCGCCACGCGCCTGATCCGGCGACAGGGGTGCCGGCCCACGCCGGGCGGTGGCGCTCGGTCGGGTCAGCCCTCCGCGACGACGAGGACGAGCGGGATGCCGTCGCACGGGACGAGCCGCATTCCCTCGTGGCGGTCCGGTCGCGCCTCGGTGAGCAGGGCGCCGAAGTCGGGGCCCTTGGTGAGCGAGCCGGCCAGGTGGGCGGGGTCGGCCGAGGCCGCCACCCGTCCGCGTGCGTTGACCAGGTGCGCCGGCCCGGGCAGCCCCTGGAGCAGCGGCATCACGGCCGCCTCGAAGTGCCGCAGATAGATGTCGGCCGCAGCGACCCCGGCGAACCGGCCCGCCAGGTGCACCGGCGCTGACAGGGTCAGGCTGTACTCGTCGGAGCAGAGATAGTCGACGTACGGTCCGGCGACGGCGCGGCGGCCGGTGTCGCGGGGCAGCGTGAACCAGTCCCAGTGCGTGTAGTCGGAGTACGCGGACTGCCGCGGATCGAGGTCCAGCAGCAGCGGCCGGACGACCCCGTCGGAGCCGCTCTGCCACCACTCCAGCCAGGCCGGCGCGTCGTCGAGCAGTCCCGGGACCGTCACGAAGCCGACGCCGGAGACCAGTTCCTGCCGGGCGAGGTCCCCATGGAGGCCGGGGCGCAGCTCGGCGAGGTCGGCGGTCACGGGGGAACGGCCCTGGGCGGCGATACGGGTCAGCAGGGCCGTGGTGTCGGCCCGGACCCGGGACACGGTGTCGAAGACGGCTTCCAGGGTGCCGCGGACCCGGGCCGCCACGCCGGCCTCCGTGTCCGTGCCGAGCGTCGCCGTGGCCGCACCCGTGCCACGGCCGCCGTCTCTCACGGTGGGGCTCGAGCCCGTCGGGACGGCCTGGGGGACGGCGAGGCACGGCGAAGAGCCGGTCTGCTGCGGGAAGTCGGGCATGACCTCGACCGTATACGCCCGGTTCGCTTCACCGCATCTTGACTCTCCGTCAACTGGCTCTACACAGAGGCAAGTTGATCGAAATGGCGACGCTCCGTATGGTGTGGGCCACCCCAGTCCGGCCGACGGCGTCACCCTGCCCCGCGGGCGGACTGCCGGGCCCACAGCCAGCCCCGTCCCGACGCCGGATGCCGTGCACGGCCGCACCGCCGCGATCTCCGTCCGCGTCGCATCCTGCTCGCCCCACGCACCCGCTGCCACCCGCCGCCACACATCCGCCCCCGATTCCCCCCACTCCCCCACACCGTGGAGATTTCCGTGCGCCTGAACAGATCCCTGAAAGCGACGGCCGCCGCCTGCTCACTGCTGCTCGTCAGCGCCTGCGGGCTGTTCGCCGAGTCGGACGCGTCCTCCTCGGCGGGCTTCGACCCACCTGATCTCAAGGCGCAGTCGACGCTGGGCTCCACGGAAGGCCGGCTGAATCTGATCGCCTGGGCGGGTTATGTGGAGGACGGCTCCACGGACCCGAAGGCCGACTGGGTCACCCCCTTCGAGAAGCAGACGGGGTGCAAGGTCAGCAACAAGGTGGCGGCCAATTCGGACGAGATGGTCAAGCTGATGAAGACGGGCGCCTACGACGCCGTCTCCGCGTCGGGTGACGCCTCCCTCAGGCTCATCGCCTCCGGCGAGGCGGCGCCGGTGAACACGGATCTGGTGCCCAACTACAAGGACGTCTTCTTCGGGCTGAAAGACCAGATCTGGAACTCCGTCGACGGCACGGCCTACGGCATCCCGCACGGCCGGGGCGCCAATCTGCTGATGTACAACACGCGTGAGGTCTCCCCCGCCCCATCGTCCTGGTCCGCGGTGTTCGACGACGCCTCCCGGTACAAGGGACATCTCACGGCGTACGACTCGCCGATCTACATCGCGGACGCGGCTCTCTATCTGCGCGAGACCCGGCCGGGGCTCCGCATCGAGAATCCGTACGCGCTCGACCAGGAACAGTTCGACGAGGCCGTCGCGTTGCTGAAGAAGCAGCGTCCCAGCGTCGGCGAGTACTGGAACGACTACCTCAAGGAGATCTCCGCCTTCAAGAGCGGCGACTCGGTCATCGGCACCACCTGGCAGGTCATAGCCAACCTGGCACGGAGCGAGGGCGCCAAGGTCAAGGCGGTCCTTCCGCAGGAGGGCGCGACCGGCTGGTCCGACACCTGGATGCTGTCCGCCAAGGCGAAGCACCCCAACTGCGCGTACAAGTGGATGAACTGGATCATCTCTCCCAAGGTCAACGCGGAGGTCGCCGAGTACTACGGCGAGGCACCCTCCAACATCAAGTCCTGCGACGAGACCAGCGACCCGGCGTTCTGTGACACCTTCCATGCCACCGACGAGAGCTACTGGAAGGACATCGCGTTCTGGACGACACCGATCGAGCAGTGTCTCGACGGCCGGACCGACGTCAAGTGCGTGCCGTACTCGCGGTGGGTACAGGCCTGGACCGAGATCAAGGGCTGACACGTCCCCGGGGGTGAGGCCCGCCGTGCCGCGCGGCACGGCGGGC
>NZ_JBEYWX010000015.1:0-206067 GCF_040644655.1 Streptomyces sp. NPDC046931
AAGCACGGTAACGTGTGGAGGTGACCGGTACTAATAGGCCGAGGGCTTGTCCTCAGTTGCTCGCGTCCACTGTGTCGGTTCTGAAACCACGAACAGCCCCATGTGCCACACATGGTGCGGCGTTCACAGTTTCATAGTGTTTCGGTGGTCATAGCGTGAGGGAAACGCCCGGTTACATTCCGAACCCGGAAGCTAAGCCTTACAGCGCCGATGGTACTGCAGGGGGGACCCTGTGGGAGAGTAGGACGCCGCCGAACAATTCTTGAGAAAACCCCGCACCGTTTCGGTGCGGGGTTTTTCTGCGCTCCGCGCGTACCTCCCACCCCTCTGCACCGCGGCGCGAACCATGCGGGTAAGGTCAGGGGGCATCGTTGGCTCGTTCTCCGCAGGAGGCCCCCGGGTGGAGGTCCAGGAGACCCGTGTCCAGACGGACCGGGTCCTCACCATCCCGAACATCCTCAGCATGGCGCGTCTCGTCGGCGTGCCCGTCTTCCTGTGGCTGATCCTCAGGCCCGAGTTCGGCGGGCCGAACAGCGACGGCTGGGCGCTGCTCGTGCTCGTAGCGAGCGGCGTCAGCGACTATCTGGACGGCAAGCTGGCCCGGCGCTGGAACCAGATCAGCAGCCTCGGCCGGCTCCTCGACCCCGCGGCCGACCGGCTCTACATCGCATCCACGCTGGTCGGCCTCACCTGGCGCGGGATCCTGCCGCTGTGGCTGACCGGCGCACTGGTGGCCCGTGAGCTGGTCCTGCTGGTGATGGTGGGCATCCTCAGGCGTCACGGGTATCCGCCGCCCCAGGTGAACTTCCTGGGGAAGGCTGCCACCTTCAACTTGATGTACGCCTTC
This sequence comes from Streptomyces sp. NPDC046931, assembly GCF_040644655.1. Taxonomy (NCBI): domain Bacteria; kingdom Bacillati; phylum Actinomycetota; class Actinomycetes; order Kitasatosporales; family Streptomycetaceae; genus Streptomyces; species Streptomyces sp. NPDC046931. The sequence continues at coordinate 848 of NZ_JBEYWX010000015.1, forward strand.
CCGCTGCTGCTTCTCAGTGACGGAACAGGATGGATCGCGTCACTCGCTGCTATTTTCGGATGGGCGTTCGCCGGGTGGGGTACAACCCTGTACTGGTGGGCAGGAGTTCTCTACGTGGTCCAGGTCCGCCGCCTTGTCCAAGCGGATGCCAAGGCCGGTTGAGCTCGCCGATCGGCGGCCGCAGTGGCTCGATGGCCCGCGCAGGGAAACTGCGGGACAATCTAGACGGGTGAAGTCGGCTGGACCGTCGTCTCTTAGAGGAGGACGCTTCCGACATGAAGGCCGTCGTAATGGCCGGAGGCGAGGGCACACGCCTTCGCCCTATGACCTCGAGCATGCCCAAGCCGCTCCTGCCCGTGGCCAACCGCCCGATCATGGAGCATGTACTGAGGCTGCTCAAAAGGCATGGGCTCAACGAGACCGTCGTCACGGTTCAATTTCTCGCCTCACTGGTCAAGAACTATTTCGGTGACGGCGAGGAGCTCGGGATGGAGCTCACCTATGCCAACGAGGAGAAGCCACTCGGTACCGCCGGGAGTGTCAAGAACGCCGAGGAAGCGCTCAAGGACGACACCTTCCTCGTAATTTCCGGTGATGCGCTGACCGACTTCGACCTCACCGATCTGATCAATTTCCACAAGGAAAAGGGTTCGCTGGTCACCGTCTGTCTGACCCGTGTGCCCAACCCCCTGGAATTCGGCATCACGATCGTCGACGAAGAGGGAAAGGTCGAGCGATTCCTCGAGAAGCCGACGTGGGGTCAGGTCTTCTCGGACACCGTGAACACGGGCATCTATGTCATGGAACCCGAGGTCTTCGACTACGTCGAGCCCGATGTGCCCGTCGACTGGTCCGGCGACGTCTTTCCGCAGCTGATGAAGGAGGGCAAGCCGATCTACGGCTATGTCGCGGAGGGCTACTGGGAGGACGTCGGCACCCACGAGAGCTATGTGAAGGCGCAGGCCGACGTCCTGGAAGGCAAGGTAGACGTCGAGATCGACGGCTTCGAGATCTCTCCCGGCGTATGGGTGGCGGAAGGCGCGGAGGTGCACCCCGACGCCGTGCTGCGCGGCCCCCTCTACATCGGTGACTACGCCAAGGTCGAGGCCGGCGCAGAAATCCGTGAGGACTCCGTCGTCGGCTCGAACGTCGTCGTCAAGAGCGGGGCGTTTCTGCACAAGGCCGTCGTGCACGACAACGTGTACATCGGCCAGCACAGCAATCTGCGCGGCTGCGTGGTCGGAAAGAACACCGACATCATGCGGGCGGCCCGGATCGAGGACGGCGCCGTCATCGGCGATGAATGCCTCATCGGTGAAGAATCGATCGTGCAGGGCAATGTCCGGGTCTATCCGTTCAAGACCATCGAGGCCGGCGCGTTCGTCAACACCTCGGTCATCTGGGAGTCGAGGAGCCAGGCGCATCTGTTCGGCGCCCGTGGCGTGTCCGGGATCCTCAACGTGGAGATCACCCCGGAACTTGCGGTTCGGCTGGCCGGCGCCTATGCCACGACGCTGAAGAAGGGGTCGACGGTCACCACGGCCCGCGACCACTCCCGCGGCGCGCGTGCGCTGAAGCGTGCGGTCATCTCCGCGCTCCAGGCCAGCGCCATCGACGTACGCGACCTGGAGAACGTACCGCTGCCCGTCGCCCGGCAGCAGACCGCGCGAGGCAGCGCGGGCGGGATCATGATCCGGACGTCCCCCGGTGTGCCGGACTCCGTCGACATCATGTTCTTCGACGGACAGGGCGCCGACCTGTCGCAGGCCGGGCAGCGAAAGCTGGACCGGGTCTTCGCGCGGCAGGAGTACCGGCGAGCCTTCCCCGGTGAGATCGGGGACCTGTACTTCCCGTCCAGCGTCTTCGACTCGTACACCGGCTCGCTGCTGCGGAGTGTCGACACCTCGGGGATCGCCGAGTCGGGCCTCAAGGTCGTCGTGGACGCCTCGAACGGCAGCGCCGGCCTCGTCCTGCCGAGCCTGCTCGGCAAGCTCGGTGTGGACTCACTGACGATCAACCCCGGTCTCGACGAGTCCCGGCCCACGGAGTCCGCCGAGGCCCGGCGCTCGGGGCTCGTGCGACTCGGTGAGATCGTGGCGTCGTCGCGTGCGGCCTTCGGTGTGCGGTTCGACCCCGTGGGCGAGCGGCTGTCGCTCGTGGACGAGAAGGGGAAGATCGTCGAGGACGACCGGGCGCTGCTGGTGATGCTCGACCTGGTGGCCGCCGAGCGGCGCAGCGGGCGGGTGGCGCTGCCGGTGACCACCACGAGGATCGCCGAGCAGGTGGCGGCGTACCACGGGACGCAGGTCGAGTGGACGACCACCTCGCCCGACGACCTCACACGCGTGGGCCGGGACGAGTCGACCATCTTCGGCGGAGACGGGCGCGGCGGTTTCATCGTGCCCGAGTTCAGCAGCGTCTTCGACGGGACGGCCGCCTTCGTGCGGCTCATCGGACTGGTGGCCCGCACCCAGCTCACCCTCAGCCAGATCGACGCGCGGATCCCGCGGGCGCACGTCCTCAAGCGCGATCTCGCGACTCCCTGGGCCGTGAAGGGGCTCGTGATGCGCCGGGTCGTGGAGGCCGCAGGGGACCGCTTCGTCGACACGACCGACGGCGTGCGGGTCGTGGAGACGGACGGGCGGTGGGTACTGGTGCTGCCCGACCCCGCCGAGGCCGTCACGCATCTGTGGGCCGAGGGCCCCGACGACGCTTCCGCGCAGGCACTGCTGGACGAGTGGTCGGCGGTCGTGGACAGCGCCGGACGGTAAAACACCCACCACGCGCGTGTGCCGGACAAGTGTCCCCAAGGGGGCCTGTCCGGCACGCGGGCGGGGCCGTTCGGAGGTATCGCGCACGACGTGCGACGATGTGCGGCATGCCGCAGCCGCCCCCCGTTCGGAGCACAACCACGCGACCGTCGCGTCCGGACGCCTCCATGTCGTTGCTCACCAACGTCATGGACCACAGCCTCGACGACGGATACGCCGAGGCCGCCGCCCGGAAGGCCGGCGGCCCCGGTGGTATGCCCCGGACTGTGCGGGCCAAGCTCGGTCTCGCGGCCGGGCTTGTGCTGGCCGCCCTCGTGGTGACCGTGGGCGCCGCACAGGCCCGCATAGCGGCCCCGACGGTCGCCAAGGAGCGTCAGGAACTCATCGACCGCATCCAGCGGGAGACCGCGGCCGCGGACAAGCTCGAGGCCACGGTCGACAAGCTGCGCGACGACGTGAGCGCACGGCAGCGCGCGGCCCTGAAGAGCGACGGCGGAGACGACGACCTGGTGGGCATCCTGTCGGGCGCTGTCGCCGTCCACGGCCCCGGAGTGAAGCTCGTCGTGAACGACGCGAAGGAAGCCACCACGGGCGGTGGCGGCAATCCCCGCGAGACCTCCGGCTTCTCCGACACCGGGCGCGTACGCGACCGCGACATGCAGCGCGTCGTCAACGGGCTGTGGGAGTCGGGGGCCGAAGCGATCGCGATCAACGGACAGCGGCTGACGGCCCTGTCGGCGATCAGGGCCGCGGGCGACGCGATACTGGTGGACAACAGGCCGCTGGTGCCGCCGTACACGGTGCTCGCGGTGGGGGACGGGCAACGGCTGAGCACCCGGTTCCAGAACAGCGCCGACGGGCTGTACCTTCATGCGCTCCAGCAGAACTACGGGATCCGGACAGGCATCTCCACCGAGGCCGACGTCCGGCTGCCCGCCGCACCAAGTGTGATCGTACGTACAGCACAGCAGAGCACAGGGAAGGGCACATCGTGATCGCCGTACTGGGCCTCGTCGTCGGAGTCGTGGTGGGCCTGCTGGTCCGGCCCGAGGTTCCGGCGGTCGTCGAGCCTTATCTCCCGATCGCCGTCGTGGCGGCGCTGGACGCCGTGTTCGGCGGACTGCGGGCCATGCTCGACGGCATCTTCGACGACAAGGTCTTCGTCGTGTCGTTCCTGTCGAACGTGGTGGTGGCGGCGCTGATCGTGTTCCTCGGCGACAAGCTGGGGGTGGGCGCGCAGCTGTCGACCGGTGTCGTGGTCGTCCTGGGCATCAGGATCTTCTCCAACGCCGCGGCGATCCGCCGTCACGTGTTCCGGGCGTGAGGCCGATGAGCAACGACGACGCGACCCCCGGGCGGGAGCAGCACTCCGGGCGCGAGCCGGGGCCCGGGCAGGAACGGGAGCCCGAGCGCGAGCCGGGGCCCGGGCAGGAACGGGAGCCCCGGCCCGAGCGCGAGCAGGGTGCCGAGCACCGGCTGCGCAGGGAACTTCCGCAGGAGGTCCCCGCCCCGGCTCCCGGGACTCCGCCGGGACCCGAAGCGGTCGAGGACTCCGAGGCAGCGCTGACCGGCCGTCAGCGTCTGGCGAGGGAGCTGTGGCCGCCGCGGGTCGGCCGGGCCCAACTCATCGTCGCTCTCCTGCTGTTCGGCCTGGGCTTCGGCCTGGCCGTCCAGGTCGCCTCCAACAGCGAAGGAAGCAGTGCCCTGCGCGGCGCACGCCAGGAGGATCTTGTGCGCATCCTCGATGAACTGGACGACCGCACCCAGCGTCTTCAGGACGAGAAGCAGGGTCTCCAAGATCAGCAGGCCGAGCTGGAGAACAGCTCGGACCGTGCCGAGGAGGCCCGCAAGCAGACCGCCGAGAAGGAGAAGCAACTCGGCATCCTTGCGGGCACGGTGGCGGCGCAGGGACCCGGCATCACGATGACCATCGGGGACACGAAGGGAACGGTCCAGGCGGACATGCTGCTCGACGCGATCCAGGAGCTGCGCGCGGCCGGTGCCGAGGCCATCGAGGTCAACGGGGTCAGGGTCGTCGCCGGCACCTATCTGTCGGATTCCGGGAAGAGCGTCAGCGTCGACGGGAACAAGATCACCCAGCCCTATCGTTTCAAGGTCATCGGCAAACCGCAGGACCTCGAGCCGGCGCTCAACATCCCCGGAGGTGTGGTGCAGACCCTGGAGAAGGAGCAGGCCACCGTCGCCGTGGACCGTTCGACGAAGATCGTTGTGGACGCCTTGCGAGCGGCGAAGCAGCCTGACTACGCTCGGTCGTCCTCCCAGTGAACCGGCGGTGCATGGGGCCCATCCGACGAGGGCATCAGGTTGCGGGGGGTCGGCGCACCGAATGGGTGGTGCGTGGTGGAAACTGTCTGGTGGATACGGACGTTGTGAGGATGTCCGGATCGGCCGGTGTATGCAATCAGGGTTCGTCCTGCCCCACGGGCGGGTCTGTTTCGGTCAAGGGGAATCGCCCGTGAAGTTGTTTGCGAAGTTGTTCGGCAAGAGCGCGCGAGAGGGCAGCGGCGGCGCGGCTGCCCGACATCGCGCACAGCCGCAAGACGCGGAGGGTCAGCGCCCGCTGTTCCGGGACCAGATCACTGGTCCGGGTGGTGACATTTCCGGAGGTCAGGGCGCGCCGTCTGTTGACCCTGGTGCGTCCGGCCCCATAGGTTTCGGGGACATGTCGGCCCTGGTGTGTACGAGGTGCGGCCACCGCAACGCGGAGAACAGCCGCTTCTGCTCCAACTGCGGCGCGCCGCTTCGGCCCGGGGCGGTTCCGGAGCGTGCGTCGGAGACGACGTCCACGATCTCCATTTCCGGTCTGGAGGCGTACGACGCGGAGGCGACCGGCCAGACGGTCTTGCCCACGCTCTCCCCGGAGGCGCAGGCCGCGGTCGACGCGCTGCCGTTCGGCTCGGCGCTGCTGGTGGTGCGCCGCGGCCCCAACTCGGGCAGCCGTTTCCTGCTGGACAGCGATCTGACCACGGCGGGGCGCCATCCGCAGAGCGACATCTTCCTGGACGATGTGACGGTGTCGCGACGCCATGTGGAGTTCCGCCGCGGCCCCGACGGTTCGTTCACGGTCGCCGACGTCGGCAGCCTCAACGGCACGTACGTCAACCGTGAGCGCATCGACCAGGTCCTGCTCCACAACGGCGACGAGGTGCAGATCGGCAAGTACAGGCTGGTCTTCTACGCCAACCAGCGGGGCATCTGACCCTCCCGCCGACTCCGTCCGGGGGGACTCCCAGGGAAGGTCCCATGCTTCACACACCGAGCGGCGGTGCCGACAGCGGCACCGCCGCCCCGGACAGCGGGCTGATGAGCATCGGCACCGTGCTGAACGTGCTGCGCGAGGAATTTCCCGAGGTCACCGTCTCCAAGATTCGTTTCCTGGAGTCGGAGGGGCTCATCGAGCCGCAGCGCACCCCGTCGGGGTATCGAAAGTTCAGCGCACGGGACGTCGAGCGCCTCGGCCAGGTGCTGAGGATGCAGCGGGACCACTATCTGCCGCTGAAGGTCATCCGTGAGCACCTGGACGCCCTGGAGCGGGGCGAGGAGGTGCGGTTGCCGTCCTTGGGCCGTCCGCGTGACACCGGTGACGGAGAGCTGCTCGGGGACCTCCTGAGTGAGCCCGAGGCCGCTCCGGCCGCGCGGATCGCCCGCGAGGAGCTGATGGCGGCCGCCGGGATCAGCGCCGAGCAGATCGCGGAGTGGGAGTCGTATGGCCTGGTCACGCCGTATATGGAGGGGCTGTACGACGCAGAGGCCGTCACCGTGGCCACTCTGCTGGCCGAACTCGGCCGGCATGGGATCGAGCCGCGCCATCTGCGGGTGATGAAGGCGGCGGCGGACCGCGAGGCGGGCCTGGTGGACCAGGTGGTGGCACCGCTGCGGCGCCACCGCAACCCGCAGACCAGGGCGCACGCCGAAGCCCGCACGAAGGAGCTGGCCGGGCTCGCGGTGAAGCTGCACGCGGCGCTGGTGCAGTCCGCGCTGGGTGTGCGGCTGTCCTGAACCGGCGCGTTCGCCGAGGGCGGATCGCCCCGCCGTTCTGTGCCCGACTACCCAAACATCCCGACCACGGCCTAGGGTTGCTGTGTGAACGAGCTCGATGTCGTAGGTGTCCGGGTCGAGATGCCCTCCAACCAGCCGATCGTGCTCCTGCGTGAAGTGGGAGGCGACCGCTACCTCCCCATCTGGATCGGCCCCGGGGAGGCGACGGCGATCGCGTTCGCCCAGCAGGGCATGGCCCCCGCCAGACCGCTGACGCACGACCTGTTCAAGGACGTGCTGGAGGCCGTCGGTCAGGAGCTCACCGAAGTACGCATCACGGACCTGCGTGAAGGCGTCTTCTACGCGGAGCTGGTCTTCGCCAGCGGCGTCGAGGTGAGCGCCCGCCCGTCCGACGCCATAGCGCTTGCCCTGCGCACCGGGACGCCGATCTACGGCAGTGACGGGGTGCTGGACGACGCGGGCATCGCGATCCCGGACGAGCAGGAGGACGAGGTCGAGAAGTTCCGCGAGTTCCTCGACCAGATCTCTCCGGAGGACTTCGGTACGAGCAGCCAGTGACGGGGCCCTTAGGGACCTGTCGGACGGGGCGTGTGGGCCGAGGGGTGGCTGCGCGTGTGCGCGGCGAGCGTGGTCGGGAAGCAGAGGGCCGTGGAGTGCGTGGGATACCAGGCGCTGAAGCGTGGAGCCGCGCCCGGACGCTCAGGCTCGCCGAGGAACACCGAGTACGCGCAGCTCCGGTCGAAGGCGCGTACGCCGTCTCATGATCCGCGGCCAGGGCATTCGGCTAGCCTTTCCCCGCGGAAGGGCACGGGAAACCACTCGCAGGGTGATTATCACTCGGCGTGCCGAGTGTGGCGATCGTTGACGCACCCCCGGTGACTGCCTACCGTCGAGAAGGCAGGTCAAGGACGGAGGTCGGCGTGAGAAGCAGCGGCGGCGGCACGGCAGGGGGTGCCCCCGGACGCGGTCTGGGGGAGAGCGGCCCGTACCCTCCCTCAAGCTCTCGGCTCCGTTCCAGCGGGGGGTATCCCCCTCATGGTCATGCGTCCGGCTCCCCCTCCCAGCTGCCCGCGGCCGTGCCGGGGGACGCCGGGGCGGCTTCCGAGCACAACGACATCGGCTATCGAGGCCCCACGGCGTGCGCCGCCGCGGGCATCACCTACCGGCAGCTGGACTACTGGGCCAGAACGGGTCTCGTCGAACCGAGCGTGCGACCCGCCTACGGGTCGGGGACTCAGCGTCTGTACAGCTTCCGGGACGTCGTCGTCCTCAAGATCGTCAAGCGGTTCCTCGACACCGGTGTGTCCCTTCAGAACATCCGCACCGCCGTCCAGCACCTTCGGGAGCGCGGCTTCCGTGACCTGGAGCGGATGACGCTCATGAGCGACGGCGCGACGGTGTACGAGTGCACCTCGCCGGACGAGGTCCACCAGTTGCTCCAGGGCGGACAGGGCATCTTCGGCATCGCCGTGGGCGTCGTGTGGCGGGACGTGGAGAACGCGCTGTCGCAGCTGCACGGGGAGCGGGTCGACACCGGCGAGACGATCGTCGGCCACAATCCGGCGGACGAGCTGGCGCGACGCCGCAATCGGGCCGTCTGAGACGCACCGCGGTCGCCCCGCCGCATTGTCAGTGGCGTAGGGCAGCATCGGAAATGTGAGAACCGCGCCCACGATCCTGCATCTCGACATGGATGCCTTCTACGCCTCGGCGGAGCAGGCGGCCAAGCCGAGCCTGCGCGGGAAGGCCGTCGTCGTGGGCGGACTCGGGCCGCGCGGGGTGGTGGCGACGGCGTCGTACGAGGCTCGTGTCTTCGGCGTGCACTCCGCGATGCCGATGGCCCAGGCACGCAGGCTCGCGCCGAACGCCGCGTATCTGGTGCCGCGCTTCGGTTTCTACCGGCAGATCAGCGAACAGGTCATGGGACTGCTGCGGGCCTTGTCGCCGCTGGTGGAGCCATTGAGCCTCGACGAGGCGTTCGTGGACCTGGAGGCCGGGGGAGTGGCCTGGGACGAGGAGTCGGCGCGCCTTGTGGGAGTCGGACTGCGCGCGGACATCCGGTCGGTCACGGGACTGACGGGCTCCGTGGGACTGGCCGCCTCCAAGATGCTCGCGAAGATCGCCTCCGAGCAGGCCAAACCGGACGGCCTGGTGGTGATCCGGCCCGGCACCGAGCGGGCGCTGCTCGGGCCGTTGCCGGTGCGCACGCTGCCCGGGGTCGGGCCCGCCACCGGGGACCATCTGCGGCGGGCCGGGATCACCACGGTCGACGAGATCGCCGAGGCGGGGGAGGACGAACTCGTCAGGCTGCTGGGCAAGGCCCATGGGCAGGCGCTGTACGCGATGGCCCTGGCCAGGGACGAGCGGCCCGTCGTGGCGGAGCGGGAGGCCAAGTCGGTGTCGGTCGAGGACACGTACGACGTCGACATCCACGACCGGGTCCGGGTCGGCCTGGAGGTGCAGCGGCTCGCGGACCGATGTGTGCGGCGGCTGCGGGACGCCGGGCTTTCGGGAAGGACCATCGTGCTGAAGGTGCGCAGATACGACTTCTCGACCCTGACCCGCTCCGAGACCCTGCGCGGACCGACGGACGACCCGGCGGTGGTGCGCGAGGCGGCCGCGCGCCTGCTGGAGTCCGTGGACACCACCGGCGGGGTCCGGTTGCTCGGCGTCGGCGTCAGCGGGCTCGCCGACTACACCCAGGAGGACCTGTTCGCCCAGGCGCATCTGGCCGCGGGGGAGCCGGCGGCCGGGGAGCAGCCGGAGGCGGAGGCCACCGCCGTGCCCTCCGCGGAGGAGCCGGCGGTACCGGCCGAGCCGGTCTGGCGTGCCGGGCAGGATGTGCGGCACACCGACCACGGGCACGGCTGGGTGCAGGGCAGCGGTCTGGGCCGGGTGACCATACGGTTCGAGACCCCCGACTCCGGGCCCGGGCGCGTGCGTACGTTCCGTACCGACGACCCCGGGCTGGAGCCGGCGGATCCGTTGCCCCTGGTGCCACGAAGACCCGAGGCCGCCGAGACGCGGTCGACGCCGGGGGCCCGCGGGGCGTGAGGAGTCCGCCCGGCCGTGGCGTGCCCGGGCCGGAGGAGTCCCGCGCTCAGCTGCCGTCGGACTCCGCGAGCCGCCCGAAGTCGCGGTCCGGCGGCGCCGGCGGCGGGGCCACATCGAGGCCGTAGTGGTGGTAGAGCTGCAGCTCCTGTTCGGGGGAGAGGTGCCGGCCGACGCCGAAGTCGGGCGCCTCCTTGATCAGCGCACGTTCGAAGGGCACGTAGAGCGCGCCCTCGACGAGTCGGCTGGGCTCCAGCGGCACGAAGGCGTCCCTGCTGAACAGGCCCGTCCGTATGGCCGCCCACTCCGGCACTCCGGTCGCGTCGTCGAGATAGACCTCGTCGATCGTGCCGATCTTTACGCCATTCCGGTCGAACGCCTTGCGGCCGATAAGATTCCGCGGATCGATGTCGGTCTGCACGGTCCCTCCAACTGGTCGCAACACATCCGTAGCTCTACAAAAGAGCACATTCAGCACGGCGGCCACTCGAAGACTGTCTTGTTGTGTCCGCTGGTAGTCTGGCAAGCGGCTGCTGACCCCGTGCGGGAGAGCCCTTCGGAGGGATCCGAAGGCGCCGAAGGAGCAAACCCTCCCCGGAAACTCTCAGGCACACGTACCGCACGGACGAGGTCACTCTGGAAAGCAGGGCGGGCGCCGACGGCTCCCGCTCTCACCGACGGTGAAAACCGGAACGCCTTCGCGCGGACCGGTGAAGCTCTCAGGTCGAGATGACAGAGGGGGAGGCCGTCGGGGTACCCGCGCCGGGGTGCCCCTCGAAGGTCGCGTCAGACCAGGAGGCCTCCGCAATGACCGCCCATCGCACTCCGCTCTCCGAGCTCGAGCAGGGAACGCCCTTCGAGCAGCGCCACATCGGGCCCGACCAGGAGGCGCGGGCCAAGATGCTCGCGCACATCGGCTACGGCTCGCTCGACGAGCTCACGGCCGCAGCGGTCCCGGATGTGATCAAGAACGCCGACGCCCTGGACCTGCCGGGCGCGCGCACCGAGGCAGAGGTGCTGGCCGAGCTGCGTTCGCTCGCCGACCGCAACCAGGTCCTCGACTCCATGATCGGTCTGGGCTACCACGGCACCTTCACGCCCCCGGTGATCCTCCGGAACGTGATGGAGAACCCGGCCTGGTACACCGCCTACACCCCGTACCAGCCGGAGATCTCGCAGGGCCGGCTCGAGGCGCTGCTCAACTTCCAGACCATGGTCGCCGACCTCACCGGCCTGCCGACCTCCGGTGCCTCGCTGCTCGACGAGGGCACGGCCGCCGCCGAGGCGATGGCGCTGTCCCGGCGCATGGGAAGGAACAAGAAGGGTCTCTTCCTGGTCGACGCGGACGCGCTGCCGCAGACCATCGCCGTGATCCAGACCCGTGCGGAGCCCACCGGCGTCGAGGTCGTCGTCGCCGACCTCAGCGACGGAATCCCGGCCGAGGTCGCCGAGCGGGAGATCAACGGCGTACTGATCCAGTACCCGGGCGCCTCCGGTGCCGTACGCGACATCCGGCCTGTCATCGAGCAGGCCCACAAGCTGGGCGCGCTCGTCACCGTCGCCGCCGACCTGCTCGCGCTCACCCTGCTGACCTCCCCCGGTGAGCTGGGCGCCGACATCGCCGTCGGCACCACCCAGCGTTTCGGCGTGCCGATGGGCTTCGGCGGCCCGCACGCCGGCTACATGGCGGTGGGCGAGAAGTTCGCCCGGAGCCTGCCCGGCCGTCTGGTGGGTGTCTCCGTGGACGCGGACGGGCACAAGGCGTACCGGCTCGCGCTCCAGACGCGGGAGCAGCACATCCGCCGTGAGAAGGCGACCAGCAACATCTGCACCGCCCAGGTGCTGCTCGCGGTGATGGCCGGCATGTACGCCGTCTACCACGGGCCCGAGGGCCTGCGGACCATCGCGTGGCGCACGCACCGCTACGCCGCGATCCTGGCCGCGGGCCTCACCGCCGGCGGGGTCGAGATCGTCCACGGCTCCTACTTCGACACGCTGACCGCGCGGGTGCCGGGCCGGGCCGGCGCGGTGGTCGCCGCCGCCCGTGAGCGGGGCGTGAACCTGCACCTGGTCGACGCCGACCATGTGTCGATCGCCTGTGACGAGACGACCGGGCGGGCCCAGCTGGGTGCCGTCTGGACCGCGTTCGGGGTCGAGGGCGATGTCGCCGCGCTCGACGCGACCACCGAGGACGCGCTGCCGCAGGCGCTGCTGCGCACCGACGACTACCTCACGCACCCGGTTTTCCAGGAGCACCGCTCCGAGACCGCCATGCTGCGCTATCTGCGCAGGCTGGCCGACCGCGACTACGCGCTCGACCGCGGCATGATCCCGCTGGGCTCCTGCACCATGAAGCTCAACGCGACCACCGAGATGGAGCCGGTCACCTGGTCCGAGTTCGGGCAGCTGCACCCCTTCGCGCCCGCCGAGCAGGCGCAGGGCTACCTCACGCTCATCGGTGAGCTGGAGCAGCGGCTCGCCGAGGTCACCGGCTACGACAAGGTGTCCCTCCAGCCCAACGCCGGTTCGCAGGGCGAGCTGGCCGGTCTCCTCGCGGTGCGCGGCTACCACCGTGCCAACGGCGACGACCGGCGCACCGTGTGCCTCATCCCGTCCTCCGCGCACGGCACCAACGCCGCCAGCGCCGTCATGGCCGGTATGAAGGTCGTCGTCGTGAAGACCGCGGAGGACGGCGAGATCGACGTCGAGGACCTGCGCGCCAAGATCGAGCAATACCGCGACGAGCTCGCGGTGCTGATGATCACCTACCCGTCCACGCACGGTGTGTTCGAGGAGCACGTCGCCGAGATCTGCGCCGCCGTGCACGAGGCCGGCGGTCAGGTGTACGTCGACGGCGCCAACCTCAACGCCCTGGTCGGCCTCGCCAAGCCCGGCCACTTCGGCGGCGACGTCTCGCACCTCAATCTGCACAAGACCTTCTGCATCCCGCACGGCGGCGGCGGTCCCGGCGTCGGCCCGGTCGCGGTGCGCGCGCACCTGGCGCCGTACCTGCCGAACCACCCGCTGCAGCCCGCGGCCGGTCCGGAGACGGGCGTCGGCCCGATCTCGGCCGCCCCGTGGGGCTCGGCGGGCATCCTGCCGATCTCGTGGGCGTACGTCCGGCTCATGGGCGGCGAGGGCCTCAAGCGGGCGACGCAGGTGGCGGTGCTCTCCGCCAACTACATCGCCAAGCGCCTCGAGCCGCACTACCCCGTGCTGTACACCGGACCGGGCGGGCTGGTCGCGCACGAGTGCATCATCGACCTGCGCCCGCTGACCAAGGCGACGGGTGTGAGCGTCGACGACGTCGCCAAGAGGCTGATCGACTACGGCTTCCACGCGCCGACCATGTCGTTCCCGGTCGCCGGCACGCTGATGATCGAGCCGACCGAGTCCGAGGACCTCATCGAGCTGGACCGGTTCTGCGACGCGATGATCGCCATCCGCGCCGAGATCGAGAAGGTCGGCTCGGGCCAGTGGCCCGCCGAGGACAACCCGCTGCGGGGCGCCCCGCACACCGCCGCGGCGCTCGGCGGCACGTGGGAGCACGCGTACACGCGCGAGGAGGCCGTCTTCCCGGCCGGCGTGTCCGCCGCGGACAAGTACTGGCCGCCGGTGCGCCGCATCGACCAGGCCTTCGGCGACCGTAACCTGGTCTGCTCCTGCCCGCCGCTGGACGCTTACGAGGAGTAATCAGCGTCGGACATGCGTCGGGGCCGGTTCGGAGCGTTCGTCTCCGGCCGGCCCCTCGTATGACGGGGCGGTGTCCGCCCCTTGTGTCACGGGGCGGTTCCCTGCCCCGTGGTGCGCCGCTCAGGCGGCCGTCATCACCTGGTCCGTGCCCAGCGGGCGGTGCGGGGCGATGATCTGGCCGTCGGGCAGAAGCTCACCGGTGTCCTCGAAGAGCAGAACGCCGTTGCACAGCAGACTCCATCCCTGCTCCGGGTGGTGCGCCACGAGTCGGGCGGACTCCCGGTCGGCGGATTCGGCGGTCGGGCACGGTGGCTGATGCTGGCACATGGTGGATGGGATCTCTCGCTCTGACGTAATGGGTGAGATGGCTGTCGTGTCTGTCCTGCGGCTCGTCGCGTCGTTCATGGCCGCCCCCCGTTGGCGATACGTACCGGAACCCAGTGTTGCCTCACGGCCGTCGGTCCGCAGGCATTTCGCTGTACTGGCTCTCACAGGTTCATGACGCGTCACCCGCGCGGACGGTTCAGTCCAACTCCCCGTTCCTTCGGGTGGTTTCCGATGGCCGGAAGGGGCTAGTCCGTGTGGGTCGCCCGGCGCGTCGCCCTCGCCCCTGGGTGCCTCAGAGCGGTTTGACGGCCAGAAGGGTTTCGCGAGTTCGGTGCGCTGCCAGGAGGTGAGCCGGGCGCGGATGCGGTCGGTCTGGCCGCCGAGGGTCATGTTGCCGGCGATGAGGAGGCCGCCCGGACTCAGCGTCGCGGTCAGTGCGCCGACGGCGGCAGCGGTGGGGGCGAAGCCGTGGAAGAAGGCGATGTCCGCGCTCGTTGTGGCGACCGGGGGAAGGATGTCGCTGCCCTCGCCGGTGTGCAGGGTGACACGGTCGGCCAGGCGCCGGCGGGCCAGGTGGAGGGGCAGTAGCCGCATCCGTGCTGTTCGAGGTGGGCGAGGGTGGCGGCCCTGATGTCTCCGAAGCGGTCGCGGGCGGGAGCCTGGGTGGCGGCGGCGCGCCCGCCGGGGCGGCGGGAGCGGCGGGAGGTGGTCATACGGGCTTTCCGATCGCGGGGGCCCCTGGTGGACTCCGTGCAGGACAAGCTGAGACCCGTCCGGGGCCGAGGGGCCGGTCGGGCAGGTCCGGCCCCCGGCGCCGACGCTCCGGAAGCCGCAGCGGAGCCCGGGAGCCGAAGCCCGCGCGAGTGTGGTGTGCGTCGGCGCATGCACGCAACGTGCCCCGCGGCCGTTTCCGGCGGCGGGGCACGAGTCGGGGGCGGGCGGGTCGGTGTCTATGCGGGCGAGCCGAGCAGCGGGGCCGGAGTCATCCGCAGAGTGAGCACCGGCAGCAGGTCGGCGACGCGGTGCGGACGGTGGGCCGCGATGCCGGGCGGGGCCGGGGCGAGCGGAACCAGGAGATCGGTCGGGGCCGGGGAGCCCGTCGCGCCGTCGGCCGAGCAGTCGCCGTGCAGCCACAGGGTGAGCATGTACAGCGTCGGCACGGACAGCAGCCGGGCCTGGTAGGGCTGGGTCACCGCCTCCGCCTGGCGCAGGGCCTGTTCGGTGGCGGCGATGTAGGGGCCCTCGAAGAAGTGCGAGAAGGCCCAGCCGTCAGGGGTCAGCATGGTCTCGGCGGCGGCGACGGATCGGTCTCCGCAGCGGACGAGGAAACGCCACCCCGCGAGCCGGGTCGCCCACGCGCCCGCGGGGGTGATCCGGTCCAGTACGTGCACGGGCAGCGGAAGTTCGGGTGTCGTCGGGCCCTGGGCGGCTCGCAGGGACGGGGTACGAGCCTCCTGGACCGCGGTGGGGGAACCGAGTGCCGTGAGGACGGAACGGAGAGCGGGCGGGGGTGCCGGGGGGACATGCAGCAGCATGGTGGGTCGCCTCTCATTCGACAGGCACGGTGGCGCTGGGGGGCGGGGCGGGGCGGGAAAGGCGGGCGGACAGTGCTGTCAGCTCTCGGGGTCAGAGGAGCGGGGGAACTGTGCCCGGACGAATGGAGGCGCTTTGACGACAGGGCTCAGGACCGCGCGCACCAACTCTCTCTGCCCCGTGCGGAAAGTTTATACGACACATGTTCATGCAATGTTTCGTCTAGTCGTCCGACGTATGACGACAAGGGGATATCCGGTCGCTGATAAGCGGTATTCGTCCCGATACGGAGCGAGGCCACCGGTCGCCACCTCGGATGACTCGCCCGTAGCGGTCGGCCGGTTCTCGTCGGCGTTTTTCACGACATGGTTGCGCAGTGAAACTTCCTACTGCGACATGCCCTGGGAATGTGCCCGGTGATACTGCCCGCCCAGCCTAGCGGGTGGCGGCCGCACGCGAGGACGTTATCGATCGCGTAGCCGGGGCATCATCCACCGTGACCCGGGACAGCAGCGGCCGGAACGCCGGCCTGCCCATCTTAGGAGGGACGTACCCGATGGGAGAGAAGGTCGTGGCAGGGCCATTCGACCTGTCCGATCGTCAGCGCTACCGCGACAAGCTCAGGCAGTGCCTGACGGGACTTGCGCGACTGCTGGAGGAGAAGCGGTTCGATCGTCCGAAGAACCTTGTGGGTCTGGAGATCGAATTGAATCTCGCCGGGCCCGACGGCATGCCGAGAATGATGAATGCGGAAGTGCTGGAAAGGATTGCCAGCCGAGATTTCCAAACAGAACTCGCCATGTTCAACCTGGAAGTCAACATCGCTCCACACCGGCTGGGCGGCAGGGTATTCGACCGGCTTGCCGAAGAGCTGCGCACCTCGCTGGCCTATGCCCACCGGAAAGCGAACGAGGTCGACGCCGGCATCGTGATGATCGGCATTCTGCCGACGCTCGGCCGTGATGACCTGGTCTCCTCCAACCTCTCCGCCGTCGACCGGTACACCCTGCTCAACAATCAGATCATGGCCGCCCGCGGTGAGGACTTCACCCTCGACATCGAGGGGGTGGAGCGGCTTGTGTGCACCTCCCGTTCGATCGCGCCCGAAGCCGCCTGTACGTCCGTCCAGTTGCACCTCCAGGTGACTCCGGCCCGCTTCGCCGACGTCTGGAACGCGGCGCAGGCGGTCGCGGCGGCACAGATCGCCGTAGGCGCCAACTCTCCCTTTCTGTTCGGGCGTGAACTGTGGCGCGAGTCCCGGCCGCCGCTGTTCCAGCAGTCCACCGACACCCGGCCGCCCGAACTCCAGGCGCAGGGGGTGCGGCCGCGCACCTGGTTCGGCGAGCGCTGGATCACGTCGGCCTACGAACTCTTCGAGGAGAACCTGCGCTACTTCCCGGCGCTGCTGCCGATCTGCGACGACGAGGACCCCCTGCGCGTCCTCGACGAGGGCGGCACGCCCAAGCTCGCCGAACTCGTCCTGCACAACGGCACGGTGTACCGCTGGAACCGGCCGGTGTACGGCGTCGCCGGCGGTGTCCCGCATCTGCGGGTGGAGAACCGGGTGCTGCCCGCCGGCCCCACCGTCACCGATGTGATCGCCAACGCGGCCTTCTACTACGGCGTCGTCCGCGCCCTCGCCGAGGATGCGCGGCCGGTGTGGACGCGACTGCCGTTCGAGGCCGCCGCCGCCAACTTCGACGACGCCTGCCGCTACGGCATCGAGGCGCGACTGCTGTGGCCGCGGCGCGGACGGTACGGCGGCACCACCGAGGTGGAGGCCGTGGACCTGGTGCGCGACGAACTGCTGCCGCTGGCCGCGGCGGGGCTCGACGCGTGGGGGGTCGAGCCGGCCGACCGGGACTTCTACCTCGGTGTGATCGAGGAGCGGTGCCGGCTCAGGGCCAACGGCGCGACCTGGCAGGCCGCCACCTTCCACCGGGCCCTGGCGCAGGGGCTCGACCGGGACGCCGCGCTGGCCGCGACGACCCGGCGGTACGGCGAGCTGATGCACGCCGGTGAGCCGGTGCACACCTGGCCGGTCGGGTTGCCGGAACCGGTGCTGCTGGGCTGAGCGGTGACTCCCGTCCCCGGCCGTACGCCCGGCCGGGGACGTCGAGCGCTCCGGGCCGGCCCCCTGTTGAGTGCGTGCCGTGAAGCACCCGTATGGCAGAGCAGGAGGGAAGCGGGTACGCCCCGAACGACGTCCGTTCCCCCTACGGCCGGTCGCGCACGATCTTCGTCGTTTCTGCCGAGGCCCTGGCGGGGCGAAGATGGGACGAGGCGGGATCGCTCATGGCGCAACAGGAGGCGGGAGTGCAGGTGGAGACAGGGTCGGTGGCCGATACTTTTCCGGCGGAGCGGCCGACGCGACGGATTCTCCGTAACGAGACGCTGCTGGTGCTGGCGCTGTCGCTCGGTGCGAGCGGTGTGTCGGCGCTGATCAGCTTTGTCGGCTCGGTCACCAAGCCCGGCGGGCTCAAGGAGCAGGCGGCCACCCTCAACGCGTCGGCCGCCCCCGGCCGCCCCTGGCTGGATCTCGCCTGGCAGCTCTTCGGGATCGCGACCGCGCTGGTGCCGGTCGCGCTCGTCGCGCACTTCCTGCTGCGGGAGGGCGCGTCGCTGCGCACGCTCGGCTTCGACCGCGCGCGGCCGTGGCCGGACCTCGGGCGCGGGGCGGCGATCGCCGCGGTGATCGGTTCCACCGGCATCGCGTTCTATCTGGCCGCCCGGGGTTTCGGAGTCAACCTGACGGTGGTGCCGGAGGCGCTGCCCGATGTGTGGTGGAAGTTCCCGGTGCTCGTCCTGTCGGCGGTGCAGAACGCGGTGCTGGAGGAGGTCATCGTCGTCGGCTATCTGCTGCGCAGGCTCAGCCAGTTGGGATGGACCCCCGGCACGGCCCTGGTGGCCAGCTCCGTGCTGCGCGGCTCCTACCACCTCTACCAGGGCATCGGCGGCTTCCTGGGCAACATGGTGATGGGGGTGGTCTTCGTCTGTCTCTACCGGCGCTGGGGCCGGGTCGGCCCCCTGGTGGTGGCCCACTCGCTGCTCGACATCGGGGCGTTCGTCGGGTATGCCCTGCTGGCGGGGAAGGTGGGCTGGCTGCCCACGGCGTGAGGGACGACGGCGACGGGAAGGGTCGTACGGCACTACCGTACGACCCTTCCTCGTGACCCTCGTCCGCGTCAGCCCAGCAGTTCGCCCTCGATCACCGTGACCGCATGGCCGCTGAGCAGGGTGCGGTCACCGCGGAGTGCGGTGCGGACGCGGCCGGAGCGCGGCGAGGCCTGCAGACCGATGAGGTCCGGGCGGCCGAGACGCTCGGCCCAGTAGGGCGCCAGGGCGGTGTGGGCACTGCCGGTGACCGGGTCCTCGTCGATGCCGACGTTCGGGAAGAAACAGCGCGAGACGAAGTCGTATCCCCGTGAGGGGTCTTCGGCGCGGGCGGTCGCGATGACACCCCGCGGGGAGTGGTGGCCGAGCGCCCTGTGGTCGGGGGCGAGGCCGAGCACGGTCTTCTCGTCGGCGAGTTCGAGGATCAGGTCGCCGACGTCCGGGCCGGTGTCGACGGCGGTGAGAGGTTCGGCACCGAGGGCATCGGAGAGTCCTTCGGGGATCTCGGCGCGGGAGAGGGGGGCGGTGGGGAAGTCCAGGGTGATCGAGCCGTCCTCGTGCGGCGCGGCGCCCAGCACTCCGCCGCGGGTGGCGAAGCGTACGGGGCCCTCGTGGGCGCCCGTGGTGTGCAGCACATGGGCGGTGGCGAGGGTCGCGTGGCCGCACAGGGCGACCTCGGTGGCGGGTGTGAACCAGCGCAGCGCCCAGTCGGCCTCGCCGCCCTCGGGCAGACGGTGGGCGAACGCGGTCTCGGCGTGGTTGACCTCGCGGGCCACGTTCTGCAGCCAGTCGTCCTCCGGGAACGCGTCGAGGAGCAGGACACCGGCCGGGTTTCCGGTGAAGGGGCGGTCGGTGAAGGCGTCGACGATTCGAATCCGCATGGGCCGACGCTAGACCCCGCCGCACGGGCCGGGCCAAGGCCAATCCGCAGGGTCTGGACCCGAGTACCGAGAGCGGCAGGTTCCGCCTGAGAGGTCGGTCACTCGTGGGCGCTGATGGCGTCCCGCCGGGTGGTGTAGCCGATCAAGGCGCCGGAATCCGCAGGTCGGGGACGGTGACTCCGCCAGACCGAGTGCTCAACTCGCCTCAGCAGGGCGCCTCGTGGACCGCTGCCTTTCCGGAGATCGTCAGGGGCCTTGTACCGGAACGCGTATCGCTTGATCCCATACACCACGACGCGGGACACGACCTGGGCGCTCGTGCGGTTCCGGCCTGGCCTTGCCGGTCTTCGGTACCAGTAACTCGCTCAACGTGGTGCCCTTCATCCAGGACTCGAGCCGGTCGGCGTCGATCAGCGTCAAGCGACGGCGAGCGGCGGCCTTGCGTTCGCGCTTCGTGAACGGCCCGGGGGCGACAAGGATGGTCACCTCAGCAGTCGGCTGTACGCGAGCGGCGTCGTCGGAGGTTCGGATGCGGCGGGGGTCTACGGAGCGGTCGTCGCGCACTCGTTCGCACTCCACGGCAGCTTTTCGGCCGTCCGGCAGATAGCCGGTCATCTGGCCGCCCAGCGTGTCGCCCCTGACCCGCTGCACGCCGGCCATCGCGGCGGCACAGGCCGGCGATGTATTCCTCGAACGACGGCGTTCATCTCAAACACCGGCTCCGGCAAACGCTGGTACCGCTCGAACCCAGTCGTCCTCCCGGTCCCGCTGCATGTCGGTTCCCCGCTGGGTCTGGCGTGCGGCGCAGCATTCGCACGACCTCTACGAGCGGAGCTCGCCGCGCCCGTCGCCCTCACGCGCACATGATCCTTCCCGGCGCTGCGTGGCCGTCTTTTGACCGGCTGCTGCTCCGCGTTCGCGGCTGTTGGGCTTGCGAGCTCACAGCGTTGCAGGCGGAAGGCGTATCGCGAGCGCCGGTCAGGATTCGATGAGACGGAACGTACCGGTGGTCAGAAGTCAGCGAGACCGGTCGAACTTCCCTGAGACAGGTCATCCGAATGCCGGGAGGCGAGTCTTGTCATGCCAGCTCTTCCGATATATCGTTGACGTATCGTGACAGGTCGACGATGGATGGAGTGATGGCGATGCGTTCCCGTGGACAGGACTTCGGATTCGAACGGCACGGACACCACCACGGCGGCCCCGGTTACCGTGCGCGGGGTGGCTTCGAGACGCGGCGCGCGGCCTTCGGGCCCTTCGGGCCGGGTGGCCCTGGAGGCCCCGGCGGTCCCGGATTCGGCGGCCCGGGCTTCTTCGGGTCCGGCGGCCCCTGGGGCGGCCGCGGCCGGGGCGGACCGCGAGGCAGGGCGCGGCGTGGTGACGTACGGGCGTCGATCCTGGCTCTCCTCAAGGACCGGCCCATGCACGGCTACGAGATGATCCAGGAGATCGCCGAGCGCAGCGGCGGGGCGTGGAAGCCCAGCCCCGGCTCGGTGTACCCCACCCTCCAGCTGCTCGAGGACGAGGGGCTGATCGCCAGTGAGAGCGAGGGCGGCAAGAAGCTCTTCGCGCTCACCGAGGCGGGTCGTGCCGCGGCCGACGAGGGCCCGGAGGTCCCGTGGGAGGAGGCCTCGCGCGGCGTCGACTGGGAGGCGCTGCACGAGATCCGGCAGGCCGGCTTCGGCCTGATGGAGGCGTTCGGCCAGGTTTGGAAGGCCGGCAGCAAGGAACAGCGCGACAAGGCCCTCGCGGTCATCAACGAGGCCCGCAAGAAGCTGTACCTGATCCTCGCCGACGAGAGCTGACGGTACGACGGGTACGGCCCGTGCGGGCGCCCCGCGGCACACGGCCGCGGGGCGCCTTCGTGTCCGCCTGCTCAGGACACCAGTGCACCGAGCCGGCGCAGCGACTCCCGGAGCGCGGCCGTCGCCGAGTCCTTCAGCCTGCCTGCCATCAGGGAGACCGCCGCGCCGGTGAACTCGCCCTCGATGCGCACCGAGGTGCCCTCGCCCTGGGGTGTCAGCGTGTAGCGCGTGGCGAGGTTCACGGCCATCGGACCCGTGCCGCGGATGGCCAGGACACGTCCGGGCACCAGTTCCTCGATGGTCCAGGCGACCTCGGCGGGGAAGCCCATGAGCTTCATGTTCTCCTCGAAGGTCCCGCCCACTTCCAGGACCTGCGGGCCGCCCTTCGGGAAGCCGGTGTGGGTCGCGTTCCACTCGCCGTACGCCGACCAGTCGGTGAGCCGGGCCCACACCTTCTCGGCAGGCGCCGCCACACGTGTTTCCGCGCTGACTTCGGCCATACGACCACCCCTTGGCGTCGGCTGCTGCGGCGGGCGCAGCTACGGTGTCGCGGAAGGTAGCCCCGGGAACCCGAACATTCAAGACTGATGGACCGTCAGGAATGCGGGGGGGGCGATGGGCCCGGGCAAGGCGGCGCGCTGTTCGTCAGGGAAAACCGCGCGATCTCATCCGTAAGGAGGAGAAGCAGCTCAGCCATCCCCAACCTGCGTCGGATGCGAAGATGCTGCCCGCCGAGGATGACCCGGGCCGCCGGGACTGATGGGGTAGGGGATGTGCCACCCCGTCATTCCCAGCGGCCGGCCGCCGCACCCGGCGCGCACCACACCAGCCTCGATGCCAGGCTCACCGCCGAGCTGGCAGCGGTGGTCGCGGGTGCCCGCAGAAGGGCGGTGCGGGACGGTGACCGGCAGACCGACACGGCGCATCTGCTGCACACGCTCCTGGAGTCCGACGCCGAGGTGCGGTCCGTTTTCGACGGCCCGCAGGTCGCACGGCTGCTCGGTTACCTGGTCCAGCGGGCCATCGGCTACGGCCTGCGCTGGCAGAGCACGGTCGAGGACTCCGGCGCCCTGCCGGTGCTCGGCGAACCGGAGCGCTGGTCGCCGGCGGCGGCGAGCGCCCTGAGCGCGGCCTATGGGCGCGCGGCCCGGCGAGGCGTCGCACGCGCGCGGGGGCTCGATCTGCTCGCCGCGATCCTGGCGGACCCCGAGTCGCGGGCCGTCGAGGTCCTCGGCCGCGGAGGCGTCGACGTAGCGGCCCTCCAGGCCCGGATCCAGGCGGGGGCAGGGGCGGAGGGGTGCCCCGCCGGGCCCCCGGAGGCAGGGCACGTCCCAAGTGGGGACGGGACGCCGCCGACGGCGCTCCCGCCGCGGATCCCGCCCTGCCGAGCGCCCCGCCCGGGGGCGTGGACGTCCAGGCCCTGAGACAGGTGCCATCGGGAGTGACGCTCATGTCGTCGCCTGTCATCATGTGCCGATGCATATGTCTCAGGGGACTCAGGGGACCCGTGGCCGGGGCGTCGGCCTGGGGCTCGCGCTTGCGTCCGCGGTCGCCTTCGGCGGGTCCGGTGTCGCGGCCAAGCCGCTGATCCAGGCGGGTCTCGACCCGCTCCATGTGGTGTGGCTGCGGGTCGCGGGCGCCGCGCTCGTGGCGCTCCCGCTCGCCGTACGCCACCGCGCGCTGGTGCGCGAGCGCCCCGCGCTCCTCACCGGTTTCGGCCTGCTCGCCGTGGCCGGCGTGCAGGCCTGCTACTTCGCCGCCCTCTCCCGTATCCCCGTCGGTGTCGCCCTGCTCATCGAGTACCTCGCGCCCGCGCTCGTGCTCGGCTGGGTGCGCCTGGTGCAGCGGCGGCCCGTCACACGCGCCGCGGCGATCGGCGTGGTCCTCGCCGTCGGCGGGCTCGCCTGTGTCGTGGAGGTGTGGTCCGGGCTGAGCTTCGACCCCCTCGGGGTGCTGCTCGCGCTCGGCGCCGCCTGCTGCCAGGTCGGCTACTTCGTCCTGTCCGACCAGGGCAGTGAGGCGGGCGCCGAAGCCCCGGACCCGCTCGGCGTCATCGCGTACGGACTGCTCGTCGGGGCCGCAGTGCTCACCGTCGTCGCCCGTCCCTGGAACATGGACTGGTCCGTCCTCGCCGGCACCGCGAAGATGAACGGCACCCCGGTCCCGGCCGTCCTGTTGCTGGCCTGGATCGTGCTGATAGCCACGGTGCTCGCCTACATCACCGGCGTGCTCTCCGTGCGCCGCCTCTCGCCCCAGGTGGCAGGCGTCGTGGCGTGCCTGGAAGCGGTCATCGCCACCGTCCTCGCATGGGTGCTGCTCGGTGAGCACCTCTCGGCGCCCCAACTCGCCGGTGGTGCGGTCGTCCTGGTGGGGGCGTTCATCGCCCAGTCCTCGGCACCCGCACAGGGATCCCCGGAACCGGTCGCCAGCGGGGGTGCCGAAAGGAAGTTGTCGCCCCGGGGCACGGCCGCCTAAGGTGTCGATCATGCATTCCGACGCACTCGTTCTTCCGCCCCCGGCCGCCTGAGGGCGGGCCCCCGGAATCCACGCCCGGCACGCCGCCGGGCGGAACGGTGCTGCCCGCAGAAGAAGTCCACGGCCCCCGACGCTCGGGGCCCTTCCCGAACTTCTGCGTATTTGCGGAGACCACAACATGTCGAATGCCGTCTCCGGCCTGCCCGTCGGGCGAGGCCTGCTGTATCTGATCGTCGCCGGTGTCGCCTGGGGTACCGCGGGCGCGGCCGCCTCCCTGGTCTACCGGGCCAGTGACATGGGGCCCGTCGCCCTCTCCTTCTGGCGCTGCGCGGCCGGGCTCGTGCTGCTGCTCGCCGCCCGCCTGCTGCGTCCGCGCGCCCGCACCGCCGTACCGGAACCACGCGCGCGCAGGGCACTGCGGGCCGGGGCGACCGGCCTCGGGCTCGCCGTCTTCCAGACCGCCTACTTCGCGGCGGTCTCGGCCACCGGACTGGCCGTGGCGACCGTCGTCACCCTGGGCGCCGGCCCCGTGCTCATCGCGCTCGGCGCCCGGCTCACGATGGGGGAGCGGCTCGGCCGGGGCGGAGTGACCGCAGTCGCCGGAGCGCTCGCCGGACTCGGGGTGCTCGTCCTTGGCAGCGCGGGGGCGACCGTGCGCCCGTGGGGCGTGCTGCTGGCGGTCGTGTCGGCGGCCGGCTACTCGGGCATGACCCTGCTCACCCGATGGTGGGGCCGAGACGGCGCGTCCGACGTGGCCGGCACCACCGTGTCCACGTTCGCGGTCACCACTTTGATCCTGCTGCCGTTCGCCCTGACCGAGGGGCTGGTGCCGCACACCGCCGAACCGGTGCTCCTCGGGTGGACGGTGGCGTACATCGCGGCGGTCCCCACGGCCCTGGCGTATGCCCTCTACTTCGCGGGCGCGTCCGTCGTGCGGTCCGCCACGGTGTCCGTGGTGATGCTGCTCGAGCCGGTCAGCGCGGCGGTGCTCGCCGTGGCCCTGCTCGGTGAGCGGCTCACCGCGGCGACCACCGTCGGCACCGCGCTGATGCTCGGCTCGGTCGCGGGGCTCGCTCTGTCGGAGGCGCGCGGGGTACGGGCGCCGGAGGAGGAGCCGGTCCTGGTGTGACGGACCGGCACGGACCGGTCGGCGGACGGCGCGGCGAGGCCGCCGTCGGGCCGACCGAACCGGCGGGCGTGCGGGTGCGGGTGCGGGTCCGGCCGGACCCGCACCCCGGCCCCTCACGCCCCCCGTCGGCGCCGCAGATGCTCGAGGGCCGTCGCGTCGCCCGCGCCGTTGCGCCCCGCCAGTCCGGCCGCGATGCGGTCCTGCACCTGGTCCGTCTTGTTCCCCGCGTACTTGAACTTCGCCCGGACGTCCATCACTTCGAGCCGCAGGCCGCGGATGCCCGGCAGCATGCGGCCGTACGGGGCCTCGTCCGCCGCCGCCGGGGCCGAGCCTCCCTCCGGCTGGAAGTGGCCGATCTGGCGGTTGAGCAGGTCCGCCTTCTCGGCCGGATCGTCCACGATGCGGGCGAGGCACCGTAGTTGGACCGCCGCGTAGAAGCTCGTGGGCACGCCGTGTTCGGACGGGACCCCGGGCGCCGCCTGCCAGGGGCCCGGCACGTACACATAGTCGTCGACCACGCTCAGCAGCACGTCCGGGTTCGCCTCCAGGGCGGCCCAGAGCGGGTTCGGCCGCGCCAGGTGGCCCAGCGCCTCACCCCGCTTCGCGTCGTACGCGAAGTGCAGCGGCTGGACGTACGGCGGCTCGCCCGGCAGTCCGTTGACGGCGAGCTGCCCGAAGTCGTGGACGGCCAGCCAGCGGTGCCACTCGGCGTCGTCGTGGGGCGCGTCCCAGGGGTGTATGAGCATCACAGGACCGCCAGGTAGTCCGGCAGTGCGACACCGGGCGGCAGGCCGGCGTCGGCCTGTGGGGCGCCGTACTCCCTGCGGACCGGGACCACGCCGGCCCAGTACGGAAGGGAGAGGTCCTCGGGCTCGTCGTTCACCCCGCCGGTGCGCACCTTGGCCGAGACCTGCTCCAGGTCGAGCCGGATCACGGCCGTCGCGGCCAGCTCCTTCTTGTCGGCGGGGCGCGAGTCGCGGGAGCGGCCCGGGACCACGTGGTCCACCAGGGCGTCGAGGGCCGTCCGCCGCTCCCCGGCGTCGGTGACCTGGTGGGCGATGCCGTGCACCACCACCGACCGGTAGTTGATCGAGTGGTGGAAGGCCGAGCGGGCCAGGACCAGCCCGTCGACATGCGTCACCGTCAGGCAGACCGCGAGCCCGGGGTCCGCCTCGCCCGACATCCGCAGCGGACGCGAACCGGTCGAACCGTGGACGTAGAGCCGCTCGCCGACCCGGCCGTAGAGCGTGGGCAGGACGACCGGCGCGCCGTCGCGGACGAAACCGAGATGGCAGACATAGCCCTCGTCGAGTATCGCGTGCACCAGTTCCTTGTCGTACGACGCCCGGTCCGGAGAACGCGTGGGGACGGTGCGGTCGGTCGGCGTGTAGGCGGCGGGCGACGACGTCGGCTGCGAGGTCCCTGACATGGGCGCTCCTGATTGAACTAGTGCATAATCTTCTTTGTGCTAGGAGGGTATCGGATCGAAGGACGACGCGCAGCGGAGATCGCGGCGAGCGTCGAGCGTGCGGTGGGCGCAGGAGAGCTGGAGCCGGGCCGGCCGCTGCCACCACTACGGGAGTTGGCGGTCGAGCTGGGCGTGAATCCCAACACCGTCGCCGCCGCCTACCGCGTCCTGCGGGAGCGCGGAGTCATCGAGACCGCCGGACGGCGGGGCAGCCGGGTGCGGTCGGCGCCGGCCACGACGGGCCGGGACCACATCGATGTGGAGGTGCCCGAGGGGGTGCGCGATGTGTCGAGCGGGAATCCGGACCCCGCGCTGCTGCCGCCGCTGGCGGGGGCCTTCGCGGCCGCGGCGGCCGCGGGCGACGGCGCACCGGTGCTGTACGGAGATGTCGCCGTGGAGCCGGAGCTGGCCCGTCTCGCACGGGCCGGCCTGGACGCCGACGGGGTTCCGGACGGGCCACTCGCCGTGGTCTCCGGATCGCTGGACGCCGTCGAACGGGTCCTGGTGGCCCATCTGAGGCCAGGAGACACGGTCGCCGTCGAGGACCCGGGCTGGGGCCGGACTCTCGACCTCGTGCCGGCGCTCGGGCTGCGCACGGTTCCGGTCCGCGTCGACGACGAAGGACCGCTTCCGGACGGTCTGCGCGGTGCCCTGGAGGCCGGGGCGCGGGCCCTGATCGTCACGGACCGGGCGCAGAACCCGACCGGCGCCGCGGTGAGCGCCGCACGCGCGAGTGCCCTGCGCTCCGTGCTGCGGGAGCACCCCGGGATCCTGCTGATCGAGGACGACCACGGTCACGGCATTGTCGACGTGCCCCTCCATCCGCTCGCCGGCGCCACCCGGCACTGGGCGTTCGTGCGCTCGGCCGCCAAGGCCTACGGCCCTGACCTGCGGCTTGCCGTGCTCACCGGTGACGGGGTCACCGTGGACCGGGTGCGGGGGCGCCAGCGGCTGGGCCCCGGTTGGGTGAGCCTGATGACGCAGCGGGCGCTGGTCCGGCTGTGGGCCGACGGCGCGGTGGACGCACCGGCGGTCGCGGCGGCGTACGGCAGGCGTCGCGACGGACTGATCGCCGCGCTGGCGGCCCGCGGTGTCGCGGCCCACGGGGTCAGCGGGATGAACGTGTGGGTCCCGGTGCCCGACGAGACCGCGGTGGTCACGCGAATGCTGCACTCGGGCTGGGCCGTCGCGCCCGGCGCCCGCTACCGGATGAGCGCGCCGCCCGGCATCCGGATCACCGTCTCGACGCTGACGGAGGACGAGAACGGGCCGCTGGCTGACGCGGTCGCCGCCGCCCTCGGCCCGGGCCCCGCCCGCAGCTACGCCTAGGACCTCTCGTTTGGATCACGCCGGGCTGATCCGAACGAAAGACCCCAGTCCCGGCTGCGGTCCCCGTGCCCGGTCCGGCCGCCGGGCCTGGACCGGGCCTGCGTCAGCGCCGCGCCCGCCAGCACGATGACCGCTCCGACCGGGGTGGTCCAGGTCAGCGACTCGCCGAGGACCGCGACTCCCGCCGCGGTGGCGATGACGGGGATGAAGTACGTGACCATTTGGGCCGTCGTGGGCCCGACCTCCGCGACCAGGCCGTACTGGAGGAGCACGGCCAGCCCGGTGCCCAGCGCGCCGAGGGCCGCGACCGCGAGCAGCGGGAGCAGCGGGAAGCGGCTCGGCAGGGTGGTGAACAGCGGCGTGAGCACGGCCAGTTGGACGGTGGCGAGGAACAGCTGGGCACCGGTCAGGGACAGATGGGAGTGACCGGTGCCGGCCAGGGTGCGGCGCACGTAGATCCAGCCGACCGGGTAGCTGAGCGAGGCGAGCAGGGCCATGGCCGTGCCCGTCACATCCAGGCCGTGGAAGCCCTGCCAGGCGCCGAGCACCGTCAGCACGCCCAGGAAGCCGATGCCGAGCCCCGCGACCCGGCGCCGTGTCGGCCGGTCATCGGAGAGCGCGACCAGCGACAGGGCCATGCCCCACAGGGGCGAGGTGGCGTTGCAGATCCCCGCGAGCGTGGACGGGATCGTCAGCTCCGAGTAGGCGAAGAGCGAGAACGGCAGTGCGTTGAGCAGCAACGCCGCGACGGCCAGGTGACCCCAGGTGCGGGTGCCGCGCGGCAGGCGGTCGCGCTTGACGGCCATCGCGGCGGCGAGCACCGCCGTCCCGAACACCAGGCGGCCGAGGGTGACCTGGAACGGGGCGTACGCCTCCGTGCCGACCTTGATCAGGAGGAAGCTGAAGCCCCAGATCAGCGACAGGGCGCCGAAGCGGATCCGCCAGTCGAGGGCGGTTCGGCCGTGGGGCGTGACGGGGGTGTCGGTGGCGGCTCGGGTGGCGGCGGCGCTGCTCATGACCGTAACGATGCAGGAAGCAACCTCGTAGCACAATCGAGATTTCGCACCCGATATCTCGTAGCATTGCTTACATGTTGAATCTGGAGCGCCTGCGCACTCTCGACGCCCTCGCCCGGCACGGCTCGGTCAGCGGGGCGGCCGAGGCGCTGCACGTGACCACCTCGGCCGTCTCCCAGCAGATGGCCAAGCTGGAGCGTGAGGCGGGCCAGCAGCTCCTGGCCAGGAACGGCCGGGGCGTGCGGCTCACGGACGCGGGCCGGCTCCTCGCCGATCATGCGGCACGCATCCTGTCCCAGGTGGAGCTCGCCCAGGCCGATCTGGAGGCACAGCGCGGGCAGGTGGCCGGGGAGCTGCGCCTGTCGGCCTTCCCGACCGCGGCGCGTGGGCTGTTCCCGAGGGCGCTCGCCGCACTGCGGTCCGGCCATCCGGCCCTGCGCCTGCGGTCGTGCGAGCTGGAGCCGGAGGCCGGGGTCGCCAAAGTGGTGCGCGGCGACCTCGACCTCGCGGTCGTCCTGGACTGGTACAACAAGCCCATGCCGCTGCCCGACGGACTCGTGAAGGCGGCGATCCTGGACGATCCGGCGGATGTGGCGGTGCCCGAGGGCCATCGGCTCGCCGACCGGCCCGAGGCGGACCTCGGGGAGTTCGCCGACGACGAGTGGATCACCTGGGGCGAGGGCGAGTTCTGCCATGAGTGGCTCATCTTCACCCTGCGCTCCAAGGGCATCGAACCCCGCATCGGCCACCGTGCCGCCGAGACCCACACCCAGCTGGGCTTGGTGGCCGCCGGACTCGGTGTGTGCATCGCCCCGCTGCTGGGGCGCGATCCGATGCCGGCCGGCGTGGTCACCGTGCCCCTGCGCCAGCGGGTGCGCAGACATGTCTACGTCGTCTGGCGCGCCGACGCCGACCGCCGTCCGTCCATCCGGGCGGCCGTGGAGGCGCTCCGGGCGGCGGGGCAGGCCGTGTCGGCCGGGTGACCGGTCACGGCCGCCGCCGGGCGGCCTACCGAGAGCCCAGCTTGCGGAAGTCCCAGGAGACGATCTTGGCCGGGGTCAGCCGCAGCCAGGCATGGCGGCCGTCGTACGGCATCTCGTCCAGTCCGAAGTTCTTGCGCGCGAACAGGGTCTCCGGGATGTCGAGTTCGGCACACAGCTCTCCGGTACGCGGACTCTCGCCCACGAACTCGATCGTGCCGGACAGCTCGGCACCTCTGAGCTGCTCGTACTCCTCGCCCGTGTCCACGATGATCGCCACGCGCGGGTCGCGGCGCAGATCGGCCCAGCGCTTGCTGCGCACGACGGAGTACAGCCACAGCGAGGTGCCGTCCCACGCGAACCACAGGGCGCTGACGTGCGGGGTGCCGTCGGCCGACACCGTCGCCACCCGGCAGGTGCGCTGGCTGACCAGGAATTCGTCCAGCTCGCCGGGCGTCATCATGATCTTCCGGCCTCGGCGCTGAGTGTCGGCCATACGGTCCCCCTCTTCTTCTCCCACGTCGTGCCAGAGAGATCCTCTGACATCACGTCAGAAAAGAATGGTGCCTTCTCAGCCCACCCGCAATGGCCGTCGTCCACCTGTGGCCGGCCACACCCCGCCCGCCATCGGCCACACCCCGCCCGTCAACGGCCGCCGTTCCTGTCACGCCCGCGGCGTTCGTCCTTCCGTCCTCCCGCGACGCTCGCTACCCTCGCCCGCCCGACCGCCGACGCCAGGGGGAGCCATGCCGTCGTACGAACAGCTCAGCGAACTCCTCGACCCGCGGACCACGGTGCTGCTCACCGTCGAGTGCCAGCAGGGCGTCGTGGGCCCGGACAGCGCGCTGCCCGAACTCGCCCGGCAGGCACACTCCTCGGGCGCGCTGGCCCGTGTGGCCCGGCTGGTCGCCGCCGCACACCAGGGCGGGGTCCAGGTGATCCACGCGATCGCCGAACGCCGCCCCGACGGCCGGGGCGCGAACCGCAACGCGCGCCTCTTCCGAGCGGCCGAGCGGCTCCCGGTCCAGCAACTGTCCGGCACCCCGGCGGTCCGCGTCGCGCCCCCCATCGAGGCGACGGAGGAGGACTTCGTCGTACGCCGGCTGCACGGCCTGTCGCCCCTCGCGGGCACCGAGGTGGACGCGCTGCTGCGCAACCTCGGCTGCCAAACCCTGATCGTCACCGGGGTCTCGGCCAACGTGGCGATCCCGAACACCGTCTTCGACGCCGTCAACCGCGGCTATACCGCGGTCGTGCCCGCGGACGCCATCGCGGGGGTGCCCCCCGACTACACCCCCGCGATGATCCGCAACACCCTTGCACTGGTCGCCACGGTCGCGACCACGGACGAGGTGCTGGCCTGTCTCACCCGGCGATGCCGGGCACCACGGGCCTGAACGGGCACGGGGTCAGGCCAGCTTGATCTCGCCCCCGGACACCGTGATCTTGGTGGCCGGCAGCGGCTGGGTCGCAGGGCCCTTCTTCACGCTGCCGTCGGTGGTGGAGAAGTGGCTGTCGTGACACGGGCAGGTGATCACGCCGTTGGCGATCTCCTTCACCGCACAGCCCTGGTGGGTGCACTTGGACGAGAACGCCTTGAACGTGCCCGCCGACGGCTGGGTGACCACCACGCCCTGGTCGGCGAAGACCTTGCCGCCGCCCTCGGGGATGTCGGAGGTCTTCGCGAGCACCGCGCCGCTGCCCTCGCCCGTGCCGCCACTGCTCCCTGTGCTGCCAGTGCTTGGCGTGCTGCCGCTGCTCGCCGTGCTGTCGTTCTGGGAGCCGACGGAGCTCGATGAGCTGTCGTCCGAGCTCCCGCACGCGGTCAGCGCGACGGCGAGTCCCGTCGCGCCGACCGCAGCCACGACGGTGCGGCGGGCCGGCGCCGAGACGGGCTGGAGCGATTCGCTGGTCATGCTGACGTTCCCTTCCACGGATGTCCCTTGCTCTGCCTGGTGGTACGGCCTGCGGTCAAACGCTGTTCAGATGCTTTCGAGATCTTGACTGCTTCGAGATCAGGCGGGCGTAAGACACGGCTGTGATTGCGCTGTCAGGGGGACGCGACGCCCGACCGGCCGCCGCCGGCCGTCGCCGACGCGCCAGTAACCTGGGGCGATGCTCAAGGAAGTCATCGCGACCCGGTACATCACGCCGCTGCGTGAGGGCGGCTCGCTGCCGGGGCTCGTCGAGGCCGACGACCTCGGGACCTACGTCATGAAGTTCACCGGCGCGGGGCAGGGCCGCAAGACTCTCGTCGCCGAGGTCGTCTGCGGCGAACTCGCCCGCCGTCTGGGCTTCAGGGTGCCCCGGCTGGTGACGGTCGACCTCGATCCCGTGCTGGGGCTCGCCGAGCCCGACCAGGAGGTCCAGGAACTCCTCAGGTCGAGCGGCGGGCTCAACCTCGGCATGGACTTCCTCAGCGGCGCGCTCGGCTACGACCCGCTCGCCTTCGGGATCGGCCCCGAGGAGGCCGGGCGGATCGTCTGGTTCGACGCGCTCGTGGGCAACGTCGACCGCTCCTGGCGCAACCCCAACCTGCTGATGTGGCACGGCGACCTCTGGCTCATCGACCACGGTGCCACCATGATCTGGCACCACAACTGGCCCGGCGCCGACGCCTCCGCCGCGCGGCCCTACGACGCCTCCGACCACGCCCTGACCCCCTTCGCGCCCGATGTCGCGGGCGCGGCCGCCGCGCTGGCGCCCATGGTCACCGAGGAGTTGCTGGCCGAGGTGACCGCCGAGATTCCGGACCAGTGGCTCGCCGATGAGCCCGGCTTCGACACACCGGACGCGCTGCGCCGAGCGTACGCCCGGCCCCTGCTCGCCCGCGCCGCCGGCGTCCACGAACGCATCGACGGAATCGAGGAGGCACGGTGAGCGAGCGCCACATCGTCAGCAGCCGGGTGAGCGACCGGGAGGTCTTCGAGTACGCCCTGCTCCGGGTCGTGCCGCGGGTGGAGCGCGGGGAGTGCATCAACGCGGGCGTGCTCGTCTACTGCCGGGCCAAGGGCTACGTCGGCGCCCGCACCCACCTCGACGAGGCCCGGTTGCTGGCCCTCGACCCTGAAGCGAACGTGGCGGGAGTGCGGGCCGCGCTGAGCGCCGTCGAGGGGGTCTGCGCGGGCGGCGCGGCGGCCGGGCAGGCGGCGCGCGACGACGCCGGACGGCGCTTCCGCTGGCTGATCGCGCCCCGCTCGACGATCGTCCAGCCCGGGCCCGTGCACACCGGTCTGACCACCGACCCGGCGGCCGAGACCGAGCGGTTGCTCGACCTCCTGGTGAGGTAATGGATCACATGCACCCGGTGTGCCGTTGACACCGGGTGCCAGGGCTTCTAGCGTCACGTCTGCTGAAGGTACTAAGCGGTCGCTCACCTGTCGGGCGTACCGTGGGAGCCGCAGACTTTCCGAAGGTGTTCCAGGCTTTCCAAGGGCGAGGAGAACCAGCAATGTCCACCACTGAGCAGCGGGTCGCCGTCGTGACCGGCGGTGCGCGCGGCATCGGCGCCGCCACCGCCGTACGACTGGCCGCCGAGGGCCGTGCCGTCGCGGTGATCGACCTCGACGAGGCCGCGTGCAAGGACACCGTCGAGAAGATCACCGGCGCCGGCGGCAAGGCCATCGCCGTCGGCTGCGACGTCTCGGACGAGGCGCAGGTCGAGGCGGCAGTCGCGCGCATCGCCGAGGAGCTGGGCGCGCCGACGATCCTCGTCAACAACGCGGGTGTGCTCCGCGACAACCTGCTGTTCAAGATGAGCGTCTCCGAGTGGGACACCGTCATGAACGTGCACCTGCGCGGAGCCTTCCTGATGTCGCGCGCGGTGCAGAAGCACATGGTCGACGCGAACTTCGGCCGGATCGTCAACCTCTCCTCGTCCTCCGCGCTCGGCAACCGCGGCCAGGTGAACTACTCCGCCGCCAAGGCCGGTCTCCAGGGCTTCACCAAGACCCTGGCCAAGGAACTCGGCAAGTTCGGCGTCACCGCCAACGCCGTCGCCCCGGGCTTCATCGCCACCGAGATGACCAAGGCCACGGCCGATCGGGTCGGGATGGGCTTCGAGGACTTCAAGGTTGCGGCCGCCACCCAGATCCCCGTGCAGCGCGTGGGTGAGCCCGAGGACATCGCCAACGCGATCGCCTTCTTCACGGGCGACGCGGCCGGATTCGTCTCCGGCCAGGTGCTGTACGTGGCCGGCGGACCGCTCGACTAGGGCCCGGGAGAACACGGACATGACGGAACTGCCCGAACTCTCCGGCAAGGTCGCCCTCGTCACGGGCGCCAGCCGCGGCATAGGCTACGGCGTCGCCGAGGCGCTCGTCGCCCGCGGCGACCGGGTCTGCATCACCGGACGCACCGAGGAGGCCCTCAAGGAGGCCGTCGAGAAACTCGGCGCCGACCGCGTCATCGGTGTCGCCGGCAAGGCCCACGACGAGGCCCACCAGGCGATCGCCGTGGAGCGCACCATGGAGGCCTTCGGCCGGGTCGACTTCCTGGTCAACAACGCCGGGACGAATCCGGTCTTCGGCCCGATCGCCGACCTCGACCTGAACGTGGCACGCAAGGTGTTCGAGACCAACGTCGTCTCGGCGCTCGGCTTCGCCCAGAAGACCTGGCACGCCTGGCAGAAGGACAACGGCGGCGCCATCGTCAACATCGCCTCGGTGGCCGGCCTGTCCGCCTCGCCGTTCATCGGCGCCTACGGCATCAGCAAGGCCGCCATGATCAACCTGACGGTGCAGCTCGCGCACGAGTACGCGCCCAAGGTGCGGGTCAACGCGATCGCTCCCGCCGTCGTGAAGACCAAGTTCGCCGAGGCCCTGTACGAGGGCCGGGAGGCGGAGGCCGCCGCGGCCTACCCGCTCGGCCGGCTCGGTGTGGCCTCGGACATCGGCGGCACCGCCGCGTTCCTGACGTCCGACCAGTCCGACTGGATCACCGGCCAGACGCTCGTCGTCGACGGCGGGATATTCCTGAACGCCGGCGTCGGATGAGCTGAGCGACCGGCACGGGCGCCCATGGACGGAAGGGTCGCCCGTGCCGACGTACACGAGACATACAGACACATGACAACGTCGTCATGGACGCGCTGATCACAAGCCCTCCACGAACCCCGTCCCGTAGGCCGAAGGCTGCGGTAGGGTCTGCCGCCAAACTGGAATGGCAGATCGAGGAGTGCGCGCGTGTTCAACCGGAACCGTTCTCTGCGTCGGCTGGCGGCGGTCACGTCCCTGTCTCTCGTGGCCGGCTGCGGTGCGCTCTCCTCCGGTTCCTCCGAGGATCGAGGACCGATCGTCGTGGGCACCACCAGCGCCCCCAGCACACTGGACCCGGCCGCGTCCTGGGACGGCTCGTGGGAGCTGTTCCGCAACATCTACCAGACCCTGCTCAGCTACCCGACCGGTGCGTCGGTGCCCCAGCCCGACGCCGCCGACTACTGCGCCTTCACCGACGCGACGAACCTCACCTACCGCTGTGTGCTGCACAAGGGCATGACCTTCTCCGACGGGGCGGTGCTGGACGCGCGCGCCGTGAAGTACTCCATCGACCGGATCCGCGGGATCAACGTGCCGGGCGGTCCCGCGGGCCTGCTGGGCAGCCTCGACCGCATCAGCACGCGCGGCGACCGGGAGGTCGTCTTCCACCTCAACAAGCCCGACGCCACGTTCCCCTTCGTGCTGGCCACCCCCGCCATGTCCATCGTCGACCCCGACGACTACCCGGCCCACGCGCTGCGCAAGGACGACAAGGTCTTCGGCTCCGGCCCCTACAGCCTGAAGTCGTACGAGGAGGGCAAGCAGGCCGAACTCGTCCGCAACACCCGCTACAAGGGTTTCGCCGGCCTCCACAACGACGCGGTCACCATCCGCTACTTCCAGGACTCGGGCGCGATGGTCTCCGCGCTGCGCGAGAAGCAGATCGACGTCACCTACCGCGGTCTCGCCGCCCCGGACATCGTCTCCCTGCAGAGCAAGGCGTCCAAGGAGTCGCTCCAGCTCATCGAGGGCGCGGGCACCGAGATCAGCTACCTGGTCTTCAATCCGAAGGACCCCTGGGCGGGAAAGCTCGCCGTGCGCCGCGCCGTCGCCCAGATCGTCGACCGCCCGGCGATCGCCCACAAGGTGTACAAGGACACCGTGGACCCGCTGTACTCGATGGTGCCCAAGGGGCTCACCGGACACACCACGGGGTTCTTCGACGACTACGGGGACCCCAATACCTCCAAGGCGCGCAAGATCCTCCAGGATGCGGGCATCACCGGACGGGTGCCGCTCACCCTCTGGTACACCACCGACCGCTACGGCTCCGAGACCGCCCCGGAGTTCCAGGAGCTCAAGAGACAGCTCGAGAACTCGGGCCTGTTCACCGTCACCCTCAAGAGCCGCCCCTGGAAGACCTACGAGGCGGGCTACCGCAAGGGCGAGTACCCGGTGTTCGGGCGCGGCTGGTTCCCCGACTTCCCGGACGCGGAGAACTTCATCGCCCCCTTCGTGGGCGAGCAGAACGCGCTCGGCACGCCCTATCCGGCGCCGAGGATCACCGGGGTGCTGTTGCCGGAATCCCGGCGTGAGAGCGACCGCGCCAACGTGGTCAAGCAGTTCGAGCAGGCCCAGCAGATCCTCGTCGACGACGCCCGGCTGCTGCCGCTGTGGCAGGGCAAGCAGTTCATCGCGGCCAGCGAGGACATCTCCGGCGGGGAGCAGGCACTCGACCCGTCGACGATCATGACGATGTGGCAGCTGTCCCGTAAAACCAGCTGGTAGACCGGGTACCGGGCAGGGTCCGGGCGCCGGTTGTCAGTGGTCGCCTGTAGGTTCTTGACCTGGAAGTGACCGCACATCGGAGGAAGTTGACGTGACCGACATCGCCATGCTGCCGGAGTCCTGGCGGGGCGTTCTGGGCGACGAACTGCAGCAGCCCTACTTCAAGGAGCTGACGGAGTTCGTCGAGGAGGAGCGCGCCAAGGGTCCCGTCTACCCTCCGCGTGAGGAAGTCTTCGCCGCGCTCGACGCCACGCCGTACGACAGGGTGAAGGTGCTCGTCCTCGGCCAGGACCCGTACCACGGCGAGGGCCAGGGACACGGTCTGTGCTTCTCCGTGCGCCCCGGGGTGAAGACCCCGCCCTCGCTGCGGAACATCTACAAGGAGATGCACGAGGAGCTGGGCACGCCGATCCCGGACAACGGCTATCTGATGCCCTGGGCCGAGCAGGGCGTGCTCCTGCTGAACGCGGTGCTCACGGTGCGGGCCGGCGAGGCGAACTCGCACAAGGGCAGAGGCTGGGAGAAGTTCACCGACGCGGTGATCCGGGCCGTGGCCGGCCGGCCGGATCCGGCGGTGTTCGTGCTGTGGGGCAACTACGCACAGAAGAAGCTGCCCCTCATCGACGAGACGCGGCACGTCGTCGTCAAGGGCGCGCACCCCTCGCCGCTGTCCGCGAAGAAGTTCTTCGGATCGCGTCCGTTCACGCAGATCAACGAGGCGGTGGCCCGTCAGGGACACGAGCCGATCGACTGGACCGTTCCGAACCTGGGGTGAGACGGCGCGAGGCGGCGCCGGACCGGTCCGGCCCGCCCCGCCACCGGTCGCCCCGTGTCGTCACCGGCTTGGCGCAGCGCCCTGCGGAGCCGCCTGAGCGTGATTGTCGGCGGGGGCGGCTAGCGTCGTGGTGACGGGCGACGAGCGTGGAGGACGCGGTGGCGGAGCGACAGGGGCAGACGGCGCCGGACGCCGTGATGAGCCGGATCGGTCAGGTCGTCATGCTGCACCACGGCGGCGACCGCGAGGAGGCCCGGGACCGCTTCCTGGGGCTGTGGGCCGAGATCGGCGAGGACGGCGACCCGCTGCACCGCTGCACGGTGGCGCACTACATGGCGGACACACAGGACGACCCGGCGGACGAGCTGGCCTGGGATCTCAGGGCACTGTCCGCCGCCGAGGAACTGAGCGACGAACGCCTCGGCCGGCACGACGGGGTGCTCGCCGTCCGCGCGTTCTTCCCGTCCCTCCATCTGAACCTGGCCGCGGACTATGTGAAGCTGGGCCGCTGCGACGCCGCCCGCACCCATCTGCACCGGGCGCGCGGCGCGGCCGGCGCACTCGGCGACGACGGCTACGGTGACGGCATCAGGTCGGCGATCGCCCGCCTGGAGCGGCGGCTCGCGACGGAGACACCGACGAACAGCCCACCCGAGCCCGGACCCCCGGAGGGCCCGGGCGGAGAGACCCTGGGCCCGCCGAGACGGCGGTCGTGAACGCCGGGTATCGCCGGCCGGACGAGGCGGGCCGACGGCCGTACGGGGCTCTCGGCGCCGCGTCCGATCACCGGCCGTAGGTGCTCCCACAGAGGTCCGCCTCCGGGCTGCCCGGCCGCCACCCCCCGTATCTGCGGCCGAGCGCGCATACGTCCGGGTTCCGGGAAAGCCCCTCCGGGACCGCCGGCGGCACCTCGCCGCGCTGCCCGGGACGGTCACGCCCCGGCTGCGCGGGCGCCGGCCGACGGTGCGGGGCGGCCGTCCGTACGGGGACCGGCCGGGGAGTGCCGCGCCGGGCGGTGTCCGGGGCGGACGCAAGGCGGGAGGGCCCCACCATCTCCAGCGCCTCCCGCGCCGGGGCCTGCACCACGCGCGGCTCCACGCTGCCGTCCGCCCGCGGTGCCGAGGACTGGGACGGCGCCCGCGGCGCGAGCGGAGCGGGCGGCCGCTGGACGGTCACACACCCGGTGAGCGCCGAGACGGCCACGGAGACCAGGAGCGTTGCAGTCGTCGTCGTTCGATGCACTCGCGCAACTCTGCTGCCTCCGGGCGGGTTTCGGGGATGGACGGGCGCAGGATGCCCCGCACGGGTGACCTCCGTCCCCGGCGGCCCGTCGATCCGTCGCCACCGGCGAACTCCGGTCGGCGCCCCGTCCCGTAGGCGGCCGTATGCTTCCGGCGAGGCACCCGTAGGCAACCCCAGGAGACGCCCCGTGAAGGTCGGCTGCATCGGACTCGGTGACATCGCGCAGAAGGCGTACCTGCCGGTGCTCGGGGTGCAGCCGGGAATCGAACTGCACCTGCAGACCCGGACCGCCGCGACCCTGCACCGCGTCGCCGACGGTCTGCATCTGTCCCCACAGCAGCGGCACGCCGGTCTGGACGCACTCCTCGACCAGAACCTCGACGCGGCGTTCGTCCACGCGCCCACCGTCGCCCACCCTCAGATCGTCGCCCGGCTCCTGGAGGCGGGCGTGCCCACCTACGTCGACAAGCCCCTCGCCTACGAATTCGCCGACTCCGAACGGCTGGTGCAGCTCGCGGAGGACCGGGACGTCAGCCTCGCGGTGGGCTTCAACCGGCGCTACGCACCCGCGTACGCGCAGTGCGCCGATCACCCGCGCGAGCTGATCCTCATGCAGAAGAACCGCATCGGACTGCCCGAGGAGCCCCGCACCATGATCCTCGACGACTTCATCCACGTCGTCGACACGCTGAGGTTCCTGGTCCCGGGGCCGGTGGACGACGTGACGGTACGCGCTCGCCTCGAGGACGGACTGCTGCACCATGTGGTGCTCCAGCTGGCCGGCGACGGGTTCACCGCGCTCGGTGTGATGAACCGGCTCAGCGGTTCCGCCGAGGAGATCCTGGAGGTCTCCGGGCAGGACACCAAGCGCCAGGTTCTCAACCTCGCCGAGATCATCGACCACAAGGGCCAGCCGACCGTGCGGCGGCGCGGGGACTGGGTGCCGGTGGCCCGGCAGCGCGGGATCGAGCAGGCAGCGCTCGCCTTCCTCGACGCTGTCCGGGCCGGCAAGGTGATCAGCGCCCGTGACGCACTGGCGACCCATGAGCTGTGCGAGCGGGTGGTAGGTGCGGTGCAGGAGCGCCCCGCCGTCCTCTGAAAGCCCGGACACCCTCCGTGGCGAACAGCGCGGCGATCACCAGCAGGGCTCCGTGCACCGGCCAGTCGCCGTAGCGGACGTAGGGCGTGATGCCGTGGGCGAGCGGCACGTCGTAGACCTCCGACGTGCTCCGGCTCGTCCCCAGCCAGGAGCCGACGCTCTCGCCGCCCGGCCCGTAGACGGCCGAGACGCCGGTCAGCGTGGCATGCACCATCGGGCGGCCGGTCTCCGCGGCGCGCAGTGCGGCCAGCGAGGCGTGCTGCTCCGGGGCCCAGCTGTGCTGGAACGTGGACGTTGAGGACTGGGCGAGCAGCAGCCCGGCGCCGTCCTCGGTGAGATGGCGGCTCATGTCCGGGAAGGCGGACTCGAAGCAGACCATGGGGCCCACGCGCAGTCCGTGACCGGCGCTCATGACCACCTGTTCGGTGCCGCGCCTGCGGTCCTCGCCGGCCGCCCTGCCGACGGAGGTGGCCCAGCCGAGCACGGACCGCGCCGGGATGTACTCGCCGAACGGGACGAGCCGCATCTTGTCGTAGCGCTCGCCCGTCGGGCCGTGCGGGCCGACGAGCACGGAACTCTTGTAGATGCCGGGGTGGTCGGAGCGGCGGGCATCGACGTTGACCAGGATGTCGGCCTTCACCAGCCGGGACAGCGCCGCGATGCGGCCGGCCAGGTCGGGCCGCTGCGCGAGATCGAAACCGACGCTGCTCTCGCCCCACACCACCAGGTCCACGTTCTGCCCGGCGAGCCGCCTGGTCAGCTGCTCCTCGCGCTCGAACCGTCTGTTGCCGCTGTCCGTGCCGTCTATGACCCCCGGCTGGACGACGGCTATGCGCACCCGCCCGTCCAGGTCCGGGCGCGGCGACCAGGCCCATGCCGCCGACGCCGCCGCGGCCGTCACCACGAGCCCGGCCACGGCCGGGATGCGCGAGGCACGCACCGCCACGAGCATCGCCAGGGCGATGTTGACGCCGACGACGAGGAGGCTCAGCAGCCATACCCCGCCGATCGAGGCCAGCCGCAGTGCGGGCTCCACCTGCCACTGACTCGAGCCGAGCAGTCCCCAGGGGCCACCGAGCCCCTGCCAGGAGCGGACGAGTTCGACCATCAGCCAGCCGGAGGGCAGCACGAGGAGGGCGGCGCCGAGCCGCCCCGGTGAGGGCACCCCGCCCAGGAACCGCCGCACCAGCAGGCCCCAGGGCGCCCACAGCGCCCCCAGCAGGGCCGCGATGACGAACGTGAAGACGTTGAGACTCGGTAGCAGCCAGTGGTGCACGGCGGTCATGAAGCCGAAGCCGCCGAGCCAGCCGTCATAGGCGGCCCGCCTGGCGGTCGGCGCGGACCGGACGAGCAGGATCCACGGGACCAGAGCGACGTAGGCGAACCACCACCAGGAAGGCGCGGGGAAGGCGAACACCGGCAGCGCACCCGCGAGAACGGCGCCGGTACCGCGCCACCAGCGCGAGGCGAGCCAGTCGTCGGGCATTCTCATGCGGCGCATCCCTCCCCGGTGCATGTCTCCAGTGTGCGCGCCGGGGAAGATCTCCGACAGAGGGCATGAGGGCCCGCGGCGGCGCGGGGCGGCTCAGCTGACAGGGTCCTTCGGGGCCTGGCCGGAAACGGTGCGCCACTTCTCCTGGACGACCACCTCGCGCAGCCGCCACCCGTCCTGCGTCCGCAGCAACGCGAATGCGTACCGGCCGCCGCAGACGAAGTCCGGTACCGACGGGCCGCCCTCCGCGTCCGCGCCACGCATCGGATTGACGTAGTCGGCCCGGACCCCGGCGGTGTCGCCGACGTCTTGTGCCAGGGCGCCGAAGCGCACGCGCCGGTTGACGATCAGGTGCTGGCGCACCGGGAACAGCCGCATGGCCTTTTCCAGCCATCCGGCGACCTGACCGGCGTCGCCCTCGATGCCGCCGGCCGAGCGGTAGTCGGCCCGCCCGTCCGGGGTGAACAGCTCTCGGTACGCCTCCCAGTCACCGTCGTCCACGGCCGCCGCGTACTCGGTGACGAGTCCGTCGACAGCCAGGCGGTCCATCACGGTCGCGAGCTCCACACGCTGGGTCATCGGCTCAGTGTTGGGGACGCGGCCGCCGCAGCCAAGGGGCGTGCGCGGGGTTTCGGGGGGTCCGGGCAGGTGCCCGGGGCACGGACGGCCGGCGCGGGTGGGGCCCGGGTGCGGCGCCGTCGTGGTCGCAGGACGGGGGCACCCGGCTCCCGCGCCGGCCGTGGCGTCGGGTGGTGACGTGTTGTCCGGCCGGTGCCGCGTCACCACTCGTCTTCGTGGTCGAGCACCCGGAAGCTGCCCGCGACACCGTCGTCGGGCCGGAACAAGTTGCCCCCGCCGAAGGAGTCGTCCTGGCGCCCGGTGCTAGGGACGACGCCGAAGGTGCTGCCGTGGGGACCGACGATGGCGACGGGAGCGCCGTTGTCGCAGGTGAAGCCCCGGTAGACCTCAACGATCTTGTTGCTGTCGTTGTCGATGCTGAAGCTGGTGGACCCCAGCCCGCTGGCCGCGGGGACGCAGCCTTCCGTGGCGGCGGAGTACGTCCGTTCGTTGAAGTGGATCCACCCGTGCTCCCTGTGGTCGCGGTCGTGGTCGTTGCCTCGCCGACCGCCCTCGTCCCGGTTGCCGCTCGTCACGCGTGCGGCGCTTTCGTCCGGAGCCGCGGAGTGGGCGTCCGGTTCGGCCTGCGGGGCGGCGGCGTGCGGGGCCGGGTGGGCGGCGTGCGCGGCTTTCGGGGCCGCGTGCTTCTCGGACGGGGCCGCCTCGGTGGATCCTACGGTCGAGGCGTAGGTGATCCCGGTGGTGGCGAGGACCGCTGCGCTCACCACGGCGGCGGTCACGGCGAAGGTACGCGTGGGCATGTCACTTCTCTCTTTCGCAGAGGCGCCGGCCGGGCAGCCGAACTGCGATGAAAGTACTGACAGCCCCTCATAACTGTCATATCGGACAGGCGCCCGGTGTGATGGCACAGGGCCGATCGGACGTATGTCCGGCGTGGCGAGTCGACGGGTGCCTGACGGCCTTTCACCGCGCGTCCCGGACGCGGCGGCACGCCGATGTCCTCACCGTGGCCCCTGGGTGCGCCTTCAGGCCGCCTCGATGACCTCACCGCGCATCGCCGCAGCCCACTCCACGACCAACAGCTCGTACTCCGCACGCTCTTGAGCCGACAGAGAGCCGCCCGAGCGCAGCCACAGCGCGCGGATCCGCTCGTTTAAGTCGTCGGCAGACCGCACGGAACCAGGGGTCTGGGAATCGGGGGACATGCGGGCAAGCCTAGGGGGAAGCGGTGACAG
Source organism: Streptomyces sp. NPDC046931 (assembly GCF_040644655.1). Classification (NCBI taxonomy): domain Bacteria; kingdom Bacillati; phylum Actinomycetota; class Actinomycetes; order Kitasatosporales; family Streptomycetaceae; genus Streptomyces; species Streptomyces sp. NPDC046931. The sequence goes on from NZ_JBEYWX010000015.1 coordinate 43,626, forward strand.
CGCGCCACCGCGCGACTGCGCACACCGTATGTGTTCGGTCACGGTCGACTTCGCGCGCCGCGGTGGAGGATTCCGACAGGGCCGGAAGGTCAGCCCGCCGACTCGGCCGCGTGCGGGCTGAGCACGCCCGCCGCGACCAGTGCGACGATGGCGATGCCCAGCGCGATGCGGTACCAGACGAACGGCATGAAGCTCTTGCTCGAAATGAACTTCATGAACCAGGCGATGACGGCGTACCCGGACACGAACGCGATGACCGTGGCGAACAGCGTGGGCCCCCAGCTCACATGTCCCGTCTCCGCGGCGTCCTTGAGCTCGAACGCACCCGACGCCAGGACGGCCGGAATGGCGAGCAGGAAGGAGTAGCGGGCAGCGGCCTCGCGCCGGTAGCCGAGGAACAGACCGCCGCTGATGGTGGCGCCGGACCGGGAGACGCCGGGGATCAGGGCCATCGCCTGGCAGACGCCGAAGACCAAACCGTCCCTGACGTCGAGATCGCTCAGCGTCTTGCGCTGCTTCGGCAGCCGGTGCCGGCCGCCGGCCTCGTCACGCGCCGCCAGCCGGTCCGCGACCCCGAGGATCACACCCATGACGATCAGCATGGTCGCCGTGACCCGCAGATCCCGGAAGGGGCCCTCGATCTGTTCCTTCAGGGTCACACCGAGCACCCCGATGGGTATGGAGCCGACGATCACCAGCCAGCCCATCCGCGCGTCGCGGTCCTGCCGCATCTTCTTGTCGAACAGCGAACGGAACCAGGCGGAGAGGATGTTCGCGATGTCCTTGCGGAAGTAGATCAGCACCGCGGACTCCGTGCCGATCTGCGTGATCGCGGTGAAGGCCGCTCCCGGGTCCGTCCAGCCCGCGAAGGCCGCGGTCAGCCTCAGATGGGCACTGGAGGAGACGGGGAGGAATTCGGTCAGCCCCTGGACGAGTCCGAGGATGAGGGATTCAAGCCAAGTCATGGAGTGATCGGGTCCAAGTGCTGATCGTGGAAGCGACGGCGGGCACACCGGGCCGCGGCATGCCGGGCGGCGGCCGGTGATCAAGTGTTGGACGGCAGCGTAGCGCTCCGGGATGACCATGCCATCACCGGGGCTTTACCAGCGCTTGGGGAGACCGGGAGGCAGTGCCCCGGGTTGCCGGCCTGCACTCGGTCGGCACACCTGCGCCGAAGGCGGCCGAAATCGGCGTCGCCCCGGGCTGCGGCGGACACCGGAGTCGGGTGGGTGACTGCCGGGTCGGCCGGGGCGGCCGTCCACGCCGGGGACCGGAGCCGGCCGGCCGAGTTCATCGCCCCGGTCCTGGGCCTGGTGGTGGGTGCCCCGATGGGGTCCCTCCCGCCCGTCGACTTCGGCAACGGTGTCACGTACTGCGCCGACCCCCGCCACACCGGGCCGGGCAGGACGAACCCTCCGTTCGGCGGCTGCGGGTGCCTACTTCGACGACCCGGACGGCCACAACACGGAGATCATGACCGCCCCTGCGTGCGCCCCTGGCTCTCGCCCGGGGCGGGGTGTACCGCCCGTGCGGGGCCGCGTGCGTCGGCCTGGGCTGTGGCCGGTCCCGACACCGTCCAGCCCGGCGCCCGGGGGTGCGCCCTCAGGTCCTCGTGACGGACCTCCCCGCCACAGGCGGAGCAGGTGACGAGCGCAAGCAGCTCGTGGCCGCAGTTGTGCTCGATCACCATGGGGCGATCGTCGTCTCCCCGGAGATGGCGGTCGCCCCATGCCATGAGGGTCATCAGGGCCCCCTCGAGCTCCAGGCCCGCCGTCGTGGCCCGGTACTCGAAGCGCTGCGGGCGCTCGCTGTATCTCCTCTTCGCCAGGATCCCGCCGTCCACCAGGCGCTTCAGGCGCGCGGCGAGGACGTCGCGAGGGGCGCCGATGTTGCGCACGAGCTGGTCGAAGCGCCCGTTGCCCAGGTACACCTCGCGCAGCACGAGCAGGGAGTACTTCTCGCCGACGAGGGCCAGGGTGTCGGCGATGGAGCAGGGGCGCGGATCTCGGGTGGCGGCCATACACCCAGTCTAGGTGAGGGTTTGATTTTCAAACTCTGGCAGTTATGGTGGGTCCAGATTTCCTACTCACCAGTAATCGCCGCTCCGGCAGCACTGGGCAAGGAGGCCCGCACCATGCGTGACGCTGTGATCGTGGAAGCCGTACGCACCCCGGTGGGCAAGGGCAAGCCCAACGGCGCCCTCGCCCACGTCCACCCCGTGGAACTTCTCGCGCACACCCTGCGCACCCTCGTCGAACGCTCCGGCATCGACCCGGCGCTGGTCGACGACGTCATCGGCGGCACCGTCGACCAGGTCGGCGAGCAGGCCATGAACACCACCCGGTACGCCGTGCTGTCCGCCGGCTTCCCGGAGACGGTGCCCGCGACCACCGTGGACCGTCAGTGCGGCTCCTCCCAGCAGGCCGTGCACTTCGCCGCCCAGGGCGTGCTGTCGGGCGCGTACGACATCGTCGTGGCCTGCGGCGTGGAGTCCATGAGCCGGGTGCCCATGTGGTCGAACGTGCCCGCCGGAAAGGACCCCTTCGGACCCGGAGTGGCCGCGCGCTACCCGGAGGGCCTCGTACCTCAGGGCATCAGCGCCGAGCTGATCGCCGCGAAGTGGTCGATCACCCGCGAGCAGATGGACGCCTTCGCCGTGTCCTCCCACCAGAAGGCCGCGGCCGCGTGGGACGCCGGCCTGTTCGACGCGGAGACGGCGCCCCTGGAGGGCCTCACACGCGACGAGTCCCTGCGTCCGTCCACCACCGCCGAGGCGCTCGCCGGGCTCAGGCCCGCCTACCACGACCCGGGCTTCGCCGAGCGGTTCCCGCAGATCGAGTGGAATGTCACGGCCGGCAACGCGAGCCCGATCAACGACGGCGCCTCGGCGGTGCTCATCACCACCAGTGAGACCGCGGCCCGTCTCGGTCTGCGCCCGCTCGCCCGGCTGCACAGCTTCGCCGTGACGGGCTCCGACCCCCTGCTGATGCTCACCGGAGTCATCCCCGCCACGGAAAAGGTGCTCCACAAGGCGGGTCTGGCGCTGGGCGACATCGACCTCTTCGAGGTGAACGAGGCCTTCTCCAGCGTCGTCCTGGCCTGGCAGCAGGAGACGGGCGCCGACCTGGCCAAGGTCAACGTCCACGGTGGGGCCATCGCCATCGGCCACCCGCTGGGCGCGAGCGGCACACGGCTGACGACCACCCTGGTGCACGCGCTGCGCGCGCGAGGGGCCCGGTACGGACTGCAGACGATGTGCGAGGCGGGCGGACTCGCCAACGCGATGATCCTCGAAGCGGTCTGAGGTCTGTCTTTCCGGGCAGACCCGAAAAGGCAGGCCCTAGTTGCCCTGCCCGGCCCTCGCGGTGGCCCGGTCGTCCCGGTCGGTCCGGCCCTCGTCCCTGAGGTGGTGGCGCTTGCGCCAGGCCACCACCGCGCCGGCCACTGCCGGCACCGCGATGAAGGCCATCGCGATCAGGAAGGCCGGTGAGGTCGGCCGCGAGGCCCGGGCACCGGCGACGACGTACGCGGCGGTGTTCGGGACCGACCCGAGCGCCGTCGCGATCAGGAACGGGCCCCAGCGCATCCGGGAGACCGCGGCGCAGTAGTTGGCCGCCCAGAACGGCACCCCGGGGAACAGCCGGGCCGCCATCATCGAGCGGAAGCCGTGCCGGCTGAGCTGCCCGTCCGCCGCCCTCAGCCAGCGGCCCCGCAGCAGCGGACGCAGCGCGTCCTGCCCCAGCACCCGGCCGAGCCCGAAGGCGACCCCCGCGCCGAGCACCGTGCCCGCGAGGGCCGAGCCGGTGCCCGGCTGCGAGCCGAACAGCGCGCCCGCCGCGAGGTTGAGCAGCGGGCGCGGCACGAACGCGACCGTGCACAGCCCATACGCCACCGCGAAGACGACGGCCGCCGTGACACCCCCGAGCTGCGGCGGCCAGCCGCGCGTCAGCAGTCTCTGCGGCTCGAACGCCAGCACGCAGGACGCCGCGGCCGCGAGCAGCACCACGAGCAGGGACAGACGGGCCCAGGGCGACAGCAGCGCTCGCGTGCAGCGGGCGCGGAGACCGAGCGGTACGGCGACGGCCGGCGCGGCGGTGAACTCCCTGCCGACGCAGGGGGAGACCGTGGCGGTGAGATCCGTGGCGGCGGCCCGGGGAGAGGCCGTGGCGGTGCCCCCAGAGCGGGTGGTGGCATCGAGCATCCGGCGACACTAACCGACCGATGTGTGTGATCGCCGTATGGTTCCTCTCGTGGGGGCCACAGGTTCCGGAACAACAGCCGTGCCGTCCGTGCCGCCGCCGAGCGGCCTCGCGGACGCCGTGATGGAGCGGCTGACCGTCGCGTACGCCGCCGCGGCCGATCCGGAGCGGGCCGCGGCGATGCGCGCCTACATGAAGGACGTCGCGCCCTTCCTGGGCCTGACCACTCCCGTCCGCCGGGCTCTGTCCCGCACCGTCCTGGCCGGCACGCCCCGCCCGGACGAGACCGACTGCACGGCGATCGCCCTGCGCTGCTGGGCGCTGCCGGAGCGCGAGTACCACTACTTCGCCGTCGACTACCTGCGCCGCCATGTGAGGCGACTCTCCTCCGGTTTCCTTCCCATGACGCGCCATCTGGTCTCCACCGTCCCCTGGTGGGACACCGTCGACGCGCTCGCCTCGCATGTGGTGGGAGGACTCGTCACCGCCGACCCCGGGCTGCGGAACGCCATGGACACATGGATCGAGGACGACCACCTGTGGATCGCCCGGACCGCCCTGCTCCACCAGCTGCGCCACAAGGAGGCGACCGACACCAGGCGCCTCTTCGCGTACTGCGTACGCCGCTCCGACCACCCCGACTTCTTCATCAGAAAGGCGATCGGCTGGGCCCTGAGGGAGTACGCCAAGACGGATCCGGAAGCCGTGCGGGAGTTCGTGGCCCGGGAAGAGGCACGGCTCTCCCCGCTGTCGGTGCGGGAAGCACTCAAGAACCTCTGACCGGCTCGTGAACCGGACCTGCGGGAAAAAACCATTCGACGTCGCCGCCCGGGTCGACCATGCTCTAGGGCATGTTCCGGTACGCCTTCGTCCTCGCAGCATCCGCCGCAGCGGATGCGCCGAAGGCTGCCGTCCCGCTCTTCCTGGCCGCCGTCGACGGCGCCCGAAGCTGACCCTTCCCGGATCGTCCGGCGACCCCGCAGGGGGAGGGTCGGCAAGTCCCTGGGGTCCCCGTTCCCGGCCGGATCGTCCGACGCCGGGGCCGTCACTGAGCACCACCGAAGAGACTTCGAGGAACAGCCATGCCCAAGACGGCATACGTGCGCACCAAACCGCATCTGAACATCGGCACGATGGGGCACGTCGACCACGGCAAGACCACCCTGACCGCCGCGATCACCAAGGTCCTGGCCGGCCGCGGAACCGGCACCTTCGTCCCGTTCGACCGGATCGACCGGGCCCCGGAGGAGGCTGCGCGGGGCATCACCATCAACATCGCGCACGTCGAGTACGAGACGGACACCCGGCACTACGCGCATGTGGACATGCCGGGCCACGCCGACTACGTCAAGAACATGGTCACCGGGGCCGCCCAGCTGGACGGGGCGATCCTCGTCGTCTCGGCGCTCGACGGGATCATGCCGCAGACCGCCGAACACGTGCTGCTGGCCCGGCAGGTGGGCGTGGACCACATCGTCGTGGCGATCAACAAGGCCGACGCGGGGGACGAGGAACTCACCGACCTCGTCGAGCTGGAGGTCCGTGAGCTGCTGAGCGCACAGGGCTATCCGGGCGACTCCGTCCCGGTGGTCCGTGTCTCCGGGCTCAAGGCCCTGGAGGGCGACCCCCGTTGGACCGCGGCGATCGACGCGCTGCTCGACGCGGTGGACACCTATGTGCCCATGCCCGAGCGGTACCTGGACGCGCCGTTCCTGCTGCCGGTGGAGAACGTGCTCACCATCACCGGACGCGGCACGGTCGTCACGGGCGCGGTCGAGCGCGGCACGGTGCGGGTCGGGGACTGGGTCGAGGTGCTCGACGCCGACGTGGAGACGGTGGTCACCGGTCTGGAGACCTTCGGCAAGCCCATGGGGGAGGCGCAGGCCGGGGACAATGTGGCGCTGCTGCTGCGTGGGGTGCCGCGCGACGCGGTCCGGCGCGGGCACATCGTCGCGGCGCCCGGCAGCGTCGTGCCGAGCCGCCGATTCTCGGCGCGGGTGTACGTCCTGTCGGCACGCGAGGGCGGTCGCACCACCGCGGTGTCGACCGGATACCGGCCGCAGTTCTACATCCGCACCGCGGACGTGGTCGGCGACATCGACCTCGGCGAGACGGCGGTCGCCCGGCCCGGCGACACGGTCACCATGACCGTGGAACTGGGCCGCGAGGTCCCGCTGGAGCCCGGTCTCGGCTTCGCGATCCGCGAGGGCGGCCGGACCGTCGGCGCGGGCACGGTGACGACCGTGGACTGAGCCGTACGCACCGCCGACGGCCGCCGACCCTGCATCAGCCGGGTCGGCGGCCCCGTCCCGGGGCGTCCCGGGGCCCGGCACAATGGAGTCGTGACCGAGCCGATACCCGTGACGCGAGCCGTGGATCACGGGACCGCCAAGCTGATGCCCGACGTGGACCGTGACCGGGCCTGGCTGCTGACGGTCGACGGGGCACCGCAGTCGTACGTGGATCTGGACGCGCCGACGCATCTGGAGTTCGAATACGCACGACGGCTCGGCCATGCCCTGGACACGGTGGCCGAGCCGGGACGTCCGCTGGACGTGCTGCATCTCGGCGGAGGCGGGCTGACCCTGCCGCGCTACGTCGCCGCGACCCGGCCGGGCTCGCGGCAGGACGTGGTCGAGGCCGACCGGGGCCTGCTGGACCTCGTCGTGGAACATCTGCCCCTGCCCGAGGGCGCCGACGTCAGGCTGCATCCGGCCGATGCGCGCGCCTGGCTGGAAGCCGCACCGCAGGACTCGGCGGACATCGTGATCGCGGACGTCTTCGGAGGCTCCCGCGTGCCCGCCCACCTGACGACCGTGGCCTACGCACACGCCGTCGAGCGGGTGCTGCGCGCGGACGGCGTGTATCTCGCGAACCTCGCGGACGCCGCGCCCTTCGCCTTCCTCCGCTCCCAACTGGCCACGCTCGCCGTGGTGTTCGAGGAACTGGCGCTGATCGCCGAGCCGGGTGTGCTGCGCGGGCGCCGCTTCGGCAACGCCGTACTCGTCGCCGCCCACGAGCCCCTGGACACGGCCGCCCTCGCCCGCCGTACGGCCGCGGACGCGTTTCCGGCCCGGGTGGAACAGGGCGCCGCGCTGGAAAGCTTCATCGTCGCCGCCCGGCCGGTCCATGACGAGAACGCCGTCCCGTCACCCGTACCGCCCGAGGGGACCTTCACCATCGGGTGAGCGGGCCGGCCCGAAACCGCCGGGTGCCGCAGCGTTCGTACAGGGCCGCGCCTCTCTTGCCGCCTTGTGCCGGGTGATGGTCAGGCGACCCTGGTCCAGATCGCTACTCGCAGGTAACATGCCGCGCATGAGCGCAGACCAGATGTCGATCGGCGAGATGCTCGCCGCCACCGTGCCGATGGCCAGGACCCTTAACCTGGAGTTCCTGGAGACCACGCCGGACAAGGCCGTGGTGGCCCTGCCCGACCAGAGCGACTACCACAACCACGTCGGTGGGCCGCACGCCGGGGCGATGTTCACCCTGGGCGAGTCGGCGAGCGGCGCCATCGTGCTGGCTGCCTTCGGTGAGCAGCTGTCGAGGGCCGTGCCGCTCGCCGTCAGGGCCGAGATCGCGTACAAGAAGCTGGCGACGGGTCCGGTCACCGCGACCGCCACCCTCGGCCGCCCCGCCGCCGACGTCGTCGCGGAACTGGACGCGGGGGAGCGCCCCGAGTTCCCCGTTTCGGTCGCCATCCAGCGCGGGGACGGCGCGGTCACCGGTGAGATGACCGTCGTCTGGACCCTGCGTCCGAACAGCTGACGCGGCTCTTTGTCATTCCCCGGCCTTCGTCGTTCGCCCGGACGACGGAGGCGCGCAGCACTCGGCCGACGCGCGGGGCGAGGAGCCGCATCACCATGTGGGGAAGTGCGGCGAGGCCGAGCACGATAACCAGTTCCAGGCTGAAGAAGTCGAGCTTGCTGGCGGTGCCGCCGCCTTAGCGCAGTCCCGGCTCGAGGAAGCGGTGCCCGAGGCCGCTGCCCCGCTCGGCGCCCGACAGGAGCGCCCCCACGTTCCAGTGGAAGCGGGCCGGCACGACCACCGCCATGACCGCCACCCTTGACACCAGCATCACGGCCTTGACGATCTGGACGAAGGTCGCGCCGGGCATGCCGCCGAGTGCCGCGTACACCACCGATGACGGCCACGCACAGGGTGCGTGTGGCCTGGCTCGGCTCGCCGACGAACTGTGGCGACAGCGCTACGGCGCCGACCGGTTGGGCGACGAGATACAGCGTGGTGACGACCAGGGTGCACAGGGCGAGGGCAAGGCGCACGGGCCGCTGGAGGCGGGGCAGCCGCAGCGCGAGGGTGTCCCCCAGGGTGAACCGGCCCGCGTTGTGCAGTGGTTCGGCGATGACAAGCAGCACCGTCATCCACGCGGCCGTGGTTCCGGCCAGATGGAGGAGGCCGTCGTAGCCGGTGAGGGCGACGAGGCCGGTACGGCCCAGCAGGGTCGCCACCGACAGATAGTCGCCGCACATCGCCAGGCCGTTGCGCAGCGGGGACAGGTTCCGGTTGCCGAGTAGAACTCGCCGATCTCGTCCCGCTGCGGAGCGGTCAGCAGCGCGGTGAAGAGGGTGACCACGAAGACGGACACGAAGAGGACGAAGGTCAGTTGCAGGCTGGTCCGGTTCGTGACACCCGCGGAGACCGTCACCACGTTCGCGGCCACTTCTGCTGTGCGGGGCGAGGCCGGCCGATCGGTCGTGTGCGCTCCAGTTCCGAGCGCAGCCGGCGCGCCGCCGGGTCGACATGTCGACGCCGGTGCACGGTGTAGCGCCACACCACGAAGGCCATGAGGCCGAACTGCGCGAGGCTGAGCGGTCTGTCGGGTGTCGACGGGGCCGGAAGCGGAGTATTGCAGTGGGGCCATTGGCCTATCAACCGCTTGTGCGGAAGGGGTATCTGAACAGAATCGTTTCCGCTTTCCCGGTCGCTTCGAGCGGAAGCAAGCCGAAGCGAGGCCGGGCCGGCCCGCCCGTACGCATGCGGCGGTCCGCCCGTACGCGTGCGGCGGTCCGCGTGTGTGCGCGGACGGTCCAGGGCACGCCGCCGTGACGGGGCGAGCAGGTAGGCTTCCCGGGGGGTTGCCCGAGCCGGGCGTGCCCCGGCAAGACGGGACGCGAATCGGGAGGATGCGGCGTTGCACGTCCAGGAATGGCTCGACACGGTACCCGCGGTCGCCGTCTACGCCGTGGTGGCCCTCGTCATCGGTGTGGAGAGCCTGGGCATCCCGCTGCCGGGCGAGATCGTCCTGGTGTCGGCGGCGCTGCTGTCCTCCCAGCACGCAGGCGTCAACCCGGTGGTCCTCGGGGCCTGCGCCAGCATCGGTGCCGTCGTCGGCGACTCCATCGGCTACGCGATCGGCCGCAGGGGCGGACGTCCGCTGCTGGCCTGGCTCGGGAAGAAGTTCCCCAGGCACTTCAGTGAGGGGCATGTCGCGACGGCCGAGCGGTCCTTCGAGAAGTGGGGCATGTGGGCGGTCTTCTTCGGCCGCTTCGTCGCCCTGCTGCGGATCTTCGCCGGACCACTCGCCGGTGTGCTGCGGATGCCGTACTGGAAGTTCCTGACCGCCAATTTCCTGGGCGGCGTGGTCTGGGCGGGCGGCACCACCGCGGTCATCTACTACGTCGGTGTCGTCGCCGAGTCGTGGCTGAAGAAGTTCTCGTGGCTGGGGCTGGTGGCGGCGGTCCTCGTCGGCCTGGCATCGATGCTGGTGGTCAGGCACAAGGCCAGGAAGGCGGCGGCACGGCGCGAGGCGGCCGAGCCGGAGACCGTGCCGGCAGCCGACTAGGGCCTGTCCGACGGGCCGCGTGACGGGACGGGCGGGGCGCTGATCGTTCCGCCCCGCCCCCGAACACCGTGGATTCAGCGGGTCTGGTAGTCGACCAGGGTCACGATCATGCGCTGAGGCGCACCGCAGGCGGCCTTCGACAACTTGTTGACGCCCACCCACGGGCCGTACGCCAGATGCTTGCTGCCCGTGATGCCGTCCTGGCACGTGATCTTGACCCGCACCTGGCCGGTGCCGGTCCGGCAGATGGCCGTCCCCGTGTTGCTGTCGGGGTGGCCCACCTGACACCCGCTCGGCTTGGCGCTTGCGGCGGTCGCGCCCGCGATCGGAGCGGCGACGGCGATGCCTGCCAGCACCAGCGGCGTCATGGCGATCGATGCCAGTTTCTTCCCGTTCATGACTTGCTCCCCCTTCGTTGTGCCTGCAAGGCAGGCCGCAAGGGCCACCGAAACAGGCCCAGGCAATGGTCACCGGGAGGCTATCCAAGATCTGTTCGGCGTGTCCATGACTTTAAGGCCGACCCCAGGTGCGCCCGGGCGCCGACGAGCGCACCCGGCCGCCGGCCGGCGCCCCGGCTCAGTCCTGTCGGTGCGCCTCGTGGTGGGCCTTCGCCAGTTCCGCGTACATGGTGCCGTTCAGCGTGATGCCCTCGCGCTCCTCGGCGGTCAGTTCCCGTTTCACCTTGGCGGGCACTCCGGCCACAAGGGAGCCCGGGGGCACCCGCATGCCCTGCGGCACCAGGGCCTGGGCCGCCACCAGGGAGCCCGCGCCGATCACCGCTCCATTGAGGACCGTGGCGCCCATACCGATCAGGCAGTCGTCCTCGACGGTCGCGCCGTGGACCACGGCGTTGTGCCCGATGGAGACCCGCTCGCCGACGGTGAGCGGGAAGCCCGGGTCGGCGTGGAGCGTGCAGTTGTCCTGGACGTTGCTGCGCGCGCCGACGGTGATCCGTTCGACGTCGCCGCGCAGCACCGCGCCGTACCAGACGCTCGCGCCCGCGTGCAGCGTGACGCCGCCGATCACCACGGACGTGGGGGACACGAACGCCTCCCCGTCCACCTCCGGGTCCCTGCCGCCGATGCCCGCGATCAGCGCCCTCTGCGTCATTGCCGTCTCCTCGTGGTCGGTCCACGGGCACCGTACGCCATTCCGTAGGGCGAAGATCACAGCGGTGCGGGCCCCTGGGCGCACCCGGTGCTGAGTACGGTGAGCGGGTGCTCAGGAGCAGGAACACGTTCTCGTCATGGCGCCGCGGCTTGGCGCAGCGTGCCGTCCACGCGGGCTGGGCCTGGGTGCAGCGCGCGGGTTCCGTGACCGCGGAGCATCCCGGGCGCCTCCGCTTCGGCGCGATGGGAACGGGTACCAGGCTGGCCTTCCCGCTGGGCACGGTCTTCGGCGAGCCGTGGATCCACCTCGGCGCCCACTGCATCGTCGGCGAACAGGTCACCCTGACGGCGGGGCTGATGCCCGACCTCGATCTCGGGCCCCATCCGATCCTGCGGATCGGCGACGGTGTCGTCCTCGGCCGGGGCAGCCATGTCATCGCCGACACCTCGGTCACGATCGGCAGCGACTGCTACTTCGGGCCGTACGTCTATGTGACCTCCACCAATCATTCGTATGACGATCCGCATGAACCCATCGGCAGGCAGTGGCCGCGGATGGAACCGGTGGAGATCGGCCCCGGGTGCTGGATCGGGACCGGAGCGGTGATCCTGCCGGGCGCGCGGATCGGGCGGAATGTGGTGGTGGCGGCAGGCGCGGTGGTGCGTGGAGTCGTGCCGGACCACGCCGTGGTGGCCGGGGCGCCGGCCCGGGTCGTACGGCGCTGGACGCCCGAGGAAGGCTGGCAGCCGCCGCTCAGGACACCGGCCCCGGTGCCGATACCGGACGGGGTGACACCGGAGCAGTTGCTGGCGCTGTCCGAGCTGGACGAGGAGGACGTCGTCCGGCTCGCGGAGCTGGATGCGGAGTCCTGACGTCAGCCGGTGGCCAGCAGTACCGTGCCGAGCAGGGCGAGGCCCGCGCCCGCCGCCTGCACCGCGCGCAGCCGCTCGCTGAGCAATCCGCGTGCGGCGAGCGCGGTGACCACCGGGTAGAGCGAGGCGAGGACTGCGGCCACCGTGACCGGACCGTGCTGCGCGGCGATGGCGTAGGTGCCGTTGGCGGCGACGTCGGCGAGACCGACGAAGGCGAGCGCGGGCAGGGAACGCCAGGGAAAACCGTCCCGTGGAAGGGCCGGGGCGCCGCGTCGCACCGCTGCGTACAGAGCTGCGCCGCCCGCGGCCACGTTGGTCACGCGCTGCACGAGGAGCGCCAGGAACAGCCCGGTCACCGTGGTCGACGCCTCCGCGACCAGTGCGAACACCGTGCCGAACCCCAGCGCCGCGACAAGGGTCAGCAGGATCGCCCGCTGTTGCACCGGCGCGCCCCTCAGCTGAGGGCCGCCCGCCAGCACCACCCCGGCGACGGCGACCGCGATCCCGGCGGCCTGGAGCAGCCCGGGGCGCTCGCCGAGCGCGAGCGCCACGCCGACGGGCACCGCCACGCTCAGGGTGGCGAGCGGGGAGACGACGCCCATGGGGCCAAGGGCCAGCGCCTTGTAGAAGGAGAGCAGGGCGATCGGGCCGATCAGGCCCGCGGCGAAGGCGAACCACAGCCGGGGCCCCGCCTCGCTCCAGGCGCCGGTGGCCACCACGACGGCGCCCAGCACGGATGCCGCGGCGCTCTGCGAGACGACCACTACGGTCAGTGCGGGCAGTCGCCGGGTCAGCAGCCCACCGCCGAAGTCGGCCAGCCCCCACAGCACACTGGTGACCAGGGCGAAAAGTGCTGTCATGGGCCGCCTCGCAGTACAGTTCGGTGAACAATCAGGTGCACCACACCATAGTTCAGTGAACTGAACTCTGTCATGCAGAATATTGGACTCAACGTGTCGGACCTCGACCTGCTGACCCAGTCCCTGGCGCGCAATGTGAAGCGCTGGCGCGCGGAGCGCGGCTTCACCCTGGACGCTCTCGCCGCCCGCGCGGGAGTCAGCCGCGGCATGCTCATCCAGATCGAGCAGGCGCGCACGAACCCCAGCATCGGCACGATCGTCAAGATCGGCGACGCGCTCGGCGTCAGCGTCACCACGCTGCTCGACTACGAGCAGGGCCCCACGGTCCGCATCGTCCCGGCCGAGCAGGCCGTACGCCTCTGGCACACCGACGCCGGCAGTTACAACCGCCTGCTCGCGGGCACCGAGGCCCCCGGCCCGCTGGAGATGTGGGACTGGCGGCTGATGCCGGGGGACCGCAGCCCCTCCGACCCGCACCCTGCCGGCACGGTCGAACTCGTCCATGTCACCGCCGGCCGGCTGACACTCACCGTGGACGGCGTCGAGTACGACGTTCCGACCGGCGCCAGCGCGTCCTTCGAGGCCAACACCCCGCACGCGTACGCCAACGACGGGGACGTGCCGATGGAGATGGTGATGACGGTCTCGGTGCCGCCCGTCCGCTGAGACACCGCCCCGGCGGCCCTGGCGCGGCTGTTAGCGTGCCGTCATGCGCGCACCCATCGGAGACTTCGACCAGACCTCTCCCGCCCCCGACTGCCTCGATGAGCTGGTCCCCCCGGTGGCCGACGCCGTGCGCCACTGGAGCGGCAGCGTGCCCGCCGACCAGATCTTCTACGTCGACACGGAGCCCCAGTGGGCCGACACCGCCGTCTTCCTGGAGCACTACGGCAAGGAACTGCTCGACCGGTCCGCCAACTGCGTCGTGGTCGCGGGCAAGCGGAGCGGCGAGACGACGCTGGCCGCCTGTGTGGTCCTGTCCGCCGCCCGGGTCGACGTCAACGGCGTGGTTCGTCGCCAACTCGGCGCCCGCAAGGCATCGTTCGCGCCGATGGAGGTGGCGACGGGGGAGACCGGGATGGAGTACGGCGGCATCACGCCGATCGGACTGCCCGCCGGCTGGCCGGTGCTGGTCGACTCGATGGTCGTCGACCTGCCGTACGTCCTGGTCGGCAGCGGCAGGCGCCGGGGGAAGCTGCTGGTGCCGGGGAAGGCGTTCGCCGGGCTGGCGAACGCCGTGGTCCTGGAGGGACTGGGCGTCTGAGGTGCCGGCCCCGGTCCCGCACCTCGGGGTCAGGGTCCGGTACGGGCGTGGTGGGCCAGCGCCCGATGCGGGTCCGCCCGGCCGGGTGCCGGGGCCGGATCGGCGTGGACCAGTGCCGCGGTCAGCCGCGGAACGGCGTGCAGCAGGGCGTGTTCGGCCTCGACCGCGATGTCGTGCGCCCGGCGCACGCTCACCTCGCCGTCCACCACGACGGCGACCTCCGCACGCAACCGGTGCCCGATCCAGCGCAGCCGCAGCTCGCCGACCTCGTACACGCCCGGCACCTGGCGCAGCGCCCGCTCGGCCCGGTCCACCAGCGCCGGGTCGACGGCGTCCAGCAGCCGCCGGAACACCTCCCGGGCCGCGTCCCGCAGCACCAGCGCGATCGCCGCGGTGATCGCCAGGCCCACGATCGGGTCTGCCAGGTGCCATCCGAGCGCCGCACCGCCCGCCCCGGCCAGGACGGCGAGTGAGGTGAACCCGTCCGTGCGCGCGTGCAGCCCGTCGGCGACCAGTGCGGCCGAGCCGATCGCGCGGCCCACCCGGATACGGTGGCGGGCCACCCACTCGTTGCCCGCGAATCCGATGACGGCCGCGACGGCGACGGCGGGGACGTGCTGCACGGGGCGAGGGTCCATCAGCCGTTCGACAGCGCTCCAGGCGGCGAAGGAGGCCGACGCGGCGATCGTCAGCACGATGGCGATCCCGGCGAGATCCTCGGCGCGGCCGTACCCGTAGGTGAAACGGCGTGTGGCCGCCCGCCGGCCCAGGACGAAGGCGATGCCGAGCGGCACGGCGGTCAGGGCGTCGGCGGCGTTGTGCACGGCGTCGCCGAGCAGCGCGACCGACCCGGACATCACTACCACGACGGCCTGGGCCAGCGCGGTGCCTCCGAGCACGGCCAGCGAGACCCACAGGGCACGCATGCCCCGGACGGAGGACTCCAGGGCGGAGTCGAGCTTGTCGGCGGGCTCGTGGGAGTGAGGGGTGAGGAGGTGACGGACGCGGGAGAGCGGGCCGTGCGGGTGCGGGTGCGGGTGCGGGTGGCGGTGACCGTGCCCCCGTGCCCCGTCGTCCCCGTGCGCCTGGTGTCCGCCGTGTCCCGTGTGTCCCTCGTGCTGCTGTCCCATAGGCAGATCCCTTTCCCGCGCGACAGTGGACGCGACCGCACCCGCGAAGCCATTATGTGCGTATGAGCGCACGCATGCACCTATCACCTGCGCACCGTACGCAGCAACGCACGGACCGCGCGGCCGACGGGCACCCCCGCTCTCCCGGTGAGGAGCAGTTCGCGCTCGCCGCCGAGCTGCTCGCCCTGCTCGGGGATCGCACCCGCCTCGCCCTGCTGCACGCCCTGGCCGAAGGCGAGGCCGATGTCTCCACCCTCACTCAGGCGTGCGGCGCGGCCCGGCCCGCGGTCAGCCAGCATCTGGCGCGGCTCAGGCTCGCGGGACTGGTGGACACCCGCAAGGAGGGCCGCAGGGTGATCTACGCGCTGCGCGACGGCCATCTGCGCCGGGTCGTGGACGAGGCGCTCAGCCTCGCCGACCACCGGCTGACCAACCGCCCGGGCCACGGCTGAGGGCCGCGACGCGCCGCTGAGCCCAGCGCCCGTGGTCCGCGCGGGCCCGCCTCAGGGGGTGCCGTCGTCCTCGCCCGCCTCGAGCAGGTTCGCCGCAGCGCCCACGATGCTGGGATCGGGACTGCCGACGACGTCCGGGTCCTTGTCGGTGTAGCCGAAGCGGGCCAGGACACTGCGCATCGCCTCGACGCGCGCCCGCTTCTTGTCGTTGCTCTTCACCACGGTCCATGGCGCGTAGTCGGTGTCCGTGGCGCGGAACATGGCGACCTTGGCGGCGGTGTACTCGTCCCAGCGGTCCAGGGAGGCCAGGTCCATCGGGCTGAGCTTCCACTGCCGTACGGGGTCGACCTGACGGATGGTGAAACGGGTGCGCTGCTCGCTCTGCGAGACCGAGAACCAGAACTTCACCAGGTCCACGCCGTCGTCCACGAGCATCCGCTCGAACAGCGGCGCCTGGCGCATGAAGCGGCGGTAGTCGTCGTCCGTGCAGAAGCCCATCACTCGCTCGACCCCGGCCCGGTTGTACCAGGAACGGTCGAACATCACGATCTCGCCCTCGGTCGGCAGGTGTTCGACGTACCGCTGGAAGTACCACTGCCCACGCTCGCGCTCGGTCGGCTTCTCCAGGGCCACCACCCGGGCGCCGCGCGGATTGAGGTGCTCGGTGAAACGCTTGATGGTGCCGCCCTTGCCGGCCGCGTCACGCCCCTCGAAGACGATGACGAGCCTGCGGCCGGTCTCCTTGATCCAGCTCTGGAGCTTCAGCAGCTCTATCTGCTGGAGCCGCTTGTGCCACTCGTATTCCTTGCGCTCCATCCGGTGGTCGTACGGGTAGTTCTCCCGCCAGGTGTCCACCGGGGTGCCGTCCGGCCGGAGCAGCACGGGGTCGTCGTGGTCGGTGTAGTCGACCCGCATTCCGTCCGTCACCAGTGTCATCGGTTCTCCCTCCCCGCGTGTCTCAGCGGAACTGCGGCACGATCAGATAGATCCCGTACACCACCACGGCCACGCAGGCCAGGAAACACAGCCCGGCCTGGGCGACGGCCAGCCGATGGCTGCCGCCGTCCCTCTCGCGGGCGGCCTCGGCCTGGGCCAGGCCGAGCACACCGAGCGCGAAGACGACGACCACGGCGACGGTGACGCCGATGCTGACCACGGTGACCCGACCGAGGGCGGTCCAGTCAAGGTGCATGGCTCGCACACTCCCTGGCTCAGGCGGCGCTGTCGACGCGGGTGGGCGCGGTGCCGCGGATGGTGACCGCGTGGGTCTCGTTGACGTTGTTCGCGTGGATCGGGTTGCGGCGCGAGGCGATCACGATGAACGTGGCCACGGCGGCGGCGATCAGGGCGATCACCACGGTTCCGGCGTTGCCGCCGTGCTTCACGACGCCCGCGGAGACCCCGCCGACCAGCGCGGCCGCCGGCAGCGTGACCAGCCAGGCGATCACCATGCGGCCCGCGGTGCCCCAGCGCACCTCGGCGAGCCGCCGGCCGAGGCCGGCGCCGAGGATGCCGCCCGAGCAGACCTGTGTGGTGGAGAGCGCGAAGCCGAGATGGGCGGAGGTGAGGATGACGGTGGTGGACGCGGCCTCGGCGGCGAAACCCTGCGGTGACTGAATGTCCGTCAGGCCCTTGCCCATTGTGCGGATGATGCGCCAGCCGCCCAGATAGGTGCCGAGGCCGATGGCAAGACCGGCCGACGTGGTCACCCAGACAGGCGGGCCCGCGTTGTGGCCCAGCGCGCCGGCCGTGATCAGGGTGAGCGTGATCACGCCCATCGTCTTCTGCGCGTCGTTGGTGCCGTGGGCGAGGGAGACGAGTGAGGCGGAGGCGATCTGGCCGAGCCGGAACCCCCTGGTCTCCGACTCCTTGCGGGCCCGGGCGGTGATCCGGTACGCGAGGTAGGTGGCCAGCAGCGCCGCGAGACCGGCCACGACCGGGGAGGCGAACGCCGGGATCAGAACCTTCTCGACAACCTTGTCGAAGTGCACGCCATGGCTGCCCGCACCGACCCACACGGCGCCGACGAGACCGCCGAACAGCGCGTGCGAGGAACTCGACGGCAGCCCGAGAAGCCAGGTCAGCAGGTTCCACAGGATCGCACCCACCAGTCCGGCGAAGATCATCCCTGGGGTCACCAGGGTGTCGTTCACGATGCCCCCCGAGATGGTCCTGGCGACCTCGGTGGACAGGAAGGCGCCGACGATGTTGAGCACGCCGCTTATGAGGACTGCGGTCTTCGGCCTGAGGGCGCCCGTGGCGATGGAGGTGGCCATCGCGTTGGCGGTGTCATGGAATCCGTTCGTGAAGTCGAAGGCCAGCGCCGTGAGGATGACGACGGCCACGAGGAACGTGATGTGGTCCATCCCCCGATCCAAGCAACCGAAGGCGTATATCCGGGGAAGCGCGGACAACGGCGAGGCGTGCGTCGCGTGGGCGAACAGGCTTCGAATGTGCGTGCGCTGAGCGAATTCGCGACACCGGCGCGAGCTGTGTCGGGCGCGCCGTGTCGTGCGTGTCCCGTCCCGGCCTGGCGCGCCCGTCGTGCCTTCGCGCCCGCCGTGCCCTCGCGCCTTCGCGCCCGTCGTGCCGTCGTGCCCGTCGTGCCGTCGTGCCCGTCGTGCCGTCGTGCCTTCGCGCCCGCCGTGCCCGCGTGCCCTCGCGCCTGTCGTGCCCTCGCGCCTGTCGTGCCCTCGCGCCCGTCGTGCCGTCGTGCCGTCGCGCCCGTCGTGCCCGCGTGCCCGTCGTGCCCGCGTGCCCTAGCGCCCGGATGTGACAACGACCGTGGGCCAGGACATCTCGGTCCTGGCCCACGGCCTTGTCACGCTTCGGCCCGGCGGGGAAGCCGGGGCCCCGGAGGTCAGACGCCGGCGGGGGCGGCCTGGGAGAGCTGCTCGATGACCTTGGTCAGACCCTCGACGACCTCGGAGTCGTCCGCCGGGTGGGTCTCGGCGAAGCGGGTCACGGAGCCGGGGATGGAGAGCTTGGCGTCCTCGACGACCGCGCCGCCGGCGATGCCCACGGCCTTGCGGGTCTCGTCCTGCGCCCACACGCCGCCGTACTGGCCGAAGGCGGTGCCGACGACGGCGACCGGCTTGCCGGTCAGGGCGCCGGCGCCGTACGGACGGGACAGCCAGTCGATCGCGTTCTTCAGAACGGCCGGGATGGTGCCGTTGTACTCGGGGGAGAAGAGCAGCAGGGCGTCGGCCTGGGCGGCGGCGGTGCGCAGCGCGGTCGCGGCCTCGGGGACGCTGCCCTCGACGTCGATGTCCTCGTTGTAGAAGGGCACCTGGCCCAGACCCTCGTGCAGCACGACCTCGACGCCCGCGGGGGCGTGCTTCACGGCCGCCTCGGCCAGCTGACGGTTGTGGGAACCGGCGCGAAGGCTGCCGACCAGAGCGAGGATGCGTACGGACATGGCAAAACTCCCAAGGTGAATGCGATCGGTAACAAGCGGACCTTTCGAGTCCGTTGAATGTTGTACCACTCTAACCGGACCCTGGTCCACTTCCCGCTGTCACCGTAAACGGACCAGGGTCCGATTGTCTTCCCCGACCGCTAATCTGGAGCCATGACCGAGCCGCTCTCGCCTTTCTCCGTGCCCCAGGGCGACGTGGGAGGCCCCACGGACCTCGCCCTGCTGCCGGCGAGTGAGACGCCCCAGCTACGCGCGGACGCCGCCCGCAACCGCACCCGGCTGCTGGAGGTCGCCGCCCGTCTGGCCGCCGAGCGCGGCATCGCCAATGTGACCATGGAGGACATCGCATGCGGGGCGGGCGTCGGCAAGGGCACCGTCTTCCGCCGCTTCGGCGACCGCACAGGCCTGCTCGTGGAGCTGCTCAGCCATCACGAGCAGCAGCTCCAGGCCGCCTTCCTCTCGGGTCCGCCACCGCTCGGCCCTGGGGCGGCCCCGACGGAGCGGCTGCACGCCTTCGGCTCGGCCGTCATCCGCCACGAGCATGCCCACCGGGACTTCTACCTGGAGGCCCATATCGAGCCGGGCCGCCGCCGCACGAGCCCCGCCTACCGCTTCCGGCTGGCCCACGTCTGCATGCTGCTGCGCGAAGCGCGGCTGGACGGCGACAACGAGCTCGTGAGCCATCTGCTGCTCGGCTATCTCGAGACCGTGCTCGTCGACCACCTGCTCACCGAGCGCGGGATGTCCCTGGAGCGTGTGGACGCGGGATGGCGCGATCTGGTCGATCGCTATACAGGCCGATGGAGCCGATGCACGGGCTGACTCCCGACACGGGCGTCACCTCGCCGTTTGTGCAGGTCAGCGGCGTATTATCGGACATGGCAACGGTCACCGGTGCAGCCTTTGCCCCAAGGCACCGCAATGCGTTTGACTGCGGTGAGGCACCCGATGCGAGGGGGGAAGGCGGATCAGATGAGCGAGCACGGTCATGACCACGGCCCGGGGAGTCACGCTGGGCACTCCCACGGTGTCTCGGCGGACGCCGACCGCCGCTGGCTGGGCGTCGCACTCGCCCTGATCACCGTGTTCATGGCGGCCGAGGTGGTCGTCGGTGTCCTCGCAGGCTCGCTGGCCCTGCTGTCCGACGCGGCCCACATGCTCACCGACGCCGCCTCCATCGTGCTCGCGCTCATCGCGATGCGACTCGCCGCCCGCCCGGCCCGCGGCGGTTTCACCTATGGCCTCAAGCGCGCGGAGATTCTCTCCGCCCAGGTCAACGGCCTCACGCTGCTGCTGCTCGGCACCTGGCTGGCGTATGAGGCCGTACGACGGCTCATCGATCCGCCGCGGGTCGCGGGCGGCCCGATGCTGGCCACCGCGCTGGCCGGAATCGCCGTGAACGTGGCCGCCGCCTGGTGCATCTCCAAGGCCAACCGCACCTCCCTCAATGTGGAGGGCGCCTACCAGCACATCCTGAACGACCTGTTCGCCTTCATCGGCACCGCCGTCGCCGCGCTCGTGGTCCTCCTGACGGGCTTCGAACGCGCCGACCCCATCGCCACCCTCGTGGTCGTCGCGCTGATGGTGAAGGCCGCCTACGGACTTCTGCGCGACTCGGGCCGGATCTTTCTGGAGGCCGCGCCGGCCGATGTCGACCCGGACGCGCTCGGCGACCGGCTCGTCGCCCGGCCGGACGTCGTCGAGGTGCACGATCTGCACGTCTGGCAGATCACCTCCGGCCAGGCCGCGCTGTCCGCGCACGTCCTGGTGGAGCCGGGCGGCGACTGCCACGCGGTCCGCCGCGACCTCGAAGACGTGCTGCGCCACGACTACGGCATCACCCACACCACCCTCCAGGTCGACCACACGCCCGAACGGGTTCTCCAGGTGGCGCTGCCCGGAGACCGCAGCACCGGGAACGACCCCGCGCACTGCGACGCCCCGCACGGCCCGGTGCACCGGGACGAGCCGCACCATCACTGACGGAACGCCCGGGCGGAACCACCGTTCGAAACGACCATTCGGAACGCCCTGACGGTAGGCCCGGACGGAAGAAACGGGTGGAAGAACCGGACGTAAGACCCTGGTGGAAGGCCTTGGTGGAATGTCCGATTCCACTGTTTTTGACCCTCTCTTTCCCTACATACCTCTGAAACAGAGCTAATCTCGAAGGTGTGGCTTCCGAGAACTTCGCCGACGACCTGGCCACCGCTCTCGTGGTGGTGCAGCGGCTGATCCGGCGGCGGCTGCGCAGGGCGGCCGGGGCACCGCGCCTGCGCGGAGCGGAGGTCGAACTGCTGCGCCTGGTGGCGTCCCGGCCGGGCATCGGAGTGTCGGACGCCGCCAAGGAGCTGTACCTGGCGGGGAACTCGGTGTCCACGCTGGTCAACCAGCTGGCACGGGACGGCTATCTGATCCGCGAGACCGACCCCGCCGACCGGCGGGCCGCGCGGCTGCTGCCCACCGAGGCGGCCGAGGCACGGCTGCGCGACTGGCGCGAGCGGCGCACCGCGCTGGTACGCCGTCATGTGGCCCTTCTCGGCGACGAGGACCGCAACGCGCTCCAGGCGGCCCTTCCGGCGCTGCGCAAGCTGGCGGAGAACCTGCACGAGGAGGCCGAGGAGATATGAAGGGCAGCGCGACGGACGGCGAGGCGCCCGCGGTGGACGCCGTCAGCTGTTCCGGACTCCACTACTCCTTCGGGGAGACGACGGCGGTCGACGGGCTCGACCTCTCCGTCCGTGACGGCGAGGTGTTCGGACTACTCGGTCCCAACGGGGCGGGCAAGACCACCGCGATCCGCTGTATGACCACCCTTCTGCCGGTCCCGGCGGGCCTGGTCCACGTCTTCGGCCACGACACGGCCCGCGAGCGCATGGCCGTGCGACGGCTGCTGGGCTACGTGCCGCAGCAGCTCTCCGCCGATGCCGGGCTCACCGGCCGGGAGAACGTCGCCCTGTTCGCCCGGGTCTTCGACGTCCCCCGTCGCGAGCGGGCCCGGCGCGTCGAGCAGGCCCTCGCGGCCGTCGGCCTGACCGCCGCGGCCGACCGCCTGGCGAAGACGTACTCCGGCGGTATGGTCCGCCGGCTGGAACTCGCCCAGGCGCTGGTCAGCGCGCCCCGGCTGCTGATCCTCGACGAGCCGACCATCGGGCTCGACCCGATCGCCCGGACCAACGTGTGGGAGCACATCAACACCGTCCGCGCCGCCACCGGCATGACCGTCCTCGTCACCACCCACTACATGGACGAGGCCGACCAGTACTGCGACCGGGTCGCCCTGATGCACCGCGGACGCGTCCGTGCCCTCGGCACCCCCGCCGAGCTGAGGAGGGGCCTTCAGGGCCGGCTCGGCACCGACGGCCCGCTGCCGACGCTGGAGGACGTCTTCCGTGACGTCGCCGGCAGCGGCCTCGACGACCAGTCAGGAGACTTCCGCAATGTCCGAAGCACCCGCCGCACCGCCTCCCGCGTCGGCTGACGCCACCCCGCAGCCGGACCTCGGACTGCTGCTGGCCGCGCCCCGGGCCCGCACCGGATGGAGGGTACTGTCGGCGCGGGTCGCCGCGATGTGCGCGGTCGAGCTGCAGAAACTGCGCCACGACCGCACCGAGCTGTACACCCGCGCGGTCCAGCCCGCACTGTGGCTGCTGATCTTCGGCGAGACGTTCACCCGGATCAAGGCCATTCCCACCGGAGGCATCCCGTACCTCGACTATCTGGCGCCCGGGATCATCGCCCAGTCCGCGATGTTCATCGCCATCTTCTACGGCATCATGATCATCTGGGAGCGGGATGCCGGCATCCTCACCAAGCTGCTGGTCACGCCCACTCCGCGGGCGGCACTCATCACCGGCAAGGCGTTCGCCTCCGGCCTGAAGGCACTGATCCAGGCACTGGTGGTCGTCGTGATCGCCGCGCTGCTCGGCGTCGCCATGACCTGGAACCCCCTGCGCCTGCTGGGGGTGGCGGTGGCCGTCGTCCTGGGCTCGGCCTTCTTCTCCTGTCTCTCCATGACCATCGCGGGCATCGTCCTGACCCGCGACCGGCTGCTGGGCATCGGCCAGGCGATCACGATGCCGCTCTTCTTCGGCTCCAACGCCCTGTACCCGGTGGCCGTCATGCCGGGCTGGCTCCAGGCCGTCAGCCAGGCCAACCCCCTGAGCTACCAGGTCGACGCCCTGCGCGGCCTTCTGCTCGGCACACCGTCCCATCTGCTGCTCGACTTCGGCGTGCTGACGGCGGCCGCGGCCGTGGGCGTCACATCGGCCTCGTCGCTGCTGGGGCGGCTGGCCCGCTGAACCACGGCCGGGTGCCCGTCGCCCGCCGCAGACGGGGCCGCCGGCGGCGGCCACCTCATCTCCTCTTCCAGAACGCCATCAGATCCGCCAGGGCCCTGATGATCTCGGGACGTTCCGACGCGTCCGCCTGGCGCAGAGTGATGACGAGCGCGAGGAGGATCATGACGACGAAGAGGGCGACGGCGTAGAGGAAGAGCTGCGGAGCAGCTCCGGCCACTTGCTCGAGTACGGCCCACATACTGCCTCCCGGACGGTCCCGCCCGCCGCCTACGGGAGACTCCGCCTGGGCGCGTGGCCTCCACGAAGGCAGACGAACGCCTGCCATCACGCAGCGCCCGCCGGCTGCGAACCTCGGCCGCGGTTCCAGAAGGGAAGGCGGATCCAAACCGGGGAGCCTTCCGCTGCCTGGTCGGCATGGTGTGGCGCTCGTACGTCGCGCGGCGACGCCACTACCGTGTTGTGCTGCTCCGCGAGTTCGGCGGGGACGGCGTCATCGAGTCCGGCGAGTTCGGTGCCTGGGTACGGCACCGTCTCGTCGACGCGGGCGGTGGCGGGGCAGATTCCTCGTCGCCGCCTGACCGGTTACTTGTCGGTATCAACCGTATCCGTGAGGTCCGCTCGAACACGTATGACCCGCGCGTCCGTTCACCCGTTGGGTCTCGGCGGACTACCTCAAGGAAGGAATCTCGATGGCCGGGCAGCGGTCCATCACCATCTCCACACCCGCCGCGCGGGTGCGTGCGTACGCCCCTGCGTCGATCACGCCCAGCTGGAACCAGACGGCCTTGGCGCCGATCGCGGTGGCCCCGTCGGCCACCGGACCCGCCAGGCCGCTGTTGACGAAGACATCGACGACGTCGACCGGGAACGGGATCGCGTCCAGCGACGGGTAGCCCTGCTCGCCGTGGACCGTCTCCGCCTTGGGGTGGACCGGCACGATCCGCTTGCCGAAGCGCTGGAGGACGGCCGCGACCCCGTAGGCGGCACGGCCCTGGTTCGCGGACAGGCCCACGATCGCCCAGGTGTCGCCCAGCTCGGTGAGGATCTTGCGGATCGTTGCTGAGTCGCCGTACACGACCGGTCTCCTTCGACGTCCCGCGACGCGGCAGGCCCGCGCCGTCTGCTGTGGGGCAACAGCGGGCGGGACAAAGGGATTCCCCGCACCGGGCAGCCCGGACCCGGAAAACCGGAACGGGCCCCACCTCCCTGCGCCACGGCCCTCGTCCGCCTACGCTCGCCCCGTGCTCCGTATCATCGACGCCCGCAACGGCGAGCCCACCGACGTCCGCCCGGGCCTGGTCCGCGTCCACGCCCATGTCACCGGAGCCGACACATCGGCCCTGCGAGTGCTGCTGGTGGCCGACGTGCTGGCCCGGGCCCTGGAACTCGGCGGCACCCCCGTGGTCACGGTCGCCGCCCCCTCCGCCGCTCTCCGGGAACGCGCCGACGCCCTCGGTATCCGCCCCGCGGAGCCGGACTCACCGGGCCTCGGCCGGGCCCTGCACGTCGTCGGAGCGGAAGACACCGCACCCGACGGGGTGCGCATCGAGGTCGCACCGGCCGGCGGACCCGCCGGCATCGTCGCGCCGCCGTCGGCCGTGCGCCTCGCCCTGCTCGCCCGCCCCCGCCGCCGGCCCGCCGTCCTCGACCCGGCCGCCCTGACCGCGGCGCACGACACGCTCGGACGCTGGCGCCGGGCCGTCGCCGGCTGGGCGACCCACCGCTCGCGGCCCATCCCGGAACAGGTGCGGCACGAACTGCGCACCGCCTGGGAGGACGACCTCGACGTACCGGCCGTCCTTCAGGTGCTGGAGCGTGTGGAGGGCGACGAAAACCTGCCGGAGGGTGCGCGCTTCGAGACGTACGCCTACGCCGACCGTCTGCTCGGTCTGGACCTCGCCCGCGAGATCGGGGCCCGGGCATGACGGCCCCTGCCGGGGCGGGCCCGCTGCGCAGACTCGTCGTCCTGCGGCACGCCAAGTCCGCCTGGCCCGAGGGCGTCGCCGACCACGAACGGCCGCTCGCTCCGCGCGGCCGCAGGGACGCCCCGGCCGCCGGGCGCGCGCTCGCCGAGGCCGACTGCCTGCCCGACCTCGCGCTGTGCTCCACCGCCGTGCGCGCCCGCCAGACGTGGGAGCTGGCCTCGGCCCAGTGGGGCACCCCGCCGCCCGTACGGTTCGACCCGGGGCTGTACGCCGCCGACGTGCCCGATCTGCTGGAGGCCGTGCACGACGCGCCCGCCGAGGTGGAGACGCTGCTGTTGATCGGGCACAACCCGGGGCTCGAGGACCTGGTGCTCGCCCTCGCCCGGCACGGGCTCGGCGACACACTGGAGCGAGTCGCCACGAAGTTCCCCACCGCGGCGATCGCCGTTCTCGCCGCCCACGGCGCCACCTGGGACGCCCTCGCCCCCGGCACGGCACTCCTGACGGAGGTCACCGTGCCGAGGGGGAAGAAGAGGTAGCGCCCGCCCCGTCCGCCGTGGACCGGCGTCCCATGTGGATGCCGGGGCGGCGCTGCCCCAGGTCCATGCCGGGGTGGTGCTATCCGACGTGGACCCGGGGACGGCGCTCCGGATCGGGCTCGGCACGGCGCAGCACCTCACGGGTGACCGGGGCGACCTCGCCGTCCCCGAACACGAGGAAACGCAGCAGGTGGCTGAACGGGGCACCCTCCGTCCAGTTGAAGTAGGCGTGCGGCACCCGGCCGGTACGGTCGCGCAGCTCCATCAGGAGGGCCGCGATGGTGTTGGGCACGGTCGCACCCGCCACCCGCAGCCTGCGCACCCCGTGCTTCTCGTCGCCGTGAACCGCCAGATCGGCGGTGAAGTCGGAGGAGTCGGTGACGAAGACCTCGAGGAACAGCACCGGCCGCCCGTCCGGGATGTGGGTCTGCTCGCGCTGACTGTATTCCTTGGCGCGATACTCCCGCCTGCTGTGCTCCTGGGGCTCGTTGGCGATCAGCCGCAATGGCCCGTGTGCCGCGGCCTCCTCGATGAACCGGGTCGCCGCCTCGTCGAAGGTGACGGTGGCGGCACGCAGTTCGAAGGCACGGTGCACCCTCGAGGCGAACGACGTGACCAGGATGGCGAGGATGAAGATCAGTGCGATCTTGAGGCCGTCGGGGCGCTCGATCACATTCGTGACCAGGGTGTAGGCCAGGACGGCGGTGATCGTTCCGAAGCCGAGCGCGGCGGCCCGGTGGCCCCGCCGGTGCACGGCGACCGTCGAGGCGAACGCCGCGGAGAGCATCAGCACGAGCACACCTGTGGCGTACGCGCCGCTCTGGGCGTCGACGTCGGCGTCGAACCACACAGTGATGAGGACGGCGGCCGCCATGAAGACCAGGACCAGCGGGCGGACCGCACGGGTCCACTCCGGGGCCATGCCGTAGCGCGGCAGATAGCGCGGCACCAGATTGAGCAGCCCGGCCATCGCGGAGGCTCCCGCGAACCACAGGATCGCGATGGTCGCGACGTCGTACACCGTGCCGAAGGCCCCGCCCAGGTGCTCGTGCGCGAGATAGGCGAGCGCGCGTCCGTTGGCGGGGCCGCCGCTCTTGAAAGCGTCCTGCGGAATCAGGATCGTCGTCGCCAGGCTGGACAGCAGCAGGAGGCAACTCATGATCACGGCCGCCGTGGTGAGCAGTTTGCGGGTGTCCCGCACCCGCCCGGCCGGACGGGTATGGGTGTCCGACGGGTCTCCCTTGACCTGCGGCATCACCGCCACACCGGTCTCGAAGCCGGACATGCCGAGCGCCAGCTTCGGGAAGACGAGAAGCGCCACGCCGATCATGGCGAGCGGCGAGGAGTGCTCCGCGGTCATCGCGTCCGTCCAGTCGCCGATCTTCACCGGGTGGCTCAGCACCTCCCAGACGGCGACCGCGAGCACGATCACGTTGAGCGTGAGATACGTGGTGACCAGAGCCACCGCGATGCCGATGGCCTCCTTGAAGCCCTTCAGGAAGACTGCGCCGAGCGCGGCGAGCAGGAACAGGGTGATCCAGGTGCCGGCGCCGCCCGCCCAGTGCGGGGCGTACGGGTTCTCCACGACGTGTGCCGCGGCGTCCGCGGCCGACAGAGTCATCGTGATCATGAAGTCGGTGGCCGCGAAGCCGAGCAGCACCAGAACGAGGATCTTCCCCGCCCACCACGGCAGCAGCCGCTCCAGCATGGCGATCGAGCCCTCGCCGTGCGGGCTCTCGTGGGCCACCCGGCGGTAGACGGGCAGCGCGCCCAGGAGGGTGAGCGCGATCAGCACGAGCGTCGCGAGCGGCGACAGCAGCCCGGCCGCGAGGGCGGCGATACCGGGCTGGTAGCCGAGGGTGGAGAAGTAGTCCACACCCGTCAGGCACATGACGCGCCACCAGGAGTGCCCCTCGTGCTCGGAGTCCGGGGTGGCGTGCGGGCCAGGGTGCCGGGCCGTCCGCTCGCTCAGGCCCTCCAGGAGCCAGGCCCGCCAGTGGGCCGTGGCGGCGGAGGGCCGCGCTTGGTCGGGTTCGGCGGCGTCCGGGCTCTCCACCTGGGTGCCGGTCATGCTGCGCTCTCCTGCGGTCACTCGGGCGGCCCCGCGGGGCCGCTGCTTAGGCCCGGGCGCCGGACGCACCGGAACACGGGGACAACAACGACGAGCGAGTATCCACTACGGGGCCGTTCGCCCCGGCGCCGGGGCGAACGCGTCGGGGTGAGAAGGCACCGCATGAGACGTGCGGCACAGCCGGGCGGAAGGAGCATGCCGGAGCGCCTGTGCGACAGGGCTGCCCGGCCGGGCTCGCGGATCCCCCGGGAGGCCCTCCACCACGGATTAGGCTGGCGTGATGCAGGACGAGTACCGCACAGTCGCCCGCGCGGGCGTGCACGAGACCGAGGTCAACCGCTCCCGCTTCCTGTGCGCCCTCGCCCCGGCTGCCACCGAGCAGGAAGCGCGGGACTTCATCGCCCGCGTCCGCAAGGAACACGCCGACGCCACCCACAACTGCTACGCGTACGTCATCGGCGCCGACGCCGCGATCCAGAAGGCGAGCGATGACGGCGAGCCGGGCGGGACCGCGGGCGTACCCATGCTCCAGATGCTGCTGCGCCGCGACATGCGGTACGTCGTCGCCGTCGTCACCCGCTACTACGGCGGAGTGAAGCTGGGAGCGGGCGGGCTCATCAGGGCGTACGGCGGTGCCGTCGGAGAGGCCCTGGACGCGCTCGGCACCCTCACCCGCCGCCGGTTCCGGCTGGCCACGGTGACCGTGGACCACCAGCGCGCGGGCAAGGTGCACAACGACCTGAGGGCGACCGGCCGCGAGGTACGCGATGTCCGCTACGGCGAGGCCGTCACCATCGAGGTCGGACTGCCCGACGCCGACGTCCCGGCCTTCCGGGCATGGCTCGCGGACGTCACCGCGGGCACGGCCGGATTCGAACCGGGCGGTGAGGCGTACGGGGACGCGGACCCCGGACGGTGAGGCGGGGAGGCGAGGCCGCGCGAGGTGAAGGCCAGGACGGCCAGGACTCCAGGGTGAGGTCCTCCTCTTCCGGCCGTCTGCCGGAACCAACCGGTTTGGCCGGAGGGGGAGGGGCGGCCGAAACGGGAGTATCCGCCCGTGATGTCAGACCCGGCCGATAGTCTCGAGGATCATGAGGCTGCTGCACACTTCCGACTGGCATCTGGGCCGGGCGTTCCACCGCGTGAACATGCTCGACGCCCAGGCCGCCTTCATCGACCATCTCGTCACGACCGTGCGCGAGCGCGGCGTGGACGCCGTGGTCGTGTCGGGAGACGTGTACGACCGGGCGGTTCCCCCGCTGAACGCGGTCGAGCTGTTCGACGACGCCCTGCACCGCCTCGCCGGCCTGGGCGTGCCCACGGTGATGATCTCCGGGAACCACGACTCGGCGCGCCGCCTGGGCGTCGGGGCGGGGCTCATCGGCCGCGCGGGCATCCATCTGCGCACCGATCCCGCCGCCTGCGGCACTCCCGTCGTGCTGCCGGACGCCCACGGGGACGTCGCCTTCTACGGCCTGCCGTATCTCGAACCGGCCCTGGTCAAGGATGAGTTCGGCGTCCACCAGGCGGGCCACGAGGCCGTGCTCGCGGCCGCCATGGACCGGGTCCGCGCCGACCTCGCCACACGCCCGCCTGGCACCCGGTCCGTCGTCCTCGCCCACGCCTTCGTCACCGGGGGCGAACCCAGCGACAGCGAGCGGGACATCACGGCCGGCGGGGTCGCCGCGGTGCCCGCGGGCGTCTTCTCCGGGGTGGACTACGCGGCCCTCGGGCATCTGCACGGCAGCCAGACCATCACCGAGCGCGTGCGCTACTCCGGCTCCCCGCTGCCGTACTCCTTCTCCGAGGCCGATCACCGCAAGAGCATGTGGCTGGTCGACCTCGGGGCCGACGGCTCCGTGGCGGCGGACCGCGTCGACTGCCCGGTGCCGCGCGCCCTCGCCCGGATCCGGGGGAGACTCGAGGACCTGCTCGCGGATCCGGAGCTGGAGCGCCACGAGCAGGCGTGGGTGGAGGCCACGCTCACCGACCCGGTGCGTCCCGCGGAACCGATGGCCCGGCTGTCCGGCCGTTACCCCCACACGCTCAGCCTCGTCTTCGACCCCGAGCGCGCCCCCGAGGACCCGGCCGCGTCGTATGCGCGGCGGCTGGCGGGCCGCTCCGACCGGCAGATCGCGGAGGACTTCGTGGCCCATGTGCGCGGAGCGGGACCCGACGAGCGTGAACGGCTCGTGCTCCAAGACGCCTTCGACGCGGTGCGCGCCGACGAGGCCGTGCGGGAGGTCGCCCGGTGACCTCGCAGGTTGCGGACACCAAGGGGGCCCTGTGAGGCTGCACCGGCTGGACATCACCGCCTTCGGCCCCTTCGGCACCACACAGAGCGTCGACTTCGACGCGCTGTCCGCCGCCGGGCTGTTCCTGCTGCACGGGCCCACGGGCGCGGGCAAGACCTCGGTCCTGGACGCCGTGTGCTACGCGTTGTACGGGGCCGTTCCCGGTGCCCGGCAGAGCGGCCAGGGCCTCACACTGCGCAGCGACCACGCGGCGCCGGGGACCCGCACCGAGATCCGGCTCGACCTCACCGTCGCCGGACGCCGGCTGGAGATCACCCGGCAGCCGCCGTGGGAGCGCCCGAAGAAGCGCGGAACCGGTACGACGACCGACAAGGCACAGACCTGGCTGCGTGAGTACGACGCCACCGCCGGCGTCTGGAAGGACCTCAGCCGCTCCCATCAGGAGAGCGGCGAGGAGATCACCCAGCTGCTCGGCATGAGCCGCGAGCAGTTCTGCCAGGTGGTGCTGTTGCCCCAGGGCGACTTCGCCCGCTTCCTGCGTGCCGACGCCGAGGCCCGCGGCAAGCTGCTGGGCCGCCTCTTCGACACCCGCCGCTTCGCCGAGGTCGAAAGGCGCCTCGCCGAACGGCGCCGCGCCACCGAGGCCGAAGTGCGCGACGGTGACGCCGCGTTGCTCGCCGATGCGCACCGGATGCAGCAGGCCGCGGGCGACCTGCTGCCGCCCCTGCCGGACCTGGCGCCGGGTGACCCGGGCCTCGCCGACGCCGTCCTCGGCTGGGCCGCCGTCGCCCGCAGCACGGCCCGCGAGCGGCTCACGATCGCGCACTGCGCACGGACGGCCGCCGAGTCGGCGCGGGCCGCCGCCGAGCGCGCTCTCGACGACATACGCGAACGGGCCCGGCTCCAGCGCCGTTTCGCCGAGGCCCGGGAGCGCGCGGCACAGCTGGAAGAGCGGGCGGACGCCCACCGGGAGGACCAGGCGCGCATGGAGCGCTCCCGGAAGGCCGAGGCCGTGGCGCCCGCCCTCGACCTGCGGGAGTCCGCCGAGACCGAGCACCGGCGGGCCGCCGCCGAAGAGGCACGCACCCGTGCCCTGCTCCCGGAGACCTTCGCGGACGCCGGCGCGGCCGGGCTCGCCGCCGCCGCGCGCCGGGCCGCCGAGGAACTCGGCGGCCTGGAGTCGGCCCGCCGCGCCGAGCGGCGGCTGGACGGCATCACCGCGGAACGGGCGGACCTGGACCGCGAGGAGCGCGCCGACGAGGCGGTCCTGCGGGATGCCGAGGACTGGCTCGCCGAGTGGGAGGAGACCCGCGCGGGCCTTCAGGCCCGTATCGACGCCGCCCAGGAGGACGCCACCCGGGCCGAGCAACTGGCGGTGCAGCGCGAGCCCGCGGCCAAACGGCTCGAGGCGGCCCGCGAGCGGGACCGGCTGGCCCGGGACGCCGACGCCGCCCAGGGCCGGGCCCTCGCCTCACGGGAACGCGCGCTCGAGGCCCATGAGCACTGGCTCGACCTCAAGGAACAGCGTCTCACGGGCATCGCCGCCGAACTCGCCGCCGCACTCGTCGACGGCGAACCCTGCGCCGTCTGCGGAGCCACCGATCACCCCGCACCCGCGCGGAAGGTCGCCGGACACGTCGACAGGGAAGCGGAGGAGCGCGCCCTCGCCGCCCATCGGCACGCCGAGGAGGAGCACGCCGAGGACGAGCGGCGGCTCGGCGTCGTACGCGAGGCGCTGGCCGCCGCCACCGCGGAGGCCGGTGACGTGCCGACCGGCCTGCTCGCCGCGCAGGCGGAGGAGTTGGAGCGGCGCTATGCCGCCGCCCGGGACGGCGCCTCCCGGCTGCACGCCGCGCAGGAGGAGCTGAGACGGGCCGGACACGAGCGGGAGCAACGCGCCGCGGCAGGGCAGGAGGCAGCCCTGCGCGGGGCGGCCCGGACCTCCCGCAGGGACACACTGGAGAGGGAACGGGCCGCGCTGGAAGAGGAGTTGGCCCGGGCCCGGGGCGACGCCGTCAGTGTGGCCGCGCGCTCGGCGCAGCTGGAGCGCCGGGCCGCCCTGCTCACCGAGGCCGCCGACGCCGTCCGCGCAGCCGAGGACGCCGCGCAGCGGCTGAAGGAAGCCGACGCGCGCCTCGCCGACGCGGCCTACCGCGCCCGGTTCGACACCCCGCAGGCCGCGGCCGCCGCGCTTCTGGACGACGTGGCCCACCGCGAGCTTCAGCGACGGCTGGACGCCTGGCAGCAGGAACAGGCCGCCGTACGCGCGATGCTCGCCGAGGCCGACACGGCGGCCGCCGCACAGCAGCCGCCCGCCGACCCGGCGGCCGCCGAACGGACCGCCGAGGCCACGGCCCGGCGGCTCCAGGAGGCGGTCTCCTCACTGGACGCGGCGGACCGCCGCCGTGCCGAACTCGACCGGCTGTCCGCGCGCGCCACCGCGTCCGTACGGCGTCTCGCGCCGCTGCGAGAGGAGTACGACCGCGTGGCCCGACTGGCGTCCCTGACGGCCGGCACCTCCGCCGACAACGAACGCAGGATGCGCCTGGAGTCGTATGTGCTGGCCGCCCGCCTCGAACAGGTGGCGGCCGCCGCGAGCGTGCGGCTTCAGCGCATGTCCTCCGGCCGCTACACCCTCGTCCACTCCGACGACCGCTCCGGACGCGGCCGCAGCGGCCTCGGCCTGCACGTCGTGGACGCGTGGACGGGGCGCGAGCGGGACACCGCGACGCTCTCCGGAGGGGAGACGTTCTTCGCCTCGCTCGCGCTCGCCCTGGGCCTCGCGGACGTCGTCACCGACGAGGCCGGCGGGGTCCGTCTCGACACCCTCTTCATCGACGAGGGATTCGGCAGCCTCGACGACGAGACTCTCGACGAGGTCCTGGACGTACTGGACTCCCTGCGGGAGCGGGACCGCAGCGTGGGCATCGTCAGCCATGTCGCGGACCTGCGGCGGCGCATCCACGCCCAGCTGGAGATAGTCAAGGGCAGAACGGGATCGGCGGTACGGCAGCGGGGAGCCGGCTGAGGCGGCCCGGGCGGGGGCTCGCGTGGCGGGGGAGGGTTTTCCGTGGCGGTCAGTGGCCGAGGGGGCGGTGGGGGAGGGGCGACGAGTAGACGACGCTCGTGGTCACCGAGCCCAGTGCGCCGATCCTGCCCGACACCTCCTCCAGGTGGCGCATCGAGCGCGCCGCGACCTTGATGACGAAACAGTCGTCGCCGGTGACGTGGTGCGCCTCCAGGATCTCCGGTGTCACGGCCACGAGGTCGTGGAACGGCCGGTAGTTGCCGTTCGGGTAGCGCAACCGGACGAAGGCGAGGATCGGCAGGCCGAGGCGCTCGGGGTCGACGACCGCCGCATAGCCCTTGATGACGCCCGCCTCCTCGAGCCGGCGCACCCGTTCGGTGACCGCGCTCGCGGACATGGAGACGGCACGGGCCAGCTCGGCGTAGCTGGCGCGGCCCTCGCGCTGGAGGACGTCGAGGATGCGCCAGTCGGTGGCGTCCGGGGAATACGCGGCCATCACCGAGAAATAGCAGGACGATCCCCGGCCGATCAAGAGGTGTGCCGTGGATCGCACCTTCAGACATCCGGTCAACGGCCATACCTTCGAGGGTGTCCGGATCAGCGAGAAAGAGGCCCGACCATGACCACCGGCCAGACCGCCGTCAACCCCGTCCTGCACGTCGCCCCGGCCGAACCGGCCACCGCCGCCGCCCACTTCCGGGCGAACCTCGCCTTCCACGCCGACGTGTCCGATGTCGCCGCCGCGCTCGCGGCGGGCGGCGACCCCGGTTTCGTCGTCGTCGACTCGCGCTCGGCGCAGGCGTGGGGCCAGGGGCATGTCCCCGGCGCCGTCCATCTGCCCACCGCGCTCGTCCCCGAGCAGGCCGAGCACCTCCTGGACAGATCCGTGCCGGTGGTCACGTACTGCTGGGGACCCGGCTGCAACGGCGCGACCCGGGCGGCCCTCGCCCTCGCCGAACGGGGGTTCCGGGTCAAGGAGATGCTCGGCGGCTTCGAGTACTGGGTGCGCGAGGGCTTCCCCTACGAGACCTGGCAGGGCCCCGAGCGCCGCGCCGCCGATCCGCTGACGGCACCCGAGGGCGCCGCGGACTGCGGCTGCTGACCGGGTGCGGTTCCTCCCGCCGCGGTTCCCGGGCCGTTCTGCGGTGCATGATGGCGCCCATGACGCGACTCCCGCACCCCGCTTCCGAAGACCTGCGCCGTGACCCCCTGCCGCTGCGCGGCCGGACCGCCCTCGTCACCGGGGCGAGCCGGCGGGCGGGCATCGGATACGCGGTGGCCCGGCGACTGGCCGCGTACGGCGCGGGCGTCTATCTGCACCACCATGTGCCGCACGACGCGGAGATGCCCTGGGGCGCCGACCGCCCGGAGGACGTCGTCGCCGGAGTGCGTGCGGCACTCGGGGATCCCGGTGCGCCCGTGGCGGACGGACCCGGGGACCTCTCGGACCCGGCGGCGCCCGCCGCACTGGTCGCGACGGCCGCGGCGGCGCTCGGCGGCCGGATCGACATCCTCGTCGCCAACCACGCGCTCGGGGGCAGCGACGGCACGCTCGACACCGTGGACGCCGCCATGCTCGACGCCCACTGGGCGGTGGACACGCGGTCGGTACTGCTGCTGGTGCAGGCGTACACCCGGCTGCGGGCGGCGTTGCCGCCGGGCGGTCCCGACGGGCGGGTCGTGATGATGACCTCCGGGCAGGACCTCGCGGGCGGGATGCCGGGCGAGATCGCGTACGCGCTCCAGAAGGGCGCCCTCGCCTCCGTCACGCGCTCGCTGGCCACGACGCTCGCGGAGCACGCCGTCACCGTCAACACGGTCAACCCCGGTCCCGTGGACACCGGCTACCTGAGCGGCGCCGGGTACGACGAGGTCGCCGCCGGGTTCCCGGCCGGACGCTGGGGCGTGCCCGACGACCCCGCCCGCCTCATCGCCTGGCTCGCCACGGACGAGGCGGGCTGGATCACCGGCCAGGTCATCGACTCCGAGGGAGGCTTCCGGCGTTGACGGCCGGGCCCACGCCGACGGGGCGGGCCCGGCCGCGCGGGCGCGATCAGAGCCGGGACAGCTCGTCCACCAGATCGTCCAGGCCCAGGGAGCCCTGCGAGAGCGCCGCCATGTGCCAGGCCTTCGCGTCGAACGCCGCACCGTGGCGGCGCCGGGCGTTCTCGCGGCCCAGCAGCCAGGCGCGCTCGCCGAGCTTGTAGCCGATCGCCTGCCCGGGCATCGACAGATACCGGACCAGCTCGCTCTCCACGTAGTCCGCGGGACGGCTGCTGTGCGCGCCGAAGAACTCCTGCGCCAGCTCCGGCGTCCAGCGCTCGCCCGGATGGAACGGCGAGTCGGCCGGGATCTCCAGCTCCAGGTGCATGCCGATGTCGATGATCACACGCACCGCCCGCATCATCTGCGCGTCCAGGTAGCCGAGCCGCTGCTCCGGATCGGTGAGGAAGCCCAGCTCGTCCATGAGACGTTCGGCGTACAGCGCCCAGCCTTCGACATTGGCGCTGACACCGCCCACCGTCGCCTGGTAGCGCGAGAGGTCCTCCGCCACGTGCGCCCACTGGGCGAGCTGGAGGTGGTGGCCGGGGACGCCCTCGTGGTACCAGGTCGAGACCAGGTCGTACACCGGGAACCGGGTCTGCCCCATCGTCGGCAGCCAGGTCCGGCCCGGGCGGGAGAAGTCGGCGGACGGCGAGGTGTAGTACGGTGCCGCGGCACTCCCGGGCGGCGCGATGCGCGACTCCACCTTCCGTACCCGCTCGGCGAGTTCGAAGTGGGTGCCGTCGAGCGCCTCGATCGCCTCGTCCATCAGGCCCTGGAGCCAGGCGCGGGTCTCCTCCACCCCCTCGATGTGGGCACCGTGCTCGTCGAGGTGTGCGAGCGCGGTCCACGGGGTCTCGGCGCCCGGCAGAACCTTCTCGGCCTCATTCTTCATCTCGGCGAGGATGCGGTGGTACTCGGACCAGCCGTACGCGTACGCCTCGTCGAGGTCCAGGTCCGTGCCGTTGAAGTAACGTGCCCAGCGGCCGTAGCGCTCGCGGCCGACCGTGTTCGGTGCGCCCTCGATCGTCGGCGCGTACACATCACGCACCCAGTCCCGCAGTTCGACGACGGCCGCGGTCGCCGTACGGGCGGCCCCGTCCAGCTCCGTACGCAGCGACTCGGGCCCCTGGGAGGCGAAGTCCTCGAACCAGCCGCGGCCCTCGCCGTCCAGGTCCGACCACTCGGTGAGCTGCTCGATGAAGGTCGCGGTCGGGCGCGGGCCCGCGTACAGCTTGCGCTCCAGGCCCAGGGTGAGGGACTCGCGGTAGCCGCGCAGGGCGGCCGGCACGGCCCGCAGCCGCTCGGCCACCGCGGTCCAGTCCTCGTCGGTCGCGGTGGGGGTGATCGTGAAGACGTCACGCACGGAGTGCACCAGGGTGTGCATGTTGCCCACCGCCCTGAGGCGCTCGTCCGCCTCGTGCACGGCGAGTTCGGCGGTCAGCCGCTCACGCAGCAGGCGTGCACACCGTCGCTCGATGTCACTGTCCGCGCCCGGCCGGCGCTCCGCCTCGTCCAGCCGTGCGAGGGTCGCCCGCGCCAGCTCGGCGAGTGCCTCCTGGCCCGCGGGCGAGGTGTCGGGCAGCTTGCCCGCGCTCTCCTTCACTCCGAGGTACGTGCCGGTGACCGGGTCGAGGGCGACGAGGTCGTCGACATAGGCGTCGGCGACCTCGCGGGGCAGGGGTCTCCTGGTGGTGTCTGACATGCGGACCATCCTCATACGGTGACGTGGTCCGCGTCACGGTGATTCCGCGCTCGGCTTAGGCCTGCTCAGCGGGTTTGGACGCGGCATGTCCGGGTGGCAGCAGCGGGCCGCAGTCCCACTGCTGGAAGATCAACCGGGTCTCCACCCGCGCCACTTCGCGCCGGGCCGTGAACTCGTCGAGCACCAGCCGTTGCAGGTCCGCCATGTCCGCCACCGCGACGTGCACGAGATAGTCGTCGGGGCCGGTGAGATGGAAGACCGTACGGGACTCCGGCAACGCCCGGATCCGCTCCACGAAGGGCCCCACCAGTTCCCGGCGGTGCGGCCTGACCTGCACCGACAGCAGCGCCTCGAGGCCGCGTCCCAGCTTTGCCGGGTCCAGGCGCAGCTGGTGGCCGAGAATCACCCCCGAGCGGCGGAGCCGGGTCACCCGGTCCAGGCACGTCGAGGGCGCCACCCCGACCAGGGCCGCCAGGTCGCGGTACGTCGTCCGGGCGTCGTTCTGCAACAGGCGCAGAAGGTGGAGATCCACCGGGTCCAGTACGACAGATTCGGCCATGCGCCGAACGTAACACGGGTTCCGCCGCCGGGGCCCCGCCCGCTGTTCAGGCTGCGGCCCATGAATCTCCCCACTCAGGACACGCAGGACGGATTCCCCGTCGACGGCCTGCCCGCCCGCCGGGGGCTGGCTACGGAGGCCGTGCACGCCGGACGTGAGGATCTGGTCGCCCTGGGGCTGCACGCCCCGCCCCTCGACCTCTCCACCACCTACCCCTCCCACGACAGCCGTGGCGAGGCCGCCCGGCTCGACGCCTTCGCGGCCGACGGCGCGGAACTGGCCGGCCCGCCCGTCTACGCACGGCTCGGCAACCCGACCGTCGCCCGCTTCGAGACGGCGCTCGCCCGGCTGGAGGGCACCGAGAGCGCGGTCGCGTTCGCCAGCGGGATGGCCGCGCTGAGTGCCGTCCTGCTGGCGCGGAATGCGCTCGGGCTGCGGCACGTCGTCGCCGTACGACCGCTGTACGGATGCAGCGACCATCTGCTCAACGCCGGACTGCTGGGCTCGGAGGTGACCTGGACCGACCCGGCGGGCATCGCGGACGCGCTGCGCCCCGACACCGGTCTCGTCATGGTCGAGTCCCCGGCCAACCCGACGCTCGCGGAGGTCGACCTGCGCGCGGTCGCCCACGCCTGCGGTTCGGTTCCGCTGCTCGTGGACAACACCTTCGCGACGCCCGTGCTCCAGCGCCCCGCCGGGCACGGCGCCCGGTTGGTGCTGCACAGCGCCACCAAGTACCTGGGCGGGCACGGCGATGTGATGGGCGGGGTGGTGGCGTGCGACGAGGAGCTGGCACGCCGGCTGCGCCAGGTGCGCTTCGCCACGGGTGCGGTGCTGCATCCGCTCGCCGGCTATCTGCTGCTGCGCGGTCTGTCGACGCTGCCGATACGGGTCCGGGCCGGGTCCGCAACCGCCGCCGAACTCGCCGCCAGACTCGCCGCCGACCCGCGTGTCGCCCGTGTGCACTACCCGCGTACAGGCGGCGCGATGATCGCCTTCGAGGTGCACGGCGATCCGCACGCGGTGATCGCCGGGGTCCGGCTGATCACCCCCGCGGTGAGTCTGGGCAGCGTGGACACGCTCATCCAGCACCCGGCGTCCATCAGCCACCGCATCGTCGACGAGACCGACCGCCACGGTGCCGGGGTGAGCGACCGGCTGCTGCGGATGTCGGTGGGCCTGGAGGACGTCGAGGACCTGTGGACCGACCTCGACGGGGCGCTCGGGAGCGAGCGGACCGAGGGCGCACGGCGGAAGGAAACGGTCGGGGGGCGGTAGCGGCACGGGCTGCGCCTGGGCCCCGAGTACCGCACGTCCGTGGGACCGGGAGGTCCGCCCCCGTACGCCGAACGGCCCGGCGCAGTGCGCCGGGCCGTTCCGTAGATCCCGTACGACGTGCGCGTCCGCCGTGTGCGAGGCGCGCGTGCTCAGTCCCGGTCGCCCTGGACCCCCTGCTGCTCATAGGCGCGGTCGTAGGGCGGCCGTGAGGCCACCGCAGTGGCGTCCAGGCGGGCGGTGATGACGAGCGTGCCCTCCTCGATCTGGTAGTCGAGAGGCAGCCCGAGGCCGCGCATCGCGGCGACCATGCCGGTGTTGGACGCCTGCGTGACCGCGTAGACGCTCTCGCAGCCCGCCTCGACCGCCATCGCCACCAGGCGGCCGAGGAGTTCGCTGCCGATGCCGCGCCGCTGCCACTCGTCCTCGACGAGCAGCGCGACCTCCGTCTCGTCGCCGTCCCACAGCAGATGGCCGAGGGCGACGATGCGCCCCGACGCCGTCCCCACCGCGAGGGTCCGGCCGAAGCGCGGGCTGAGCAGATGGTTGAGGTAGCGGTCCGCGTCGCCGACCGGTCCGTGGTAGCGCATGCTCAGGGTGCGCCGCGAGCACCGGGCTTGCATCTCCTTCGCCGCCTCGACGTCCGAGGCGTCGGCCCGCCGCACGGTGATCGCATTCCCCTTCGGCAGGGTCAGTACGTCCTGGCCGCGCGGGATGCGCGGGCCGAGCCGCGCGTCCAGCTCGACCAGCGCGCGTGCGCGCGCGAACTCCGTCGGCGTGAACGGCAGGTACGGGCGCTCCACCGTGATCACTCCGCCCTCCGGCGCCCGCAGCCGCATCACCGTGTCCTCCAGGGCCCCCTCGACGGGAGTGTCCTGATGCCGGTGGCCGGAGCGGGGGGAGACGGCGGGCAGGGAGCGGATGGTGCACCGGCCGAGCAACTGCCTCAGTGCGAGCGGCAGTTCCGCCGCGTCCAGCGCGGTGCGCGTGGCCAGGCCCAGCATCCGGGTCGGGGCGTCCACCAGGTCGTGCGCGTCGGCCCGTTCGACCCAGGTCTCGGTTCCGCCGGCCAGCCTGACGGCTCGCGTGATCGCGTTCGCGTCCAGCCCGTCCGGGGCCCGCACCAGGAACTCGTCGACCGTGCCCTGGGCCAGCGGATGCGTCTGCAGGCTCAGGATGTCGATCCGCAGCCCGGCCAGCGCCGTGCACAGCGCGGCCAGCGTGCCCGGCTCGTCCTGCACCGTGGTCCGCAACCGCCACAGCGCGGTCCCCCCGGCGGCCGCGTCGCGCTCGGACGGCCCGGCTCGCCGCCCCTCGGCGGGTGGCCGGGCGCCGGTATCACTCGCGGGCGGTGCGTGACCATGGCGGCGTGTCCACCAGGTGTGGAAGCCGGCCGTCATGACGAGCGCCGCGGCCGACAGTCCCAGCAGGGCGGGACCGTCGGGGCCGTGCCCGACCAGATTGGCGGTCACGTCCGCCACCGCGACCGCCGTGAACAGGGCGGCGAGCTCTATCAGGTCCCGTCGCCAGTGGTGAACCGGACGGCCGTGCTTGGCACGCCTCACATCAGACATGTCTGGAGTCATGCAACCACTGTGGAGGAAGGGTGTTGCGTGATCACAAACGCTTTGTGTCTGATGAGTAAAGTATGCTTCTGTCCTTTTTATTGTTCTTTTGACGAAGCGCTTCCGTGCGGGTAGGCGGCGCGCCGCGCACCGGGGGACGACTCCGGTGCGCGGCGTGAAAAAACCTACTGCCCGACCCGCCCCGGCTGCAGCACCTGGGTGAACAGAGCGGTCCCGTCCCGCTCCCGCAGCCGGACCGTCAGCTCCCCGCTGTCGCCGTCGATGTCGACCTCGCCGAAGAACTGGTAGCCCCCCGCGGGGGAGACGTTCGAGGCGGTCGGCGCCTTCACGAACACCCGGTCCGGGCCGAAGGTGCCGTCCAGCGCGCTCGCCGGGAAGGCACCCGCGTTGAGCGGGCCCGAGACGAACTCCCAGAACGGCTCGAAGTCGGTGAACGCGGCGCGCGAGGGGTGGTAGTGCTGCGCCGAGGTGTGGTGCACGTCGGCCGTCAGCCACAGCGTGCCCGTGATCCTGCGGTGCTTGATGAACCGGAGCAGTTCCGCGATCTGCAGTTCCCGGCCCAGCGGCGCGCCCGGGTCGCCCTGCGCGACAGCCTCGAAGTTCGGCCGGTTCTCCATGGGATCCGGCACGACCAGGCCGAGCGGCATGTCCGCGGCGATCACCTTCCAGACCGCTCGGGACCGCTGCAACTCCCGCTTGAGCCAGTCCAGTTGCTCGGCGCCGAGGATGCCCTGCGGATCCGTGGTCTGGTCGTCGGGCGAGTTGGCGTTGCGGTAGGTGCGCATGTCCAGGACGAAGACGTCCAGCAGCGGGCCGTGCCGCATCACCCGGTACACCCGGCCGTCGCGGTCACCCGGCCGCAGCATGGAGAGGGGGAAGTACTCGCTGAACGCCCGCCTGGCCCGCGCGGCCAGCACATCGATGCTCTTCTCGGTGTAGCGGGTGTCGGAGGAGGCGATCACCTCGCCCGGGTACCAGTTGTTGCGGACCTCGTGGTCGTCCCACTGGATGATCGACGGCACCTGGGCGTTGAACCGCCTGAGGTTCTCGTCCAACAGGTTGTAGCGGAAGTTGCCGCGGTACTCGGCCAGGGTCTCGGCCACCTTGGACTTCTCCTCGGTGGTGATGTTGCGCCAGGTGCCGCCGCCGGGCAGGGCCTGGGTCGCCGGGATCGGCCCGTCGGCGTAGACGTTGTCACCGCTGCACAGGAAGAAGTCCGGGTCCAGCTTCGCCATCGCGTCGTAGATCCGGTAGCCACCGAGATCCGGGTTGATGCCCCAGCCCTGGCCCGCCAGATCACCCGACCACAGGAAGCGCACTCCGCGGTGCCGGCCGAGCGGCGTCGTGCGGAAGGTGCCCGTCACGGGCTCGCCGGAGCGCCGCGGGTCGTCCGGGTCGGCCAGCAGCACCCGGTAGTGGATCTGCTCGCCCGCCGGCAGCCCGTGCAGCCGAGTGGTACCCGTGAAGTCCGTACCGGCGTCCAGCAGCGGGCCGTGCCATCTGCGGGGGTTGCGGAACGACTCCGTCGCGGCGGTCTCGACGATCATCCGGGCGGGGCGGTCGGACCGTACCCAGACGAGACCGGAGTGGACGCTCACGTCTCCGGCCTGGACGCCCCATGCCGCCTTCGGACGTCCCGACAGGGCGAACGCCGGTGCCGCGCCGAGCGCGGGGGGCAGGGTCAGAGCGGCCGACGCGGCGAGGGAGCCGCGCAGCACACTGCGGCGGCCCGGCAAGGGACGGTGTGACATGAAGGTGCCTCCTGGGACGGTTCCGGCCGATGGGCACTGTCACAACTACTGGGACGCCGCAGCGCATACGCAAACCGCAAGTGAACAACTGCCCGCGGCGCTACGGGAACCGTGGACAGCGCAGCGGCGGCGGTCCGCGGGTGCTCAGCGGCTGCCGTCCAGGATCACCCGGGCGACCAGTGCCGGATCGTCGTTCATCGGGACGTGGCCGCAGCCGGGCAGCCGTACCAGACGGGCGCCGGGGATGATCTGCTTGGCGCGGACCCCCTGGCGGCGCACCAGGATTCTGTCCCTGGTGCCCCACGCCACGGTGACCGGCAGCCCGGGCACGTCCTGTGCGAACCGTACGGTCGTGCCCTGACGGAGGGTCGCGGTGAATCCCTCGGCCCCGGCCAGCGCGAGCGTCTCGGCGACGACGGCCTCGGGGGATCGGTGGCCGGGCCGCGCGTAGATGGTGCTCGTCAGCACCGTGCGCCCGGCCGCCGTGCGCGACAGCCGTTCCACCAGCGGCAGCGGCATCGCGCGCGCCGCCTGACGCATCGCGAGGAGCACAGTGAATGCGTAGCGCCGCTCGGCCGGGGTCCAGAAACCGGCCGGCGCAAGGGCGGTGACGGACCGTACGAGCTTCTCGCGGCCCAGTTCGAGAGCCAGCAGACCGCCCAGCGAGTTGCCCGCCACATGCGGACGGTCGACGTCCAGCGCCTCGCACAGCGCACCCAGAGCGGGCACCACGCTCGTCAGGTCGTAGCCGAGTCCGTCCGGCAGGGCGGGGGAGGCGCCGAAGCCGGGGAGGTCGACCGCGATCACGTCGCGCTCGGTCGCCAGGATGTCCACGACCGGGTCCCAGGCCTGCCGGTGATGGCCGATGCCGTGCAGCAGGAGGAGCGGCTCGCCGCTGCCCACGCGCGCGTACGAGACGGTCACGGTCCGCGGGCCGTGCGGAGAGGGAACGCCGAAGGAGACCGTGGCGGCCATGCTGCTGCTCCTCGTCTGGGACAGGGTGACGACTGTGCGTTAGACACTTTGTCAGCAACTGCTACCGGCGGGTAGCCCCCGGTCGGAAAGCGTTCGCCCGTGTGTCATCGGTGCCGCGCCCCGCGAACGCCGTGTGAACGCCCTGCGGACCGCGCCCGTGCGCTCCGTGAGGGACCGAGGATTGGTCTTGACCAAGGGTGGGGGCCGCCCTATGGTCGCAGAGAAGTGCAACAACCTTTAATAAACAAGGGCGCTTAAAACGCCGCCGCACCACGGCGATCGCGGAGGACAGGGTGGGGACCACGCAGGCGGAACCGGTGCCGGAGCCCAAGTACTGGCATCTCAAGACCGTGCTCACCGAAGCACTCGACTCGGAGTTCTCGGTGGGCGAGATCCTGCCCAACGAACGCGACCTCGCGGCTCGCTTCGGAGTCGCCCGCGCCACCCTCCGCCAGGCGCTGGAACAGCTCGAACTGGAGGGCCGTCTACAGCGCCGGCGCGGAGTCGGGACGACCGTCGCCCCGCCGCGCGTGGGGGTCGCCGTAGGTTCCGAGCGGCATCTGTGGCCGGGCGCCGCCGGGGACGCCTGGCAGCCCGTCGACTGCACGGTCGCGGTCCCGCCCGCCGCCGTGGCCGATCTCCTCGGGGCCGCCCGGGACGAGCGGGTGCACACGGTGCGCCGCTCCCGGGTGACGCACGGCCAGCCCGTCGCCGCCGAACTGCTCTACATCCCGGCCTCCTCGGTGCCCGATCTCTCCGCGATCGACGCGCCCTCCGGTACGGCACGCGCGCGTGCCGTCCTGCGGGAACTCCAGCGAGCCGACCTGGAGGACCAGGACCAGGCCGTCGAGCTGGGCTCGGCCAGTGCCGAGGACGCCAGGGAGCTCGACCGGCTGCCCGGCGCGCCCGTCCTCGTCGTCACCACCCGCTATCACGCCGGGGGCCGGGCGGCGGCCGTCTCCGTCGCCACGTACCGCGCCGACACCTGCCGCCTCACCTTCGGCGCCTCGGGCCGGGTGGAGATCCACCACGATCCGGAGCGCCGCGCCTCCTGACCGCCCGCGGGACACCGGGGCGACCGTGCCCCGGGTCACGCGCCCGTGTGCGCCCCCGCCCGCGTGCACGCCCGGTCACGGCCCCGCACCCTTGCGGATCAGCGCCGCGCAGTGACCGTGCCCTCCACCGCGAACAGCTGCTCCTCCACATGGTCCAGCGCCAGCCGCAGCGCCCCCGTCGCCACCGCGGCCTCGCCGAGCCGTGACAGGGTCACCTTCGGCGGGCGCAGGCAGTAGCGGGCCAGTTCGCGCCGCAGCGGATCCAGTACGCCGTCCAGGCCCGCCGCCCAGCCGCCGATGACGACCAGTTCGGGATCCAGGGCGAGGACGAGGGCGGCCACGTCGTGCACCAGCCGCTGGATGAAGCGGTCCACGGCCGCACCGGCCCGCTGGTCGCCCTCGCGGGCGAGCGCGAAGACGTCGGCGACCTGCTGCTCGTCCAGCGGTTGCAGCGGTTCGTCCGTGGTCGACAGCAGCTTCTCGGGAGCCGCCTCGCGGCCCAGCAGATGCAGGGCGCCGATCTCCCCGGCCGCCCCGCCGTAGCCGCGGTGCAGCCGCCCGCCGATCAGGGAGCCGGCGCCGGGACTCAGCCCCGCCAGCACGAAGACGACGTCGTCGGACTCGGTGGCGGCGCCCTTCCAGTGCTCGGCCACGGCCGCCGCGTTGGCGTCGTTCTCGAC
Source organism: Streptomyces sp. NPDC046931 (assembly GCF_040644655.1). Taxonomy (NCBI): domain Bacteria; kingdom Bacillati; phylum Actinomycetota; class Actinomycetes; order Kitasatosporales; family Streptomycetaceae; genus Streptomyces; species Streptomyces sp. NPDC046931. The sequence continues at coordinate 88,482 of NZ_JBEYWX010000015.1, forward strand.
GAGGACCGGGCACTTGAAGGAGCGGCCGAGCCGTTCGCCGAGGTTCAGTCCGGTCCACTCCGGCAGGGCGGTGCCCAGGCGCACGGTGCCGTCCGCCTCCACGATCCCGGGGCTGCCCACGCCCACCGCGCGCAGCGAACCGCGTGCCACGCCCACACGGCGCAGCAGCTCGGCGACCGTGCCCCGCAGCCGCTCCAGACGCTCGTCCGCCGATGCCGCCTCGGAGATCTCCTTGGACAGTGAGCCCAGCTCCCGGCCGTCGAGGTCGGCGAGGAGGGCGGTGACCCGGTGGGCGCCCACGTCCAGGCCGAGCAGATGGCCCGCCTCCGCCCGGAACCGGAACCTCCGCGCCGGCCGCCCCTGCCGGCGGGCCGCACCCTCCTCGGCGGCCTGCTCCACCACGAGTCCGGCCTCGATCAGTCCCTCGACCACGCCCTCGACGGTCGGCCGGGACAGCCCGGTCAGCCGGGTGACCTCGGTGAGGGTCGCGCAGTCCGTGCCACGCAGCGCGTGCAGCACCACCGCGGAGTTGATCCTTCGGAGCAGAGAGGGATCCCCGCCGGTCAGCCGCCCCAACGTCCGTCCTCCCAGCTCGTGCGCGTGTTGGCCGGATCGTACTCGGCGCCGCGCCCACCCGCGAGGGCCGGCCGGCATCCGAGCGGATCGGCCCGTCGTGACGAACGCCGACTCCTACGCCGCGCTCACCCCGCCTGACGCCGTGCCAGTTGTCAGTGGTGCCCGCTTTACTGGATCGCATGGACATCGCGAGGTACCTCTCCGTCATAGAGCTGCTGTGCGCCCGGGAGTTCCCCGCGGCGCACGGCAGGACGGAGCACGGTGAGAGCGGGCCCGGGTATCACGTGGCCGCCTTACAGACGAGCGATGAGTTCTGGGAGGACGACGGGACCGGGCGGGAGGAGGCGCGGACGCAGTACGAGGTCGACCGGGACGGGCTCGGCGAGCGGCTGACCGAACGGTGGGGGCCGTCTGTGGACTTCAGTCTCTACAGCGTTCTCGACCGGACCATGGGCGGCGAGGACGTCGAGGAGCCCTGGGCCGGTCTCAGCGGGCATGTGCCGGACGTCCGGCTGTGGAAGTCGGCCGAGACGGGCCGGTGGGTCGCCCTCGGGGTGTCCCAGTGGGACACGGAGCTGCCGTTCCGGCTCCTCGCGGTCGTCACGGAGACGGATCCCCCGTGACCGTCCCCGTCCACCGGCCCGCGGCCTTCCGCAGCCGCGCGAACTCCTCCGCCATCGTCGCCGCCGTCCAATGGGCGTTCAGACCGCTCGGGTTGGGCAGCACCCACACCCGGGTCGAGCCGATCGTCCGCTCCTGCGGGCCCACGGCGGCCCCGCGGTCGCCGAAGGCCGTCCGGTACGCGGTCACCCCGACCACCGCCAGCCACGCCGGCCGCAGCCGCTCCACCTTGGCGCCGAGGATCCGCCCGCCCTCCCGGTACTCCTGGGCGCTCAGTTCGTCGGCCCGCGCGGTCGCCCGCGCCACCACATTGGTGATGCCGAGCCCGTATGCGAGCAACTCCCGCTGCTCCGACGGTTTCATCAGCCTCGGCGTGAAGCCGGACAGATGCAGCACCGGCCAGAAGCGGTTGCCGGGGCGGGCGAAGTGGTGGCCCGTCGCCGCCGTCATGAGACCCGGGTTGATGCCGCAGAAAAGGACCTTGAGGCCGTCCGCGACCACGTCCGGAACCAGACGGTCGCGGGCGGCCTGAAGCTCCGCCGGGGTGAACCGGGTCAGAGGATCGCCCCCGGCGTGTAGCCGGCGGCCTCGGGGTGCTGCTTCACGATCTCCTCGATGCGGCCGACCACGGCGGCGACCTGGTCGGCCGCGGCGCCGGTGAAGGACAGCTTGTCCGCCATCAGCGCATCGAGCTGCGCGCGGTCCAGCGGGATGCGCTCGTCGGCGGCCAGCCGGTCCAGCAGTTCATTGCGCTCGGCGCCCTGCTCGCGCATCGCGAGCGCGCAGGCCACGGCGTTCTCCTTGATGGCCTCGTGGGCCACCTCCCGGCCGACCCCCGCGCGCACCGACGCCATCAGTACCTTGGTCGTGGCGAGGAACGGCAGATAGCGGTCCAGCTCGCGCGCCATGACGGCGGGGAAGGCGCCGAACTCGTCGAGCACCGTCAGGAACGTCTCCAGCAGGCCGTCCAGCGCGAAGAACGCGTCCGGCAGCGCGACCCGGCGCACCACCGAGCAGGACACGTCGCCCTCGTTCCACTGGTCGCCCGCCAGCTCACCGGTCATCGAGGCGTAGCCGCGCAGGATGACCATCAGGCCGTTGACGCGCTCGCAGGAGCGGGTGTTCATCTTGTGCGGCATCGCGGACGAGCCGACCTGGCCGGGCTTGAAACCCTCGGTCACCAGCTCGTGCCCGGCCATCAGCCGGATCGTCTTGGCCAGCGACGACGGCGCCGCGGCCAGCTGCACCAGCGCGGTGACGACCTCGTAGTCGAGAGAGCGCGGGTAGACCTGGCCGACCGAGGTGAGGGCCTGCGAGAAGCCCAGGTGACCGGCGATCCGCTGCTCCAGATCCGCGAGCTTGGCCGCATCCCCGCCGAGCAGGTCGAGCATGTCCTGTGCCGTGCCGACGGGGCCCTTGATACCGCGCAGCGGGTAGCGGCCGAGCAGCTCCTCGGTCCGGTTGTAGGCGACGAGCAGTTCGTCGGCGGCGGTCGCGAAGCGCTTGCCGAGGGTGGTTGCCTGCGCGGCCACGTTGTGGGAGCGGCCGGCCATCACCAGCTCGCCGTACTCGGCCGCGAGCTTGCCGAGACGCGCCAGAACGGCCACCGCGCGGCCGCGCATCAGCTCGAGGGAGAGCCGGATCTGAAGCTGCTCGACGTTCTCCGTCAGATCGCGGGAGGTCATCCCCTTGTGCACGTGCTCATGCCCGGCGAGGGCGTTGAACTCCTCGATCCGCGCCTTCACATCGTGCCGGGTGACCTTCTCGCGCTCGGCGATCGAGGCGAGGTCGACCTGGTCGAGCACGCGCTCGTAGTCGGCGATCGCCGCGTCCGGCACCTCGACTCCCAGGTCCTTCTGGGCCCGCAGCACGGCGAGCCAGAGCTGACGCTCCAGCCTCACCTTCTGCTCGGGGGACCAGAGCACGGCGAGCTCGGCGGAGGCGTAGCGTCCGGCGAGGACGTTCGGGATACGGGGCTTTGCGGGCGCAGCAGTCACGTGTACGGATTCTACTGGCGATTCGTGCAGGCCAGCGCCACCGGGCGAATCGGCGGAACCTACGAGACCGGCGTCACGCGAGCCCGGACCCGGGCTTGTGACGGCTGCGTGACCGCCCTGCGCCGTACCCGCCGCTACGACCGGCGGCCCGGGTGCTCCGTCCGTTCCGCGACCTCGGCCAGGATGTCCCCGTGACACAGCTCGGGCGCGCACCAGCAGGCGAGCGTCCTGCCGCGCAGCTCGGGCACCAGGGCCAGCAGGTCCGGGCGCGCCATCAGATACTCCCGGTATTTGGCCATCACCTCGGACCGGGTCCCGTCGTGCTTCTTCTTCGGGGTGTCGATCTGGAACGGGTTGTACAGCGGGTGCTGGGGCAGGTCCCAGCCGCCCCTGGTCAGCCGGCGGCCGATGTAGACGACATCACGGGGGGCGTCCTCCAGCCGGGGACCGAAGTCCTGAAGGTGGCCCTTGAGATTGATCACCCTGGTGCTCACGCGACTCCCTCCGGAACATTCGGCACGTGCGGCGGCCCTAGACGGCCGACTCCTCGTACGGCAACAGTTCCGGACGCTTGGCCGGGCGGCCGTCGCCCGACGAGCGGCCCGTCAGCCGCCGCCCTATCCATGGCAGCAGATGCTGCCGGGTGAAGCGGACGTCCGCGGTCCGACGGGCGAGCCAGCCGGGCCGGCCGTTCGGCGCCGGCGGCGTACGCCACTCCGTATCCTCCGCCTCGTACCCCAGCGTCTGCCACACGGCTTCCGCCACCCGGCGGTGTCCCTCGGCCGTCAGGTGCAGCCGGTCCACGTCCCACAGCCGCGGATCGGCGAGCGAGGGTGCGCCGTAGAGGTCGACCACGAGTGCGCCGTGCCGCTCGGCGAGTTCGTCGACGCAGGCGAACAGCTCCTCCATGCGGGGCCGGAACCGTTCGAGGACCGGCCCCTGACGACCGGGGCTGCGCATCAGGACGAGCTGGTTGCACGCGGGGGCCAGCCGCTCCACGGCCTGGGTGAGCAGATCCCGTACGCGGCCCATGTCGCACTTGGGCCGCAGCGTGTCGTTCAGGCCGCCGACCAGCGTGATCACGTCCGGCCGCATCGCGGCGGCGAGATCGACCTGCTCCTCGACGATCTGCTGGATGAGCTTGCCGCGCACGGCCAGATTGGCATACCGGAAACCGGGTGTCCGGGCGGCCATCCGGCCCGCGAGGACATCGGCCCAGCCGCGGTACGAGCCGTCGGGAAGCAGGTCCGACATGCCCTCGGTGAAGGAGTCGCCGACCGCGACCAGGCTGGTGTGGGTGGGGTTCGTCTGCATGGCGCGGACGATGTTATCCCGCGGCCATACCTGCCGGTCGGTCGGCCCGTTCCGGCCGGTGCCCGGGGGGAGCGGGCGGGGGGTGTCAGGTCCGGTGGCCGAACAGTTCCCGCAGGACGTCCTCCATCGTGACCAGGCCCGCCAGGCGGCCGTCCGTGCCCACGACCGCCGCCAGGTGCGTACGGCTGCCGCGCATCGCGGTGAGCACGTCGTCCAGCGGTGTGTTTCCCCGTACCCGCGCGACCGGCCGCATGTCCGCCAGCCGGAACGGCGCGTTCCGCGGTGACGCGTCCAGCGCGTCCTTCACATGCAGATAGCCGGCGATCCGCCGCCCCTCGTCCACCACCGGGAATCGCGAGAACCCGGACTCGGCCGACAGCCGCTCCAGCTCCTCCGGAGTGACACCGACCCGCGCGTACACCACGCGTTCCAACGGCACCACCACGTCGCGCACGGGCCGGCGGCCCAGTTCCAGGGCGTCGTGCAGCCGCTCCTGGGCGCGGTCGTCGATGAGCCCGGCCTCGCCGGAGTCCGTGACGAGCCGCGCCAGTTCGTCGTCCGAGAAGGTGGCGGTGACCTCGCTCTTCGTCTCCACGTGCAGCAGCGTGAGCAGCGCGTTCGCGAACGTGTTCACCGCGAGGATCGCCGGGCGTAGCGCCCGGGACAGACCGACCAGCGGCGGGCCGAGCAGCAGGGCCAGCCGCACCGGCTCGGCGAGCGCCACGTTCTTCGGCACCATCTCGCCGAACAGCATGTGCAGATACGTCGCCAAGGCCAGCGCGATCACGAACGACACCACCCGGCCCGCGCCCGGCGGGATGCCGACCGCGTGGAACACCGGCTCCAGCAGATGCTCGATCGCGGGCTCGGCGACGACACCGAGGACCAGGGTGCACAGGGTGATGCCGAACTGTGCGGCCGCGAGCAGCGCCGACACGTGCTCCAGGCCCCACAGCACACTGCGGGCCCGCCGGTCGCCCGCCTCGGCGTGCGGCTCGATCTGGCTGCGGCGGACGGAGATCAGCGCGAACTCGGCGCCCACGAAGAAGGCGTTCGCGACGAGCGACAGAAGGCCGATCAGCAGCTGGACGAAGGTCATCGCTCCGCCTCCCGCTCGGCGGGCGGCGCGTGCAGGAGCACCCGGGCGGCCCGGTGCCCCGTCGCGTCCACCACGTCGAGGCGCCATCCGGCCACCTCCACGCAGTCGCCCTTCACCGGTATGCGCCCGAGTTCCGTGGCGACGAGTCCGGCGAGTGTCTCGTACGGGCCTTCGGGCACCCGCAGCCCGACGCGTGCGAGCCGGTCGATGCGGGCCGAGCCGTCGGCCGAGTACAGCGCGCGGCCGTCGGCGTCCCGGCCGGCCGGGGCCAGGTCGGGTGCCTCGTGCGGGTCGTGCTCGTCCCGCACCTCGCCGACGACCTCCTCGACGATGTCCTCCACGGTGGCGATCCCGGCGGTGCCGCCGTACTCGTCGATGACGATGGCCATGGTGTTCTTTCCGGAGAGCCGGTCCAGCAGCCGGTCGACGGTGAGGGTCTCGGGGACGAAGAGCGGCTCGTGCATGGCCTGCGTGACGGGACGGTAGGGCCGTGCCTCGGCCGGTACGGCCACGACGTCCCTGATGTGCGCGATGCCGACGACCTCGTCCAGGTTGCCGCGGTAGACGGGGAACCGGGACAGGCCCGTCGCCCGCGTCGCGTTCGCCACGTCCTCGCAGGTCGCCTGGGTGTCCAGGGCGATCACCTGGACGCGCGGGGTCATCACGTTCTCCGCGGTCAGGTCGGCGAGGTTGAGCGTGCGCACGAACAACTCGGCGGTGTCCGCCTCCAGGGCGCCCTCCTTGGCGGAGTGCCGGGCGAGCGCCACCAGTTCCTGGGGGCCGCGCGCGGAGGCCAGCTCCTCGGCCGGTTCGAGGCCGAGGCGGCGGACCACGTGGTTGGCCGTGTTGTTCAGATGCGTGATGAACGGGCCGAACGTGGCGCTGAACCAGCGCAGCGGCGTGCCCACGCGCTTGGCCACCGCGAGCGGCGAGGAGATCGCCCAGTTCTTGGGCACCAGTTCGCCGACCACCATCAGGAACACGGTCGACAGGGCCGTGCCGATGACCAGGCCCACGGACGTGGACGTGGAGCGCGACAGGCCCAGCGACCCGAGCGGGCCCGCGATCAGCTTGGCGATCGACGGTTCGGCGAGCATGCCGACCACCAGGTTGGTGACCGTGATGCCGAGCTGGGCGCCCGAGAGCTGGAACGTCAGACTCCGTACGGCCTTCAAGGCGCCGGACGCACCGCGCTCACCGCGCCGGACGGCGTGCTCCAGCTCGCTGCGCTCGACGGTGGTGAGGGAGAACTCCGCCGCGACGAATCCCCCGCAGGCGAGCGAGAGCAGGATCGCCACCAGCAGGAGGAGCACTTCGGTCATCGGGTCACCTCCGTCCCAGGATCGGCCAGGGACGCGGCTACCGCGCGAGGTCGGGTACGGGCGGGCTCGCCCATCGGCGGACGCTCACACCTCTCCATGGTGGGACGGGTTGACCCCTTGAGGGGACCGTGTGTCCTCTCAAGGGTAAAGTATCGGCAAAACACTCAGCTCGTGAGAGGTTTCACCCAGCGGCGCCAGTGCTCCTCGGGCGCGTACCCGGCGGCCCGCCACGCATGCTGGGCCGTCTCGTTGCGCAGCAGCACCATCGCGTCCCCGCGGCGCCCCCCGAGCCGTACGAACCGCTCCTCCGCGGCGGCCAGCAGGGCCGAGCCGACACCGTGCCGTCGCCGGTCCGGGTGGACCGCGAGCCGGTACAGATGGCAGCGCCAGCCGTCGAAGCCGGCGATCACCGTCCCGGCGAGTTCGCCGGACTCCTCGGCCAGCAGCAGCGCGTCCGGGTCGCGGGCGAGGAGCCGCTCCACACCGTCCCGGTCGTCGCTGATGCTCGTGCCTTCGGCGGCCACCTTCCAGAAGGCCAGCACGGCGTCGAGGTCCCCGGGTCCGGCGGCCCGTATCCGTAGATCACTCATGCCGGTATCACACCATGCCGGACTCGGCGCCTTCGAACATTCCGGCATCCGGACGGCGGTGCGCGGCGCGGCGGGCGGCGCAAGGGCGCTCCTGGGCGCGTCCGTCGAAAGGCGGCTTCGGCGCACCGCATGATCACTCGTGCGCGATCGCGGCCAGCACGTTCATGCGCGACGCGCGCAACGCGGGCAGCAGCGCGGCCACCACGCCCACGACCGCCGAGCCCACCACGACGGCCACGATGGTGCCCCAGGGGATCGCCAGTGCCTTCATGCCCTCCAGCGCCAGCACCCGCTGGATGCACAGGCCCCACACCAGTCCCAGTGCCAGCCCGAGGACGGCCCCGAACACGGCGATCACCACGGACTCCAGCCGGATCATCCGGCGCAACTGCCGCCGGGCGAGCCCGATCGCACGCAGCAGGCCGATCTCCCGGGTGCGCTCGACGACCGACAGGGCCAGGGTGTTGACCACCCCGAGTACGGCGATGACGATCGCCAGGGCGAGCAGTGCGTAGACGAGGTAGAGCAGCACCCCGATCTGGTCGTGCACCAGCTTCTTGTAGTCGGCCTGGTCGCGGACCTGTACCTGGGGGTACGGGTCGAGCGTCTTCTCCAGACGGGACCGGAGCCGCTCCTTGGACGTGCCGGGCGCGGCGTTCACATACAGCGCGGAGTCCTGACCGCCCGGTACGTACTTTTGGTACGTGGCCATCCCGAAGAACAGTCCGCCCTCTGTGCTGACGCCGTCCGAAGCGCCCTGGTCGGTGAGCGCGCCGACGCTGAGGCCGGCGCTGCGCCCGGCCGGGAACCGGACGGTCAGCGTGCTGCCGACGTGGATGCCGTGCTCCTTGGCGAACGTCGCGTCCATGGCGATGGCGCCGGCCGCGAGCGCGGCGGCCGTGTCCCCTCGCACGTAGTTGATGTGGGCCACCTCGTCGAGCCGCGGGTCGTAGCCCCCGGCGGTGGTCTCGACGCTCCCGCCGTCCGGCAGCCGCACCGCGACGGGTGTGAACCGCTGGCGTACGACGAGCCCCGCGCCCTCCGTCGCCCGGACCCGGTCGGTGATCTCCTTCGGGAACGGCTGGAAGTTGGTGTTCTGCACCACGAAGTCGGCGCCCAGCGTCTTGTCGATCTGCCGGTCGAACGACTTGGACATGGACGTGCTCGCCACCGACATCCCGGTGACCAGCGCGATCCCCACCATGAGCGCGGAGGCGGTGGCACCCGTGCGGCGGGGGTTGCGCAGGGCGTTGCGCTGGCTCATCCGCCCGATGGAGCCGAAGAGGGCGGGGAAGGCGGCGCCCAGCACCCGGATCACGGGACGCACCAGCAGCGGCCCCGCGATCACGGTGGCGACGAGCGTGAGGATCACGCCGAGCCCGAGCAGGGAGGCGGCCGGCCCGGTCTGTGTCGCTCGTACGCAGCCCGCCAGCGCGGCCAGGCCGAGCACGCCGACGATCGCGCCTGCCACCGCGCGGATCGTCAGAGGCCGACCCACACCGGCGACCTCGGCGTCCGTGAGGGCGGCCATGGGGGAGACGGCGGCCGCGCGGCGGGCCGGGAGGTACGCGGCGACGAAGGTGACGCCGACCCCGACGACGTACGCGGCGACAGGGGTCACCCACCCGATCGCCATCTCGGTGGACTTCAGGTTCATGCCGAACGCGCTCATCAGCCGGATCAGCCCGGCCGCGAGCCCGATGCCCGCGGCGAGTCCGAGTGTCGAGGCCACCAGGCCGAGCAGCAGGGCCTCGGTCAGCACCGACCGGCGCACCTGCCGACGGTCGGCACCCAGAGCGCGCAGCAGCCCCAGTTCCCGGGTGCGCTGGGCGATGAGCATCGAGAACGTGTTGACGATGAGGAACACGCCGACGAGTACGGCGATGCCGGCGAACCCCAGCATCACGTACTTGATCACGTCGAGAAACGCGCCGAGCTGGTCCGTGGCCGACTTGGCCTGCTCGCCCGCCGTCTTCAAGTCGTACGGCGAGGAGCCGTAGGGCGGGGAGTGCAGCGCCGCGGAGACCCGCTGCTTGAGCCGCTTGTCGGTCACGCCCGGTGCAGCGTCGACCGAGATGGCGGTGGCCACGTCGGGCCGGCCGAGCAGCCGGGTCTGGGCGGTCGGGGTGTCCAGGAAGACCAGGGCGGCGCCCGGGTTGGTGGTCGTGAAGGTGGCGATTCCGACCACCCGCACCGTGAACGAGCCGGGCTGCGCGATCACCCGCAGCGTGTCGCCGATCCGCACGTGCTTGTGCCGGGCCGTGTCCGCGTCGAGCAGCACCTCACCGGGGCCCTGCGGAGCGTGCCCCGACGTGAGCTTCACCGGGCTGCGGTCGGAGACATACCAGTTCCTCGCGATGGTGGGCGCGCCGGTCGTCGGACCCACGGGTTCGTTCCGGTGGTCGACGACCGTGATGTTCTGGACGGCGACGTCCACATGGGCCCTCGCCACCCCGTCGACCCGGGCGACCCGCTCGGCCAGCGAGGCGGGGACGGTCGGGGTGAAGCCGGTCGGGACCGGCGAGCCCAGGTCCTGCTCGGGGCTGACGGTCACATCGGCCGCCGTGGAGGCGAACAGGCGGTCGAAGGTGCGGGTGACCGTGTCCGAGAAGATCAGGCTGCCCGCGACGAACGCCACGGACAGCAGGACGGCCAGTGCCGAGAGCGCGAGTCGTCCCTTGTGCGCCAGGAAGCTGCGCAGCGTCGCCTTCAGCACGGTCGCCTCAGCCCTCCCTGGTCCTCGCCGCGCGCCGTGTCGTCCACGCCCGCCCGGACCGCCCCGGGCGCGGGTTCCTGGGGGCTTCCCCCGGCGAAGAGGCGCATACGTTCCAGCACCGCCTCCGCCGTGGGCCGCTCCATCGTGTCCACGATCCGTCCGTCGGCCAGGAACAGCACCAGGTCGGAGTGGGCCGCCGCGCCCGGATCGTGCGTGACCATGACGACGGTCTGCCCCAGCTCGTCGACCGCCCTGCGCAGAAAGCCCAGGACCTCGAGCCCCGACCGGGAGTCGAGGTTGCCCGTCGGCTCGTCCGCGAAGATCAGTTCGGGGCGGGAGGCGAGCGCGCGGGCGCACGCCACACGCTGCTGCTGCCCGCCGGAGAGCTGCGACGGCCGGTGGGTCAGCCGGTCGCGCAGCCCGAGGGTGTCGATGACCTGGTCCAGCCACTTCCGGTCGGGCTGACGGCCCGCGATGTCCATGGGCAGCGTGATGTTCTCGGCCGCGTTGAGCGTCGGGATGAGATTGAACGACTGGAACATGAAGCCGATCCGGTCCCGGCGCAGCCGCGTCAGCTCGCGGTCCTTCAGACCCGTGATCTCGGTGTCGCCCAGCCACACCTGTCCGGCCGATACGGTGTCGAGCCCCGCCAGGCAGTGCATGAGAGTCGACTTCCCGGACCCCGAAGGACCCATGACCGCGGTGAAACGGCCGCGGGCGATGTCCACGTCGACCGAGTCGAGGGCGAGCACCGTCGTCTCGCCCGAGCCGTACGCCTTTGTCAGCCCCCGGGCGCGGGCGGCGATGCCGTCCGCCTCCCCCGGGTCCGGGGGGCGCTCCGCAGCAGCAGTGGACAAGGCCGCCTCCTCGGTCGTGGACGTCCCGGCTCCTTCGCCCGGCCTGTCCCGCACGAGCGTAATGTGACGCCCTGCACACCCGGTATCCCCCCGGGGTCGACGCGCGCCTCCCGCACAGGTCGTGGCCTTGGCGGGCGGTGCGAGGGCGCTCTTTCCGTACCGCGGTGCATCGTGCGCCCCCTTGCCGCTGCTAGCGCCATGGCGCTAGCGTCGAGGGATGGCGAAGACCCAGCTGAATGTGAGGGTGGACGAGGACACCGCCCGAGCCGCCCGTGAACGTGCCCTGGAGCGCGGTATGAGCGTCAACCGCTACATCGAAGAGCTGGTCCGGCAGGACACCGGCGAGGCCGGCCACACGTTCGTCGAGGCCGCCGCCGACTTCATGAAGCAGTACGAGTCCGTCTTCGCCGAGGAGTTCGGCACCGCCCGCGAGGGCCGGACCAAGGGCCCGCGGGAGCGCCGGGGCGAGGGTAAGTCGCTGAGCCGTTGAGCCACCTCAGAGTCGACCTCGCCTGGCTGCTGATGGTCGCCGAACAGAAGACTCCCGGGGACCCCCAGGTCACCGACTGGGGGGCGCTCGTCGCCGCGGTCAGCCGGCACGAGGCGGAGATATTCGGCGTCCCCGTCTACGACACCCCGCACGCCCGTGCGGCCGCCCTGCTCCAACTCCTGCTGCACGTCCCGGCGCTGGAGCGCTCCAACGCGCTGTTCGCCTCCGCGGTCGCCTACGCCTACCTCGTCGCCAGCGGCGTCAAGGTCGTCACCTCACCCGAACAGGTGCGCGAACTGGCCCGGCTGGTCAAGAGCGGTACGGCCTCGGTGGAAGACATCGCGCGGGAGCTGCGGCAGTGGAGCCTGTGACTACTCCTCGCGCCCGTGCCGCCAGGCGGTGCCCAGCACGCAGTAGGACGTCGGCAGCCGCGGCCCCTTCTCCGGCATCAGCATCCGCCGGTAGGGGCCCAGTTCGAAGTCCGCGGCGCGCAGGGCCGCGACCGGGTCCCGGGCGAGATGGCAGCCGCCGTTGAGCGCCGGCCACACCGTTCGGTCCAGGGCGCGCTGCGCGGACCGCATCGCGGGCCCCCCGCCCACTCCGTGCTCGAAGAACCTCAGGGTCCCGCCGGGCCGCAGCACCCGCCGCACCTCCCCGAGCGCCCGCGATACATCCCGCACGCTGCACAGCACCAGAGAGAGCACCGCCGCGTCGAAGGCCTCGCTCTTGACCGGCAGCGCCTCCGCCGCGCCCGGGGCCACGTCCACGGGCACGTCGGCACGCAGGGCCGCCTCGACCGCGCGCTGCCGCAACAGCCGCTCCGGTTCGATGGCGACGACCTCCGCGACCGTACTCGGATAGTGGGCGAAGTTCAGACCGTTGCCCGCGCCGATCTCGATCACCCTGCCGGACAGTCCGGCCAGCAGGCGCTCCCGTACCGCACCCATACCGAGGCGGGTCTCGGCAGCGACGCTGATCCGGGTGTAGTAGCGGGCGAACAGCGGATGACGCACGGTCTCGCGCGACATCCTGCGGGGGCGGACGGACCGAAGCGCCATGAGCACCTCCGGGGGAGGACGGGCCTTACCGGGATTGTCCCCCACGCCCGCCGTCCCCACCCCCGTCATGCTCGTCGTCAGGGCGCGTGCGACGAGGCGAACGCCTCCGGGTCCCACGTCCCGCCGAGCGCAGCCGCCAGCCAACCGGGTGCCGCCGCACGGAACCCGGCGGGCGCGTACCCCCCGGCTCCCGCCGGCAGCGCCCCGAGCAGGGGCGCCTGCGAAACCACCGGAAGGTCCGCGAGATTGCACCGCGACGCGAGATCCGCCGTCCCGGGCCAGCTGCCGATGACCACACCGGTCAACTCCAGCCCCCGGCGCCGCACCTCCCGCGCCGTCAGCTCGGTGGTGTTGAGCGTGCCGAGGCCGGCCGTCGCGACCACCAGCACCGGTGCCGCCAGCAGCCGGGCCGCGTCCGCCAGGGTGCCGCCCTCGTCGTCGAACCGTACGAGCAGCCCGCCCGCCCCCTCGACGAGCACGAGGTCGTGCTCCGCCGCCAGCTTGGCGGCCGCCTCCGCCACCTCCGCCGGGCCCACGGGCGGCAGTCCGGCCCGCCGGGCCGCCGTCGCGGGCGCCAACGGATCGGGGTAGCGGGCGAGTTCCCGCACCGTCCAGGCGCCCGAGAGCCGGGCCACCTCGTCGGCGTCCCCGCGCTCGTCGGGTCCCACACCCGTCTGCGCGGGCTTGAGCACGGCCACGGAGCGGCCCGCCGCGACCGCCACCGCCGCGACGGCCGCGGTCGTGACCGTCTTCCCGACCTCCGTGCCGGTCCCCGTGACCACCAGTACCGACATCTCAGCCCTCCTGTGCCGCCGCGCACACCGCGCGTGCGATCCGTGCCACGTCCGCGTCTCCCGTCACATACGGCGGCATCGTGTAGACGAGGTCGCGGAACGGCCGCAGCCACACGCCCTCGCGCACCGCGGCCCGGGTCGCCGCCGCCATGTCCACCTCGTGGTCGAGCTGGACGACGCCGATGGCGCCGAGCACCCGCACCTCGCGCACGCCGGGCAGGTCACGCGCGGGAGCGAGGCCCTCCTTCAGACCCGTCTCGATCCGCTTGACCTCCGTCTGCCAGTCCTGCCCGAGCAGCAGGCCGAGCGAGGCGCAGGCGACGGCCGCCGCCAGCGGGTTGCCCATGAAGGTGGGTCCGTGCGCGAGCAGCGGCACCTCGCCACGGGAGATCCCCTCGGCCACGCGCGGGGTGCACAGCGTCGCCGCCATCGTCAGGTAGCCGCCGGTCAGCGCCTTGCCGACGCACATCACATCGGGGGTCACCGCCGCGTGGTCGGCGGCGAACAGCGCGCCCGTACGGCCGAACCCGGTGGCGATCTCGTCGAAGACCAGCAGGACGTCGTGCGCGTCGCACGCCTCGCGCAGCACCCGCAGATACGCGGGGGAGTGGAACCGCATCCCGCCCGCGCCCTGCACCACCGGCTCGACGATCACCGCCGCCAGCTCGTCCGCGTGCCGGGCGATCGCCGCGCGCAACCCGTCGGCGTACGACTCCTCGTAGGCGGCCGGCGGCGCCCCGGTGAACACCTGCCGCGGCAGGACGCCCCGCCACAGCTCGTGCATGCCGCCCTCGGGGTCGCAGACGGACATCGGCTGCCAGGTGTCGCCGTGATAGCCGCCGCGCCAGGTCAGCAGCCGCTGCTTGGCGGGACGGCCGAGCGAACGCCAGTACTGGAGGCACATCTTGACAGCGACCTCGACCGAGACCGAGCCCGAGTCGGCGAGGAACACATGCTCGAGACCATCCGGCGACATATCGACAAGGAGCTTTGCCAACCGGACGGCGGGCTCGTGGGTGAGCCCGCCGAACATCACATGGCTCATGCGCGCCAGCTGCTCGCGCGCGGCCTCGTTGAGCACCGGGTGGTTGTAGCCGTGGATCGCCGACCACCAGGACGACATGCCGTCGACGAGTTCTCCGGAGCCGTCGGCCAGACGCAGCCGCACCCCGCTCGCCGACTCCACGACGAGCGGCTCCTGCCGGCCCGGCATGGGACCGTACGGATGCCAGACGTGCTGCCGGTCGAGCGCCAGCAGCTCGTCCACGGAGAACTCAGGCATTGGGCGCGAGATCCGTTCCGGCGCCCCGGCGGCGCACCGCGACCAGGTCCGTACGGGGCTCTTCGACGCGCGGCAGGGAAGCGGAGCCGCACACACCGCCACTCTCGTGGGACCCGCATCCGCCCCCGCCGTGGGACCCGCATGCGCCGCCCTCGTCGGATCCGCATGCGCCGCCCTCGTGGGATCCGCATCCGGCGGCCTCATGGGATCCGCAGCCGCCCGCCACCCGGTGCTCGGGCAGCGTCACCCGGTCCGTGCCCTCCACCTCGAACCCGGCGTCCGCGATCATCTCCAGGTCGGCTTTGCCCGCCTGGCCCTCGCTGGTCAGGTAGTCCCCGAGGAAGATGGAGTTGGCGAGGTGCAGGGCCAGCGGCTGCATCGAGCGGAGGTGGACCTCACGGCCGCCCGCGATGCGCACCTCGACGTCCGGGCACACGAACCGGACCATGGCGAGGATCCGCAGACACCGCTGCGGCGTCAGGTTCCACTCCTTGGCCAGCGGCGTTCCCTCGAACGGGATCAGGAAGTTGACGGGCACCGAGTCGGGGTCCAGCTCACGCAGCGAGAAGACGACGTCCACCAGGTCCTCGTCGCTCTCGCCCATGCCTGCGATCAGCCCGGAGCAGGCCGAGAGCCCGGCGGCGTGCGCCTTGTGCACCGTGTCCACCCGGTCGGCGTAGGTGTGGGTGGTGGTGATGTCCCCGTAGGTCGCCTCCGAGGTGTTGAGGTTGTGGTTGTAGGCGTCGGCGCCCGCCGCGCGCAGCCGTTCGGCCTGGCCGTCGGAGAGCAGCCCGAGACAGGCGCACACCTCGACGCCGTCGTTCTGCTCCTTGATGGTCCTGATGGTGTCGGAGACCCGGTCCACGTCCCGGTCGGTGGGCCCGCGGCCGCTCGCCACCAGGCAGACCCGCTTGGCGCCGCCCGCGACGCCGGCCGCCGCGGCCTGCGACGCCTGATCCGGCTTGAGCCAGGTGTACTTGAGGATCTCGGCCTTCGAGCCGAGCCGCTGGGAGCAGTAGGAACAGTCCTCCGGGCACAGGCCGGACTTCAGGTTGACGAGATAGTTGAGTTTCACCCGTCGGCCGAACCAGTGGCGGCGCACCTTGCCGGCCGCGGCCACCACATCGAGCACGTCGTCGTCGGAAGTGGCGAGGACGGCCAGAGCTTCCTCGCGGGTCGGCATCTCGCGCCGCAGCCCCTTGTCCACCAGCGTGTTCAGCAGGTCCATGAGAGCCGATCCTGTCCTACGGGACCGCCCCGGGCCAAGGAGAGAATGCACAACAGACGACCTTCGTCGTGTGGGTATTGCCACATCCTGGGCGGCTGGTCGTCCCGCTAGTGTCTGTGCACTGCCTACAAATGCCCCGGAGGACCCATGGCGTTCGGCTGGATCGACGAACAGGCGCGGGCGCGCCGCCGAGCCGGACTCGTCCGCACACTGCGCCCCCGCCCCGCCGACTCGCCGCTCCTCGACCTCGCGGGCAACGACTACCTGGGCCTGTCGCGCCATCCGGAGGTCACCGAGGGCGCGGCAGGGGCGGCCCGGCTGTGGGGCGGTGGTGCGACCGGTTCCCGCCTCGTCTCCGGGACGACGGAACTCCACGGCGAGCTGGAGCGCGAGCTGGCCGACTTCTGCGGCTTCGAGGCGGCGCTCGTCCTCTCCTCCGGGTACGCGGCCAATCTCGCGGCGGTCACCGCGCTCGCCCCGCACGGCTCACTGATCGTCTCCGACGCGGGCAACCACGCCTCGCTCATCGACGGCTGCCGGCTCGCCCGCGGCACCACCCAGGTCGTGGCGCACGCCGATCCCGAGGCGGTCCGCAAGGCGCTCGACACCCACGGCGGCCCCGGCGTCGTGGTCTCCGACACGGTGTTCTCGGTGGACGGCGACGCGGCCCCGCTGGCCGGCCTGGCGGACGCCGCGAGGCAGTTCGGGGCCGGACTGATCGTCGACGACGCACACGGGCTCGGCGTGCTCGGGTCCGGCGGCCGGGGCGCCCCGCACGCGGCCGGTCTCGCGGGCGCCCCGGACCTGGTGGCGACGGTGACGCTGTCGAAGTCGCTCGGCAGTCAGGGCGGGGCCGTCCTCGGCCCGGCGCGGGTGATCGACCATCTGGTCAACGCGGCACGGACGTTCATCTTCGACACCGGGCTCGCCCCGGCGGCGGCGGGCGCGGCACTCGCGGCGCTGCGTCTGCTGCGCCGCGAGCCGGAACGTGCCCTGCGGGTCCGCGCCGTGGCGACGGCCTTGCACGCCCGCCTCACGGCCGAGGGCCATGAGGCGGTGCGCCCGGACGCCGCCGTGGTCTCCGTGCGGGCACCGTCTCCCGAACTGGCCGTGCGGTGGGCGGCGGACTGCCGGGCGGCGGGAGTCGCCGTCGGCTGCTTCCGTCCGCCGTCGGTGCCCGACGGCATCTCACGGCTGCGGCTGACCGCCCGTGCGGACCTCACCGACGAGCAGATCGAGCACGCCGTGCGTGTGATCGGCGCGACGCGACCGTAAGTCGGCGAAACGGCCGTGCCTCGCTCGTCGGACGCACGTGACGCGCCCGCAACCGTGAGAAGAAGTGCTCCGTCAGAGTGATGCGGAAATCGACTCGAAATTGACTCAAAGAAGTCCGAGTCGAGAGGAAATGATCAGCTCAGTCCTGCCAGAAACTCCTTCCAGACCTCGGGGGTGAAGAGCAGGGCCGGACCGGTGACGTTCTTGGAGTCGCGCACGGCCACCAGTCCCTGCCAGGGGCCGCCGCCCGGACGGGCGGTCTCGACGCAGTTGTTCATTCCCGTACTGCGGCTGCTGCGCAGCCAACGCACGCCGTCCAGGGACGTGCTGGCGGGGATGTGCCGAGGCGGTGCTGACATGGTGCCTCCTTACGCATCGCCGGCCAACGCGGCGATGTAATCCAACGAGTCCTCGGGCGAAAGGGCGTGGATCCGAAGGGAGTCGAAGGCCTCGCAGTAGGCCTGGAGGTCTTCTTTCCGTTCGAGGTAGAGGCTACTCGTCAAGTGGTCGAGAACGACCACATCCAGATCAGATCTGCTCGGGAATGAGAAGATAACGAAAGGGCCGGTGATGCCGATGTGTGCCCCGGCCGCGAAGGGCAGCACCTGGAGCCGCACATGGGGCATCCTGGCCGCTTCCAGGAGCCGGTCGAGCTGCCGCGCCATGGCCCCCGGGCCGCCGATCTCCCGGCGCAGCACGGCCTCGTCCAGGACGGCGCTCAGCCGCAGCGGCGGATCCGCGCGCAGCACCTCCTGACGGGCCAGCCGAACCTCCACCAGGGCGTCCAGCTTGTCGTCCTCCAGGGTGCCCACGGCGGCCCGGGTCACCGCCCGGGCGTACTCGGGTGTCTGGAGCAGCCCCGGCACCACCGAGGTCTCCAGTGTGCGCATCCCGCTCGCCTGCGACTCCAGGCTGATGAAATCGCGGTAGGCAGGCGGCAGCACACCCCGATAGGCGTGCCACCAGTTCTGCCGGCCGCCGCCGTCCTCGGAACCGGCCAGTACCAGCAGCAGTTCCCGCAGTTCCGGGTCGTCGACACCGTACGCGTCCAGCAGTAGGCGTACGTCCCCCGGCTTGACCCCGCTGGAGCCCGTCTCGATCCGGCTCACCTTCGACTGGTGCCAGCCGACGAGGGCGGCCGCCTCACCGCTGGTGAGCCCTGCCCCGGCGCGCAGGCCGCGCAATTCGGCGCCGAGTTTGCGGCGGCGCACCGCTGGTCCGTACTGCATGGCCGACTCCCTACGCACGGCGCGCGGCTTTCACGGCGACGGTAGAGGATGACCCAGAACGCGGCCCGAATACGGTCGGTCGTCGGAGAGTTCACCGCTTCGGGCGACAGATATATGCATATCTCGAGGGATCGCACCCGGGAGAGCCCTGGTGATGGCAGTCTGGCGCGCAGCACCAAGTCCGGGACCGTTCTCGAACCAATCCTCTCCGTGTCGGACTTCGGTCCCGTGGGAAAGGGACGACGTCGCCATGGCAGACCATCAGGAAGCATCCGTCACTCTGCCGAGCGATCCCGCCTCGGTCTTCGCAGCCCGAAAATACGTCTCGGACGTCCTGGTCGAATGGGGCCTGCCGAGCGACGCCGAAGTCGCCGACACGGTTCGCCTGATCGTGTCCGAACTGGCGACCAATGCCGTACAGCACACCTTCGGGCAGTCACCGACGTTCACGGTCGACATCGCGCTCGCCCGGGAGGAGTTACTGTGCATCGGCGTCACGGACAGCCATCCGCGCTTCCCCAAGCGGCTGCCCGCCGCCGTGCAGCAGGACAACGGGCGCGGCATGGTGATCGTCCGCTGGCTGACCGCCGAGTACGGCGGGAGCCTCAGCGTGCGGCCCACCCGGGAGGGTGGCAAGACGGTCGCGATCGAACTGCCGTGGACCGCACCGGCGCGGTCGGCCACGGCGGCGGGCCGGCAGGAGCCTTGAAGCGTCAGGAGCCTTGAACCGGCGGGCGGCGTCCGCCGGGGCCGGTGGGCTGGGCGGGTGTGTCCGGGCCGGGGGGCACGGCGTCAGCCCGGGTCGGCCGGCCGGGCGGTGTCTGTTCGGGTCGATCAGCAGAACCCCGCATACCTGGGATGGTGTCTGCCGGTGCCCATCCGGCGAAGCGGCGTCTTTCCGGGCCAGGCGGCCGGAGGAGGTGTTCGGGGTGTTGGGCGGGTCGGGGCCGGCGCGGCGACGCGGCGCAGACCCGAGTCGGTCGCACGGAGCGGGGTGTGGCCGGGTCGATCGGCAGGACGGTGCGTACACGGGCTGCGGCTGCCGGACATGGGACGCTACGGCTCGGTGCCGCGCCGGGCTGCCGGGCGGGGTGTGCCCCGGGCGTGGTGACGGTGGGTGTCAGACGTGCCGTGCCGCTCGTCCGAAGGCGCCGCGCAGCAGGGCACGGAAGGCGTCGGCCGCCGGTGCCGACTCGTCGGGGCGGTACGCGACCGAGATCGTACGGCGCAACGTGCCCGGCTCCAGCGGCCGTACGCCGAGCGGGCTCGCCGTGGTCCTCGCCACCCTCTCCGGCACCACGGCCACCCCGAGACCGGCGCTGACCGCCGGGCACGAGGAACACCCCGGGGCGCGGGACGCGGGGCGGCCGCTGCGGCAGGGTTTCGTGACCAACGCGCTGAACCCGAAGGCGTCCTTGACCTTCCTGAGCCTGCTGCCGCAGTTCGTGCCCGCGGGCAGCCCCGCGATGCCGCGGACGCTGGTGCTCGCCCTGATCGTCCTTGCGGTCTGCCTGGTGTGGTTCCCCACCGTCGCGCTGCTCGTGGACCGGCTGGGCCGGTGGCTGCGCCGCCCGGGGACGTCGCGGGCCCTGGAGGCGATCACCGGGGGCGCGCTGACCGGACTGGGTCTGCTGCTGGTTCTCGAGCCCGTCGCGAACTGAGGAGCGTGCGCCGCACCAGCAGCGGCAGGATGTGCCACAGGCCCACGCACACCAGGAGCGTCGCCACGGCGGCGGTGATGCCGGCGGTACGGCCGAGGGACACGTCCACCACCAGCAGGACCGCGCCGGTGAACGCCAGCGACAGCACCACCGTCCCGGTCCCGGCGAAACGGGACGAGATCCGTACGATGACGGGTTTGGCGTTCCGCTGGAAGAGCATCCGGTGCAATGCGGCCGGTGCCGTGAACAGGGCCGCGGCCACCACGGACAGCAGCAGGGTGACGACGTAGATGATGCGCTGACCCATGTCGAGGGACGGAAAGCGCTGGGTGAACGCAAGGGTCAGCAGGAACGCGAAGAGGATCTGCACCCCGGTCTGGGTGACGCGAAGTTCCTGCAGCAGCTCGGCGAAGTTGCGGTCGGCGCGCTCCAGCGGTGTCTCGTCCCGTGCCTGCGGGGGTGGTCGGTCGGCCATGGTGAACTAGTAACCGCTGATGTTCTCTTCACGCCCCCGAGGGGTGACGGCGCACCGACGCCGTCACCCCCGCCCTCCGGGTCAGCTCACCCGGCCGTACCAGACGCTCTTCGTCCAGATCTTCTCGAGCCGCACGACGGAACCGGTTTTGGGGGAGTGCCAGATCTTTCCCTTCCCGGCGTAGATGCCGACGTGGTAGACGTTCCGACCCGAGTGGAAGAACACCAGGTCGCCCGCCTTGCGGTGGGAGGCGGAGATGTGGTGCGTCTTGTTGTACTGAGCCGCTGCCGTACGGGGCAGGGGCTTGCCCGCCTTCTTGTACGCGTAGAGCGTGAGCCCGGAGCAGTCGAAGCGACGCGGCCCGGCGGCCCCCCACTTGTAGGGAGCCCCCTTCTTGGAGGCCGCGATCTGGAGCGCCTTCGTCGCCGGAGACGCGGCGGACGCGTCTGAGGCGACGCCGGGAACCACGATGCTGCCGCCGACGGCGGCGAGGGTGAGGGCCGAGGCCGTGCCGGCCCGGGTCAGCAGCGACGGGACACGATTGAGCGCAGTCATGCGCAACCCTTCGTCAGCCGCCTGTGAAGGATGACCTGTCGGATTCGGGCTGGCGAAGTAGCCCGGCCGCTTGCGCGGCTTCACCCCAAGGACCGTCCGGATCTCTCCGGTGGCCCGCCTTGCTGGGTCCTCCACTCCTGCCGATCCACTCCTGTCGACCGGTCATCCGGGCGGCGGCAGGATTCGGCGTCCGCCCGGACCGCCCCGCCGCGGTGGCGGGGGCTTGTCGTCAGGAAGGGATCTTCACTCAGGCGTGTCGGAAAATCACAATGGAATCGGGGGTTTGTGGCATTACTCACCACTCACCCGTTCGGCTGGACACCCTTGTGTTCGGGGGCCGTTGGAGGGAACGACGAGCCTCGGACCTGCGACGGAGCGCCTCCTTGCCCCTGGGCGGCAGGCGCTTTGACCGGCTGTTCCGGGCTCCCGGCCGGAGCGGGGTCTACGCCGACCAGGGGTACGCCATTTGGTCCGTTTCAACACGGGTCCAGGCGCACCGACGACCGCGCGGGCCGTCTGCGGGGGGTGACCGGACCGTGGTCAACTCCACACCCGGGGCCCGCCGGTCACTGCCTGTCAGTCCGGTCCCGGTGGCACCGCGATCCGGGCCGTGCGGCGCTCGCCGTCGAGGACGCGCAGGGCCCGGGCCAGCGTGGTGCCGTGCAGTTCGTGCTCCCCGCGCTGGTGCATGACCGTCAGCGCGTCGCGCAGGGCCACCGCCTTGGCCGCCAGGGCCTGGGCGGCGCGCAGTCCGCGGTAGGTGTCCCCGGAGTGCACCGGGTTGATGCGTCCGAGCAGATCGACGACGTCGAGGTATCGGTCGATCAGCTCGGCCTCGGCCCGGGTCAGCGCGGGCAGCGGGGGCAGTTCGGGCGGCAGCATCGGCGGCTCACCTCGCGTCGGACGCGGCGCGCGACGCCTTGCGACTGGGGATGATGCCGTCGATCAGTCCATACTCCACCGCGGCGGGCGCGTCGAGGATCGTGTCCCGCTCGATGTCGGCGGCGATCCGCTCGGGGCTCTGGCCCGTGTGGCGCACCAGCATCTCCTCCAGCCGCCCCCGGACGCGTGTCAGTTCCTCGGCCTGGATCGCCAGATCACTGGCCTGTCCGTGAACGGGTTCCGGCAGGGATGGCTGGTGGATCAGCACGCGTGCTCCGGGCAGTGCGTATCGCTTGCCCGGTGTGCCCCCCGCCAGCAGCACGGCGGCCGCGGACGCCGCCTGGCCGAGGCAGACCGTCTCCACGTCACAGCCGACGTACTGCATCGTGTCGTAGACGGCGGTCATCGCGCTGAACGAGCCACCCGGGGAGTTGATGTACAGCGAGATGTCGCGGTCCGGATCCAGGTACTCGAGATGCATGAACTGCGCCATCACATCGTTCGCCGACGTGTCGTCGACCGGCGTCCCCAGGAACACGATCCGCTCGTCCAGCAGTTTCGCGTAGGGATCGAGGGTCCGGTGCCCGTAGCCGGTCCGCTCGGTGAACTCGGGCAGCACATGACGGGCGGACGGTCGGTTCATGGCACGGCCTCCTCGGAATCGCTCTCCTGTTAAAAATGTACAGGACGTACATTACCTGGAGGGGTGCTGCACGCTGAGAGCGAAAAGGGCGGGTCGCAGGTCCGCGTGATCTTCGCCCCGGAGGCTTGCCGGGGCCTCGGTCTAAGCTGGACCTCATGGCCTACGAGATTCCGGTGACGCAAGCCAGGGCTGAGCTCGCCGATCTGATCAACCGCGTGGTGTACGGCGGCGAGCGTGTCGTCGTGACGCGGCACGGGAAGCCTCTCGTCGCCCTGGTCTCCGCCGCCGACCTCGAGCGGCTCGCCGCACTGGACGCAGCGGAGGAGCAGGTGATCAGCTCGGTCTCCGGCGTCCGCGAGGTCCCCACGGTCCCGCGTGAGCGCCACCGCTTCGGCATCACCGCGGAACACCGGGGGCCGAACGCCTCCTGACCATCGGCGGCGGGGCGAGGTCCTTCGCCCCGGCCCCGTACGGCGCCGGACCCCGGTGGCGCCGTCCGACGCGGCGGTCGGCGCCCAGTCGTCCCGCCGCAACCGGCGTCAGGCGACCCGGGTGCAGCGCTGCCGGGCCGGCCGCAGTGAACGGCCCAGCTCGCGCACCAGGTCGGCGGGACGTGCCGTGCCCGCCGGGAACCGGCGCCGGTCCAGCACCGTCAGCGCCGCGCACTCCAACAGAAGGGTGCGCACGAGAGTCTCGTGCGCCGCACCCAGCGGTCCCGGTCGAGCGGGCCGGTGAAGCCGCTCCCGCCGTGCCCGGCGGCGTACGCGGCGATGACGACGGCCCGCTGCCCTCCGCTCGCCTAGGGCCTCGATGGGCGCCACGACGTCGCCGAGGTGCGGGACCGTGTAATCCTCGATCCGCTCCGGGCGCGAGGTGCGGCCGTGGCCGCACCGGCCCGGTACGGCTCCGGTCGACGCGGCCGGAAGGCGCGGGCGGTCGGTGGTGTGGCGCGTCGAGGCTGATGCCCGCTCGGCAGCGGTCCCGGAGCGGGATGGATCGCGACGAGCACGTTAACGCGCTCGAAACGCGGTCCAACTAGCCTGCCCATCCATGCCACCAGGGACTTTGCCCTGTGGCTGCGGCAACCGGGCCCCGCACGGTCCGGAGCGAGGACGGTGAGTGGAGCATGCAACTGACCCCGCATGAGCAGGAGAGGCTCCTGATCCACGTGGCGGCCGACGTGGCCGAGAAGCGCCGCGCCCGCGGACTCAGGCTGAACCATCCCGAGGCGGTCGCACTCATCACGTCGCACATCCTCGAAGGCGCCCGGGACGGCCGTACGGTCGCCGAACTGATGGCTTCCGGGCGCAGGCTGCTCACCCGGGACGACGTCATGGAGGGGATCCCGGAGATGATCCGCGACGTCCAGGTCGAGGCCACCTTTCCGGACGGCACCAAGCTCGTCACCGTCCACGACCCGGTCGTCTGACGGGGAGCGGCCGCCATGATTCCCGGAGAGATCCTGTTCGCGCAGGAGCCCGTCGTCTGCAACGAGGGCCGCGAGGTCACCCGGCTGACCGTGCTCAACACCGCCGACCGGCCCGTCCAGGTCGGATCCCACTACCACTTCGCCGAGGCCAACCCGGGACTGGACTTCGACCGCGCGGCCGCACGCGGCAAGCGGCTGAACATCGCCGCGGGCACCGCCGTGCGCTTCGAGCCCGGCATCCCCGTGGAGGTGGAACTCCTCCCGCTCACCGGCGCCCGTGTCGTCCCCGGTCTGCGCGGGGAGACCGGAGGTGCGCTCGATGCCTGAGATCTCGCGCGCCGCGTACGCCGACCTGTTCGGGCCGACCACCGGCGACCGCATCCGGCTCGCCGACACCGATCTGCTCGTCGAGATCGAGGAAGACCGTTCCGGCGGTCCGGGCCTCTCCGGCGACGAGGCGGTGTTCGGCGGCGGCAAGGTCATCCGTGAGTCCATGGGCCAGTCGCGGGCGACACGTGCCGAGGGCACTCCCGACACCGTCATCACCGGTGCCGTCGTCATCGACCACTGGGGCGTCGTCAAGGCAGACATCGGCATCCGTGACGGCCGGATCTGCGCCCTGGGCAAGGCCGGCAACCCGGACACGATGGACGGCGTCCACCCCGACCTGGTGATCGGCCCGGAGACGGAGATCATCGCGGGCAACGGCCGCATCGTGACCGCCGGAGCCATCGACGCCCACGTCCACTTCATCTGCCCCCGGATCGCCGACGAGGCGCTCGCCGCGGGCATCACCACCCTGGTCGGCGGCGGCACCGGACCCGCCGAGGGCTCCAAGGCGACCACCGTCACCCCCGGACCCTGGCATCTGGCCAGGATGCTGGAGGCGATGGAGGCGTACCCGCTCAACCTCGGGCTCCTCGGCAAGGGCAACACCGTCTCGCACGACGCGATGCTCTCCCAGATCCGCGGCGGCGCCCTCGGCCTCAAACTGCACGAGGACTGGGGCTCCACACCCGCCGTCATCGACGCCGCACTGACCGTCGCCGACCGCACCGGCATCCAGGTCGCGATCCACACCGACACCCTCAACGAAGCCGGGTTCGTGGGCGACACACTCGCCGCCGTGGCCGGCCGCGGCATCCACGCCTACCACACCGAGGGAGCGGGCGGCGGGCACGCGCCGGACATCATGACCGTGGTGTCCGAGCCGCATGTGCTGCCCAGCTCCACCAACCCGACCCGTCCGTTCACCGTCAACACCGCCGAGGAGCACCTCGACATGCTGATGGTGTGCCACCACCTGAACGCTGCGGTGCCCGAGGACCTCGCCTTCGCGGAGTCACGGATCCGGCCCTCCACGATCGGCGCGGAGGACATCCTGCACGACCTGGGCGCGATCTCCATCATCTCCTCCGACTCCCAGGCGATGGGCCGCGTCGGCGAGGTCATCATGCGCACCTGGCAGACGGCCCATGTGATGAAACGGCGACGCGGGGCCCTGCCAGGCGACGGCCGCGCGGACAACCACCGCGCACGTCGCTATGTCGCCAAGTACACGATCAACCCGGCGCTCGCGCAGGGCCTCGCCCACGAGATCGGCTCCGTGGAGACCGGCAAGCTCGCCGACCTGGTGCTGTGGGAGCCCGCGTTCTTCGGCGTCAAGCCGCAGCTCGTGATCAAGGGAGGCCAGATCGCGTACGCGCAGATGGGCGACGCCAACGCCTCCATCCCGACCCCGCAGCCGATCCTGCCGCGCCCGATGTACGGGGCGATCGGGCGGGCACCGGCCTCCAACTCGGTCAACTTCGTGGCGCCTCTGGCCATCGAGGACGGGCTGCCGGAACGGCTCTCGCTCGGGAAGAGGTTCGTGGCCATCGAGTCCACACGCGGGGTCACCAAGGCGGACATGCGCGAGAACGACGCCCGGCCCCGGGTGCGGGTCGACCCCGACAGCTTCGCCGTACACATCGACGGGGAGCTGGTCGAGGCCACACCGGCCGCCGAACTGCCCATGGCCCAGCGGTACTTCCTCTTCTGATGCCAACGTCAGCACTTCTCGTCCTGGCCGACGGCCGCTTCCCCGCCGGAGGGCACGCACACTCCGGCGGGGCCGAGGCGGCCGTTCGTGCCGGGCGGATCACCGGGGCCGCAAGCCTGGAGGACTTCTGCCGCGGACGGCTGCACACCACCGGGCTGGTCTCGGCCTCCCTCGCCGCGGCGGCCGCGCTCGGTGCGGACCCGGTCACGCTGGACGCCGCAGCGGACGCCCGTACACCGTCGTCCGCGCTCCGCGTCGCCTCGCGCAGGCTGGGACGGCAGCTGATGCGGGCGGCGCGGGCCGCCTGGCCATCGGGGGAACTCGACGCCCTGGCGCGCCGGTTCCCCAAGGGCGCGCACCAGCCGGTGGTCCTGGGACTCGCGGCCCGGGCCGCGGGACTCGGGGCGCAGGACGCCGCGTACTGCTCCGCGTACGAGAGCGTGAGCGGACCCGCGACCGCGGTCGTACGGCTGCTGAGCCTGGACCCCTTCGACGCGTCGGCCGTGCTCGCGCGGCTGGCGCCCGAGCTGGACCGGGTGGCCGACCGCGCGGGCGAAGCGGCCCGCCGTGTGCCGTCCGACGGGGTCGAGGCACTGCCCGCCGCGTCCGCCCCCCTGCTGGAGATCACAGCGGAGGACCACGCCACGTGGCCTGTACGTCTGTTCGCGTCGTAGGGCCCTCCCGGCCCGTGCCCGGGGCTCCGACCCCGGACCCCCGTTCCCCTGAACGGCCTCGTCCCCTCTCGCCGGACGGGCCGGTTCGACCAGCCCCGGCTGAACTGGAGCCGCAATCATGCACCTCGACCACACCCACGACGGTCCCACCG
Source organism: Streptomyces sp. NPDC046931 (assembly GCF_040644655.1). Taxonomy (NCBI): domain Bacteria; kingdom Bacillati; phylum Actinomycetota; class Actinomycetes; order Kitasatosporales; family Streptomycetaceae; genus Streptomyces; species Streptomyces sp. NPDC046931. The sequence continues at coordinate 115,442 of NZ_JBEYWX010000015.1, forward strand.
CCGTCTCCGCCGACGCCCACCGCCCCGACGGCAGGCGCCGTGCCCTGCGGATCGGTCTCGGCGGGCCCGTCGGATCCGGCAAGACCGCCACCGTCGCCGCGCTCTGCCGGGCCTTGCGGGACGATGTGTCCCTCGCCGTCGTGACCAACGACATCTACACCCGGGAGGACGCCGAGTTCCTGCTGCGGGAGGCCGTGCTGCCGCCCGAGCGGATCACCGCCGTGGAGACGGGAGCCTGTCCGCACACCGCCATCCGGGACGACATCTCCGCCAACCTCGAAGCGGTGGAGGACCTGGAGGACGAGGCCGGGCCGCTCGACCTGATCCTCGTCGAGTCCGGCGGGGACAACCTCACCGCGACCTTCTCCAAGGGGCTCGTCGACGCGCAGATCTTCGTCATCGATGTCGCGGGCGGGGACGACATTCCGCGCAAGGGCGGCCCCGGTGTCACCACCGCGGACCTGCTCGTCGTCAACAAGACCGACCTCGCACCGTACGTCGGGTCCGATCTCGCCCGGATGGCCGCCGACGCGAAGGCCCAGCGGGCCGGACTGCCCGTCGTGTTCCAGTCCCTGCGGACCGAGACCGGCGTCGGCGAGGTGGCCGGCTGGGTGCGGGCGCGGCTCGCCGCGTGGACGGCGTGACGACGGGGGTACGGGCCACCGCGCGGATCGTGGCCCGGGACGACGGCCGGGGCGGCACGTCCCTGCCGGTGCTGGCGGGCGAGGGACCGCTCGCGCTCCGCCGGACGCGCGCGAGCGGGGACGAGGCGCGGGTCGTGCTCGTCGGCGCGATGAGCGGGCCGCTCGGCGGGGACCACTTCACCCTCGAGGCGGACGTGGGCGGCGGCGCCCTGCTCCACGTGGGGTCGGCCGCCGCCACCCTCGCGCTGCCCGGCCAGGCCAAGGGCGAGGCCCGCTACGACGTCCGGCTCGAGGTGGCCGCCGACGGCGAACTGCGCTGGCTGCCGCAGCAGTTGATCTCGGCCCGGGGCAGCGAGCTGTATGTCTCCTCGCGCATCGACCTCGCGCCGGGCGCCCGCCTGGTGTACCGCGAGGAGCAGGTCCTCGGGCGCGTCGAAGAGGAACCCGGACGGCTCACCAGCCGTCTGACCGTACGCCTGGCCGGGCGCCCGCTGCTCGACCAGGAGATGGCCTGCGGTCCGGGTGCCCCGGGCGGGTGGGACGGGCCCGCGGTCCTGGCGGGACATCGGGCACTGGGGCAACTCCTCGTCGTACGGCCCGAGTTCGGCGAGTCTCCGGCCAGGGCACGGATGCTGGGGGAGTGGGCCGCGCTCACTCCGCTCGCCGGGCCCGCCGTGCTCGTCACCGCGGTCGCGCCGGACGCGCTGCGGCTGCGCCGGCTACTGGACGAGGCGCTGGGGGCCATGCTCTGACCGGTGTTGCCCGCTGGGCGGAGCCCTGAGTACCGGTTATCGGATTGGTAAAGAAGCCCAACCCCCTCTGTTCTCAGGGAACTCAGAGCAGAAAGGATCCCGTACGAATCACAACCTTGTACGGGGAGGTCCCACTTGAGGGGAATCAGACCGACGAGACGAGCGACCGCGCTCGGCTCAGCGGGGGCGCTCGTCACGGCGACGCTCATAGCCGGTGCCGTGGCGGCACCGTCGGCCACCGCCGACTCGCGCCACGGCCAGGACCGGGAGGCCCGCGGCGTCGCCATCGCCGCCGCACGCGCCGCCAAGGCCGGGATCGACTGGCGTGACTGCCCGGCCGACTGGGGACTGGAGAAGCCCATCCAGTGCGGCTGGGTCAGCGTCCCGGTCGACTACGCCCACCCGAACGGCAAGCAGATCAAGCTCGCCGTCGACCGCATCGGGAACACGGGCACCAAGAAGGAGCGCCAGGGCGCCCTCGTGTACAACCCCGGCGGCCCCGGCGGCTCCGGGCTGCGCTTCCCGCGCCGGATCACCACCAAGAGCCCGCTGTGGGCAAATGTCTCGAAGGCGTACGACTTCGTCGGCTTCGACCCGCGCGGAGTCGGCCACTCGGCGCCCATCTCCTGCACGGACCCGCAGGAGTTCGTGAAGGCGCCCAAGGCGGACCCGGTCCCCGACTCCTACGCGGACAAGCTCGCCCAGCGCAAGCTCGCCCGTCAGTACGCGGAGGGCTGTGCCGAGCGCACCGGCCGGGCGATGCTCCAGCAGATGACCACGCCCAACACCGCGCGCGACCTGGACGTCATCCGGGCCGCTCTCGGCGAGAAGAAGCTCAACTACCTGGGCGTCTCGTACGGCACCTATCTCGGCGCCGTCTACGGCACCCTCTTCCCTGGCCACGTCCGCCGCATGATCGTCGACAGCGTGGTCAACCCGTCGCGGGAGAACATCTGGTACCAGGCCAACCTGGACCAGGACGTCGCCTTCGAGGGCCGCTGGAAGGACTGGGAGGACTGGGTCGCGGCGAACGACGCCTCCTTCCACCTGGGCGCCACCCGCGCCGCGGTGCAGGCGAAGTGGCTCGAGCTGCGTGCCACGGCGAAGAAGAACCCGATCGGCGGAGTCGTCGGCCCCGCCGAGCTGATCTCCTTCTTCCAGAGCGCCCCGTACTACGACTCCTCGTGGGTGCCGGTCGCCAGCGTCTTCAGCAAGTACGTCGCCGGTGACACCAAGGCACTCGTCGACGCGGCCGCACCCGACCTGTCGGACACGGCGGGCAACATCGCCTCCGAGAACGGCAACGCCGTCTACACGGCCGTCGAGTGCACCGACGCCAAGTGGCCCACCAGCTGGCGGAAGTGGGACCGCGACAACACCCGGCTCAACAAGGACTACCCGTTCATGACCTGGGCCAACGCCTGGATGAACCTGCCGTGCGCCACCTGGCCGGTCAAGCAGCGGACCCCGGTGGACGTCAAGACCGGCAAGGGTCTGCCCAGCGTCCTGATCGTGCAGTCCACGCGTGACGCCGCCACGCCGTTCGGCGGCGCCGTCGAACTGCACAAGCGCTTCAAGGGCTCCCGCCTGATCATCGAGAAGGACGCGGGCTCCCACGGCGTGACCGGTCTGGTCAACCCGTGCATCAACACCCGGGTGGACGCGTACCTGCTCACCGGCAGGACGGACCACGCGGACGTGACCTGCACGCCGCACGCCACGCCGAAGCCGTAGGCGTCATCCCGCGCACGCGACGTACGCGTACGTCGTAGGCACACGTCGTTCACACGCGACCTACGGGTATGTCGTGCGCAGGCGCGAAGGGGGCGGCCGGACACCGGCCGCCCCCTGATCGTGTCCGGGCTCGGTCCAGCGCCGGACTCAGCCCAGCGGCATCCGCGGCAACCTGGACGCCCTCTCGCCCGCCTTCCCGGCCTCCTCGGCCTTGACGACCGCCGCGTACCGGTCGACGTACTCCTGCTCGGAGAGGGACAGGATGGCGTACATGATCTCGTCGGTGACGGCGCGCAGCACGGCCTTCTCGTTCTCCAGGCCGGCGTAGCGGGAGAAGTCCAGGGGCTTGCCGAAGCGGATCGTCACGGGGTGGATACGGGGGAGGGTCCGGCCCGGCGGCTGGGCTTCGAACGTGCCGATCATCGCGCAGGGAACCACGGGGACCTGGGCCTTGAGAGCCATCACGGCGACCCCGACCTTGCCCTTGTACAGACGCCCGTCGTGGGAGCGGGTGCCCTCCGGGTAGATGCCCAGCAGCTCGCCCTTGCGCAGTACGCCGAGGCCCTCGCGGATCGCCGCCTGTCCGGCCTCCTTGCCGGTGCGGTCCACCGGGATCTGGCCGGCGCTGCGGAAGAACGCGGCGATCAGACGGCCCTTGATGCCGGGCCCCGTGAAGTACTCGGCCTTCGCGAGGAACGTGATGCGGCGTTTGAGGATCGCGGGCATCAGGAAGTGGTCCGAGAAGGAGAGGTGGTTGCCGGCCACGATGGCCGGCCCGTCGGCCGGCACATGTTCGAGGCCCTCGATCCTCGGCCGGAAGACCAGTCTCAGCAGGGGGCCGAGAATGACGTATTTGAGCAGGTAGTAGAACAAGGGCATCGCTCCTCACTCCGGCGGATCGGCTCGACCGCCGTGTTCCAGCAGCTCAACCGGCATGTGATGGGGAGTCAGTGTACGGTTGGGCGCGATCGGCGGGAACCGGGCGGACCGGACTCGCGCCGGGCCCCCGGGCGGGGGCCCGGGCCGGGGTGAGGGAACGGCGGTGGCCGAAGACACCGCGAAGGGAACGGCCGGCGCACATACCGATGGGCCGTGACCGATCACAGATAGTATTCGTCCTCCTGCTTCGGGTAGACGGACGACGACTCGCCGCTCCCGCGACGGCCGTGCTGCTGCTCTTCCAGCCGGTGCTGGCGTTCCTGGCGCGCCTGTTCCTGGGCGCCGAGGGTCTCCTCGGTCATGTCCCGAAGGTGACCCGACTCGTCCTCGAACGGGTGGCGTTCCCGGTCGGTCATGGCGGCTCACTCCTCGACGAGGTGAGACAAGGGGGTATGGCTCCGCCCCGATCAGCGTGGCATGAGTCGCAGGGCCCTGCATATCGGTCGGCGGGAAAGGCGATCGCGGCGGGCTTGCGCTGAATGGCGTGCTCCGACGCGGTCCCGCCCGCTAGGCCCTGCCATCCGCGTCCCGCCTGCCCCGCGCCGCCGGCCGCGCGACTTCGGGCGGACCGAACGCGGCTTCGGCCGGACCGAACAGCGCCCGGGTCTCGGTCAGCGCGAGCAGCCTCCGCACGGCCGGTCCCGTGGCGCCCAGGACGAGGGCCTTGCCGTCCTCCAGGGCCCGGCGCCGCACACAGAGCAGGACATTGAGGCCGGAGCAGTCACAGAAGTCCACGGCCCCCAGATCGAGATCGACACCGCTCACCGAACGGCGCAGGGCCTCCCGCAGGGCGCGGTGCAGCGCCCTCTCCGTGTCGAGGTCGACCTGGCCCGACACCACCGCGGCCACCCGGTCCCCCGCGTCATGCGTCTCCACGGTCAGGCCCGGCGACGTGCGCTCCGTCATGGCAGCCTCCCGAACCGGCCCGCACGAACTCCCAGCGGCTCCAGGCTCTGCCCGTCCCGAGTCGCATGTCAAGGCATACCGGAAATGCCTTTCGTCCTTTTGTATTCATGTACGGGGCCGCCTACCCTCGGGGCTATGGGTGGAGTGCCTGAACCGCACACCGGGTGGACGTTCCTCACCAACCACGCACGCGTTCTGGCCGCGATCGCCGACGACCGGACCAGCCGGATCCGTGACATCGCCGCCCACTGCCGGCTGACCGAACGCGCCGTCCAGAAGATCATTTCTGATCTGGAGCACGACGGCTATCTCACGCACACCCGCGAAGGGCGCTCCAACACCTACCGCATCCAGCCGGGCAAGCTCCTCAGGCACCCGGCCGAGGCGAGCCTGACCGTCTCCGACCTGCTCGCGCTGCTCGCCCGGCACGAAGCCCGGCACACCAGCAGGCAGCAGCACCAGCACCAGTGACGCCACGCGGGGTGTGCAGCTCCCGCGCGGACCGGGTACTCGCACGTCCCGGTCACGAGAGGAGCGCACAGTGAGCACCGCAACGGGTAAGAAGATCGTGGTCACGGGTGCCACCGGCAACGTGGGCACCAGCCTCGTACGCCTGCTCGCCGAGGACCCGGACGTGGACAGTGTGCGGGGCCTCGCGCGCCGCGTCCCCGACCTCGGCCCCGACCGGGTGCAGTGGTCGCAGGCCGACATCACGTCGAAGGCGGCCGACCTGGTGAAGGAGTTCGAGGGCGCCGACGCGGTCGTGCACCTGGCGTGGGCGTTCCAGCCGACGCACGATCCCGTCGCGACCTGGGAGACCAATGTGCTCGGCAGCATCCGGGTCTTCGAGGCCGTCGCCGCCGCCGCGGTGCCCACCCTGGTGTACGCCTCGTCCGTCGGCGCGTACTCCCCGGGTCCCAAGCATGACGCCGTCGACGAGTCCTGGCCGACGCACGGCTGGCCGGACGCCGCTTACACCCGCGAGAAGGCCTACCTCGAGCGGTTCCTCGACGGCTTCGAGCACGAGACCCCCTGGACCCGGATCGTCAGGATGCGGCCCGCCTTCCTTTTCAAACGGGAGTCGGCGAGCGAACAGCGGCGGATCTTCGGCGGACGGTTCCTGCCCGGACCGCTGGCCCGGCCCGAACTGCTGCCATTCCTGCCGGACATCGCCGGTCTGCGGGTGCAGGCCCTGCACACCGACGACGGGGCCCGCGCGTACCAGCTCGCGATCCACAGTGACGTGCGAGGGGCGTTCAACCTGGCCGCCGATCCGCCCCTCGACGCGGCCGTCCTGGGCGAGCTCCTGGGGTCCCGTCCCGTACGGCTGCCCCGCACCGCCGCACGGTCGGCGCTCGCCGCCGCGTGGGGACTGCGTCTGCTTCCCGCCTCACCGCATCTCTTCGACGCCGTACTGCGCCTGCCGCTCATGGACTGCGCCCGCGCGCACACCGAACTGGGCTGGCGGCCGCAGCGGACGGCGACCGAGGTGCTGGAGGAGTTCATTCAGGGGCTCCAGGAGGGCGCCGGCGCGCCGACCACACCGCTGCGCGGCCGCAAGGTCGGCTGAGGCGCCGTCCGGGCGGCGGGCCATGGCGTTGCAGGTGGCGGTGTGCGGGCCGGCGCGGTGCGGGGAGAGCGAGTGGGATCTCGCCCACGAACTGGGACGTCTGCTCGCGGAGCGCGGAGCCGTGGTGATCTGCGGAGGGCACGGCGGGGTGATGGCCGCCGTCGCGGCGGGCGCCCGGTCGCGCGACGGCGTGGTCGTCGGGATCCTGCCGGGGGCCGACCGCAGCGGGGCCGGGCCGGATCTGAGCGTTGCGATCGCCACCGGCCTCGGGCAGGCACGCAACAGCGTGATCGTCCACAGCGGGGACGCCGTCGTCGTGGTCGGGGGCTCCTGGGGCACGCTCTCCGAGCTGGCCCTGGCCATGCGCCGGGGCGGGGTGCCCGTGGTCCAGCTCGGCGACGGCTGGCGGCTCGTCGACGCCGAGGGACGCCAGGTGCCGGGCGTACGGCACGCGCGGACGCCCGCCGAGGCGCTCGACCTGACGGGGCTGTGGGCCTGACCGGCGCACGCCCGGCCGGGGCACGGGCGGGACAACGGCACCCGGAGCCCGTAGGGGCCGGGCTTCCGGGTGCCGTTGCCGGCGATCAGGCCGTCAGGACCCGCTCCAGCGCCTCCAGCGCCGATCCCAGCTCCTCGCCCGTGATCGTCAGCGGCGGGGCCAGGCGAATCGTCGAGCCGTGGGTGTCCTTGGCGAGGATGCCCTCCCGCATGAGGCGCTTGCTGATCTCACGGCCGGTGCCGATCGCGGGGTCGATGTCGACGCCCGCCCACAGCCCGCGCGAGCGGAAGCCCACGACGCCCTTGCCGAGGAGCGCGGTGAGACCGTCCCGCAGCACCACGCCCAGCTCGGCCGCCCTGCGCTGGAACTCGCCCGTCTCCAGGAGACCGACGACCGCCGAGCCGACGGCCGCGGCCAGCGGGTTGCCGCCGAACGTCGAACCGTGCTCGCCCGGCTTGAGCACGCCGAGCACCTCACGGCGTGCGACCACCGCGGACACCGGCACGATGCCACCGCCGAGCGCCTTGCCGAGCAGCAGCGCGTCCGGCACCACCCCTTCGTGGTCCACGGCCAGGGTGCTGCCCGTCCGGCCGAGGCCCGACTGGATCTCGTCGGCGATGAACAGGCAACCGGCGCGGTGGGTGAGGTCACGGACCCCGGCGAGATAGCCGTCGTCGGGGATGATCACACCCGCCTCGCCCTGGATGGGCTCGATCAGCACGGCCGCCGTCGTCTCGTCGACGGCCGCCTCCAACGCGGCCAGGTCGTTGTACGGGACGATCCGGAAGCCCGGGGTGAACGGGCCGAAGCCCGACCGCGCCGTCTCGTCCGTCGAGAAGCTGACGATCGTCGTCGTACGCCCGTGGAAGTTGCCGGCCGCCACCACGATCGTCGCCCGGTCGGCGGGCACGCCCTTGACCTCGTACGCCCACTTGCGGGCCACCTTCACGGCGCTCTCCACCGCCTCGGCGCCCGTGTTCATGGGCAGGACCATGTCCAGACCGGTCAGCGCGGCCAGGGACTCCGCGAACTCGGCGAGCTGGTCGTTGTGGAACGCGCGGGAGGTGAGCGTCAGGCGGTCCAGCTGGCGGTGCGCCGCCTCGATCAGCACCGGGTTGCGGTGCCCGAAGTTGAGGGCCGAGTAGCCGGCGAGCATGTCGAGGTAGCGACGGCCCTCGACGTCCTCCACCCAGGTGCCCTCGGCGCGCGCCACCACCACGGGCAGCGGGTGGTAGTTGTGCGCGAGGACCGGCTGCTCGGCGCTGATCAACTCGTCGGACGAACGCGTACGGGCGGGAGCGGTCATGAACGGATCTCCTGAGTGCAGCACTTGATGCCGCCGCCGGCCTTGTGGAACTCGGAGAGGTCGACGGGGACGGGGTCGTAGCCGTGGTCGGCGAGCCGGGCGGCGAGCGCCTCGGCGCGGGGGGCGATGAAGACGTGGCGTCCGTCGGAGACGGAGTTGAGGCCGAAGGCCATCGCGTCCTCGCGGGTCGCGAGCACCGCGTCCGGGTACAGCCGGGCGAGCACCTCGCGGCTGCCGGGTGAGAACGCCTCCGGATAGTACGTGATGTTGTCGTCGTCGAGGACGAACAGCGCCGTGTCCAGGTGGTAGAAGTACGGGTCCACCAGGGTCAGGCTGATGACCGGGTGACCGAAGAACTCCTGCACCTCGCGGTGCGCCTCCCGCGTCGTGCGGAAGCCGGTCCCGGCCAGGAGATACCGTCCCGTCCAGACCAGGTCGCCCTCGCCCTCGCAGACGGACTCGGAGCGGTGCACGTCATAGCCGGCCGCCTTGAACCACGTCTCGTAGTGCTCGGACTCGGGGCGCCGCTCGGGAGCGTGGAAGAGGGAGCCGAAGACACGGCCGTCGACGACGACCGCCGAGTTGGCGGCGAACACCATGTCCGGGAGGCCGGGGACCGGGTCCACGGCGTCGACGGCGTGTCCGTGGTCGTGGTAGGCGCGGATCAGCCCCTGCCACTGCTCCCGGGCGAGGTCCACGTCGACCTTCGTGTCGGGATGCATCCACGGATTGATCGCGTACTGCACGGCGAAATGTCTGGGTTCGCAGACGAGGAAGCGCCGCCGGCGCGGCACACGGGTGTCGGTCACAGAGGGGTTCCTCCGCTTCCTGGGATGTCGAGTGAGGGTTGACCTAAAGGTAGGAAGCCGCGGAGACGGCCGACAAGAAACGATGACTGCGTCTTCACGCAGCAACACTGCGTCTTCCGGCTGGTCAGCGCACGTCTGCTGCGCGGCCGGGCGCGGCCTGGCTCGCCGCCGCCTCCGGGCTCTCGGGGAGGAGGTGGGACAGCACCATCACACTGATGGTCTTCCGGATGAAAGGCTCCGCGCGGATGCGCTCCAGCACCTCCTCGAAGTGCTCGACGTCCCGGGCCCGCACATGCAGCAGCGCGTCCGCTCCGCCCGTCACCGTCATCGCCGCGGTGATCTCCGGATGGTTGCGCACGACCTCCGCCAGGCGCCGCGGCGGCGCCGCGCCCTCGCAGTACACCTCCACGTACGCCTCCGTGCGCCAGCCCAGCGCCGACGGCTTCACCGTGGCCGTGAACCCGGTGATCACCCCCGACTCGCGCAGCCGGTCCACCCGGCGCTTGACCGCCGTCGACGACAGGCCGATGGCCGCGCCGATCTCGGCGAAACTGGTCCTGGCGTTCGCCATCAGAGCGGTGATGATCTTCCGGTCGAGCTCGTCGAACGGCCCTGGCCTGCTGTTCATGCGGGCACTGTATCCAGCAGGAACGTCCATGTTCCGCACATGTCCAGGCGTACGGAATGCTCCTACACTCCACGTTCATGCTGCGCGCGCTCGCCGTCGACGACGAACTCCCCTCGCTGGAGGAGCTGCTCCACCTGCTGCACACGGATCCGCGGATCGGCAGCGCGGAGGGCGCGGGCGACGCGACCGAGGCGCTGCGGCGCATCAACCGCGCCCTGCAGTCCGGACCGGACGGCCCCGACGCGATCGACGTCGTCTTCCTCGACATCCACATGCCCGGGCTCGACGGCCTGGAGATGGCCCGGCTGCTGACCGGCCTCGCCGAGCCACCGCTCGTCGTGTTCGTCACCGCGCACGAGGGCTTCGCCGTGCAGGCCTTCGACCTGAAGGCCGTCGACTACGTCCTCAAGCCGGTGCGCCGCGAGCGGCTCGCGGAGGCGGTGCGCCGGGCCGCGCAGCTGCGCCGGACCACGCCTCCGATACCGGTCCACGAACCCGACCCCGACCACATCCCGGTCGAGCTCGGCGGGGTGACGCGGTTCGTGCCCGTCGAGGACATCACGCACGTCGAGGCGCACGGCGACTACGCCCGACTGCACACCCCGCAGGGCAGCCACCTCGTCCGCATCCCGCTGTCCACCCTGGAGGAGCGCTGGCGCACGCGAAGTTTCCTCCGTATCCACCGCCGCCACCTCGTCGCCCTGCGGCACATCGACGAACTCCGCCTCGGCGCGGGCACGGTCAGCGTTCTCGTCGGCTCCGTCGAACTCCAGGTCAGCCGCCGGCACACCCGCGAGCTGCGGGACCTGCTGATGCGCCGGACCAGCGGCCGGTGAGGAGGACGGCGTGCCCCAGGACCCCACCCAGCGCCGTGTCGTCGTCACCGGGGCGCCCCGGCACCCCCGCCGGGCCTCCGGCTACTACCGCCCACGGACCGAGATCGACGAGCAGACCACCCTCGGTCACACCTACGTCCGCTCGTTGATGCGCAGTCAGCTACGGGCCGCACTCGCCGTGTTCGCGGTCCTGGTGCTCCTCGTGGGGCCACTGCCCCTGCTCTTCGCCGCCACCCGGAACAGGGGCCTGGAGTGGGCCGTCCTCGGCTTCTGCCTCTACCCGCCGCTGGTCCTGCTCGCCCGCTGGTATGTGCGACGTGCCGAGCGCAACGAGAGGGACCTCGTCCGTCTCGTCGAGGACCGCTGAGGCGCGGCCGTGAACCAGAACTACGCGGTCCCCGCGGTCGCCCTGGTCGTCCTCGCGACCGTCCTCGTCGGCGCCTTCGGCCTGCGCGTCTCCCGCACCACCTCGGACTTCTACGTCGCCTCCCGCACCGTGGGCCCCCGCCTCAACGCGGCCGCCATCAGCGGCGAGTACCTCTCCGCCGCCTCCTTCCTGGGCATCGCCGGACTGGTCCTCGTCCAAGGCCCCGGCATGCTCTGGTACCCGGTCGGCTACACCGCCGGCTATCTCGTCCTGCTCCTGTTCGTGGCCGCACCGCTGCGCCGCTCGGGTGCCTACACCCTGCCCGACTTCGCGGAGGCCCGGCTCGCCTCGCAGCAGGTGCGCCGGCTCGCCGGCGGCTTCGTCGTCGGGGTCGGCTGGCTGTACCTGCTGCCCCAACTCCAGGGCGCGGGACTCACCCTGGCCGTGCTGACCGGCGCCCCCGAACCGCTCGGCGGGGTCCTCGTCGCGGTCGTGGTGGTCGCCACGGTCGCCGCGGGCGGCATGCGCAGCATCACCTTCGTCCAGGCCTTCCAGTACTGGCTGAAACTCACCGCCCTGCTCGTCCCAGCGCTGTTCCTGGCGGTGGCCTGGCAGGGCGACGGCGCGCCCCGCGCCGCGTTCGCCGAACCCCCGGCCTTCCGCGACCACCAGGTGGTACGGATCGACGACACCCTCGATCTGAGACTGGCCGGCCCCCTCGCCGTGACGGCCACGGGCACCGTCGACGGACGGCGCTACGCGGGCCGGCGCGTACGCCTCACCGCCGGTGTCCACCGCATCGGTCACGGCACCCGGCTGGCCTTCGACCGGGGCGACCGGGTCCCCGCGCCCGTCGTCGGCCGGGGCGGCGACGGAGGCATCACGGCCCCGGCGGCGTCGGGCCCCGAGGAGCGCCCGCTGTACGCCACCTACGGACTGATCCTCGCCACCTTCCTCGGCACCATGGGCCTGCCGCATGTCGTGGTCCGCTTCTACACCAGCCCGCACGGGGTCGCCGCGCGCCGCACCACCGTCGCGGTGCTCGCCCTGATCGGCGCCTTCTACCTGCTGCCGCCCGTCTACGGCGCGCTGGGGCGGCTCTACGCCCCCGAACTCACCCTGACCGGTAACGCCGACGCGGCCGTCCTGCTGCTGCCCGGCCGGATGACCGGCGGGCTCGGCGGGGACCTGCTGGGCGCCCTGGTCGCCGGCGGGGCCTTCGCCGCGTTCCTGTCCACCGCGTCGGGTCTGACCATGGCGGTCGCCGGAGTGCTCACCCAGGACGTCCTGCCGTCCCGGGGCGTGCGGCACTTCCGGCTCGGGACGCTGCTGGCGATGGCGGTGCCGCTCGCGGCCAGCGTCCTGGTCGGCGGACTGCCCGTGGCCGACGCGGTCGGTCTCGCGTTCGCCGTGTCCGCGTCGTCGTTCTGCCCGCTGCTCGTCCTCGGCATCTGGTGGCGGCGGCTGACCCCGCCGGGCGCGGCCACCGGAATGCTGGTCGGCGGCGGCTCCGCGTTCGCCGCGGTCGCGATGACCATGGCGGGCCACCCGGGCAACGGCACCCCGCACACGCTGCTCGCCTGGCCGGCGCTCTGGTCGGTGCCGCTGGGATTCCTCACCATGGTGCTGGTGTCCCTGGCGACGCCGGGCCGGGTTCCCGCGGGGACGGACGCGATCCTGGCGCGGTTCCATCTGCCCGAGGAACTGAGGACGGAGGCGGAGGCATGAGCGGATTCCTCGCCGGCCTGTGCGTGGCCGTGCTCCCGCTGCTCGCCGCCGGTTTCTGGCTCGGCCGGCGCACCGCGCGCCCCGAGAGGCTCGGGGGGCTCGGCACGCCCGTCGAGCACGCCACCTTCCAGACCCTGCACACCGCCTCCCTGGCCGCGCCGCCGCTGCGCGCGGGGCTCACCGAGGACACGGCCCGCAGGTCCGCGCGGCGGCTGCGCACCCTGCTCGGCACCGACGCCCTCTGCCTGACCGACCGGGAGGCCGTGCTGGCCTGGGACGGCGTGGGGGAGCACCACCGGGACGAGGTGCTCCGGCGGCTCGGCGGCCCGCTGGAGAACGGCCGCGGTGAGGCCTTCCGCCTCCGTTGCGAGGCCCCCGACTGCCCGCTGCGCTGGGCCGTCGTCGCTCCCCTCACCGTCGACGACCGGGTGCACGGGACGCTGGTGGCCTGCGCGCCCCGGGAGTCCGCGGTCCTCGTCCGGGCCGCCGGCGAAGTCGCCCGCTGGGTCTCCGTGCAACTGGAGCTGGCGGACCTCGACCGGTCCCGTACCCGGCTCATCGAGGCCGAGATCAAGGCGTTGCGCGCCCAGATCTCCCCGCACTTCGTCTTCAACTCGCTCGCGGTGATCGCTTCGTTCGTGCGCACCGACCCCGAGCGGGCCCGCGAACTCCTCCTGGAGTTCGCCGACTTCACCCGCTACTCGTTCCGCAGGCACGGCGACTTCACCACGCTCGCCGACGAACTCCACGCCATCGACCAGTACTTGGCGCTCGTCCGGGCCCGCTTCGGCGAACGGCTCTCCGTCACCCTCCAGATCGCCCCCGAGGTGCTGCCGGTCACCCTGCCGTTCCTGTGCCTCCAGCCGCTCGTCGAGAACGCCGTCAAACACGGCCTCGAGGGCACCACCGACAAACGCCACATCAGCATCACCGCCCGGGACGCGGGCGCCGAGGCCCTGGTCGTCATCGAGGACGACGGCGCCGGAATGGACCCCGGGCTGCTGCGCCGCATCCTCGCCGGAGAAGCCGGCCCCTCCGGCGGCATCGGCCTGTCCAACGTGGACGACCGGCTGCGCCAGGTCTACGGCGACGACCACGGGCTCGTCATCGAGACCGCCCCGGGAGCGGGCATGAAGATCACCGCCCGGTTGCCGAAGTACCAGCCGGGAGTGCACTCGGCCGGGCGGCCGCCCCGGCAGTGAGCCTCAGGTGTCCCGGGTGAGCACCATGGCGAAGGTGAGCAGGCCGAGCACCACCCAGCCGAACCACAGCCAGCCGCTGCTGCCGAGCGCCACCGTGTAGGCCGTCACCACGACGAGCCCACCTACGGTCAGCACCCCCATCGTCTTCGTGGAACCGGGCATCGCAACACCCTCCTCATGGTTCGTCCTTCCCCATGGTGCCCCCGTTCTGCTTGCGCACGGTGCATACGACCAGATGAGTTCCGGTCTTCCACGCGGCGTTTCCCGCCCATGACGCGGCCTCGTAGCGTGACGGGTCGTAGCCGTAGTCCTTCGGCGGGACGTCCCGCGCGCACGCCGTGTCCGACAGGCTCTTCGCCCGAGTCAGGGTGGTGTCCGGGGCCAGCCGGGTGAAGCCGAGCACCTGCTGGTCGTGGGGCCCGGCACAGGAGACCAGCCGTGCCGCCGTCGGTGACAACGCATCCAGACAGTCCCGTTTCTGCATGTTCGCCGTGTCGACGAACCTCAGCCCCGGCCTGCGGTGGTCGCCGAGCGGCCCGTACACCGGCCCGTGCGCGCCCAGCACCAGACACGCGGTGCGCCGCCCGGCCGCCGCGAAGCCCGAGCGGGTGGGGACCACGGCGTAACTGCGCACGTCCGCGAGTTTGTCGCGGACCTCCCGGGTGCGCTGCTCACACGCGGCGGGACCCCGCCGGCGCGCCTCGTCGGCGGACGCGCTGGGGACCAGGGCCATGACCTGCCCGTCCGGGTTCCCCTCGGCGCAGCTCGGATCCACGGTCAGCCGTGGAGGGGCGTCGTCGAACGCGCGCCCGGGCCAGACGGCGACGACGCAGTCGCCGTTCTGGAGCGGGCGGGTGAGCGCGACGTCCGCACCGTACGGCTGCGCCGTCCCGCCCGACGCCGGGCGGTGCACGGCGTACCAGACCCCGCCCAGGGCGAGGACCAGCCCGAGGAGGCAGGCGACGAGGGCCCGCAGGAGATGTGACCGCCTCGGATGCGGCTCGCTCCGGCCGAGCGGCGGGCCGAAACCCGCTCCTCCGAGCACGTCCGGCCCGTACGACGAGCCGGGCGCGGCCGGAGCACCTGTCCGTACCCAGCCGGGAGGCGCCGCTCCCGAGGCCGGTGGAGCCTGCCCGGAACCTCCGTATCCGGCGGTGGGGACGGCGTCCGGCAGCGGCCGGCGCCGCGAGGTCTGGGTCGTCGCGGCGAAGCCTTCCCACGCCGGATGCGACCTCGGGTCGACCCGGGTGCGCGTCCGTGACACCGGGGTGACGACCGCGGCCAGCGCGGGTGCGGTGTCGCCCGCCGTGATCCGCAGCGCCGGGTCCTTGACCAGCATCGCGGACAGCAGTGGCGCCAGCGCCCCAGCTTGCTCCGGGGGCCGGGGCTCCTCCAGGACCACCGCGGTGACCTCCGCGATCTGTGTGTCACGTTCGAAGGGCCCGCACCCCTCCACCGCGAAGTACAGCGTGCAGCCCAGCGAGAACAGGTCCGCGGCGGCGGTCGGGGGCCCGCCCGTCGCTCGCTCCGGCGCCAGATAGCCCGGCGTCCCGACCAGCGCGGACGTCAGCGTGTACCGGGTCTCGCCCGCGTCCGGCTGCACCGCGATGCCGTAGTCGGTGAGCAGGACACGGGCGTACGGCGTCCCGGAGCGGTCGGGCGCCAGCAGGATGTTCGCCGGCTTCACGTCCCGGTGCATGACGCCCCGCTCGTGGCCGGCGGTGAGCGCGTCCAGCACGGCCAGCCCGATACGCGCGCATTCGGCGGGGGCGAGGGGGCCCTGCCGGTGGACCCGCTCGCGCAGGTCCAGCGCGCCGGGCACGTACTCCATGACGATCCACGGCAGACCCTCGTGCTCCAGCACATCGTGCACGGTGACCACGTGCGGGTGGCCCCGCAGCCCGGCCGCGAGCCGGGCCTCCGCGCGGGCACGGGCGACCCGGGTCGCCCGTTCCTCGGTCGCCTCGACCGAATCGCGGAACACGATCTCCTTGAGGGCGACCTCGCAGGCCAGCCGCTCGTCGTGGGCGAGCCACACATGGCCCATCGCGCCGCCGCCGAGCTGGTTGAGCAGGCGGTAGCGGCCGGCGATGACCCGGCCCACTCCGGACTGCGGTGATCCTGATGCCATCGCTCGCTCCCGAATCCAGGTCGTGTCCAGGTGGTGCCTAGGGCGCGCCGGTGGTGGGCGAGCCCTTCACGGGGGCGCGCGTGACCGGCGGCTCACGGGTGGCCGGGGCGCCGGTGACAGGCGCGCCGGTCGCCGGCCCGCTGGTGGCCGGTCTGCCGGACGTCGGACTGCTGGAAACGGAGACCGAGCCACCGCGCGGAGCGGAGGGCGAGCTGCCGGCGGTTGTGGTGGGTGGGCTGCTGTGTGGTGGTTTGGGAGAGCTGCCGGCGGTTGTGGTGGGTGGGCTGCTGTGTGGTGGTTTGGGGGAGCTGCCGGCGGTTGTGGTGGGTGGGCTGCTATGTGGTGGTTTGGGGGAGCTGCCGGCGGTTGTGGTGGGTGGGCTGCTATGTGGTGGTTTGGGAGAGCTGCCCGCGGTTGTGGTGGGTGGGCTGCTGTGTGGTGGTTTGGGAGAGCTGCCCGCGGTCGTGGTGGGTGGGCTGCTGTGTGGTGGTTTGGGGGAGCTGCCCGCGGTCGTGGTGGGCGAGCTGCCCCGTGGTGCCGAGGGAGATCCGCTTCCGGCTGCCGAGGACGAGCCGCCCCGCGGCGTCGTGGAGGACTCCCTGCCGCCCGTCGGAGACGATCCGCTTCCGGCAGGCGAGGAGGAGCCGGCCGCGGCGGGTGACGACGAGCCGCCCGTGGTCTGCGGCGAGGAGGCCCTCCCGCTGTCACTCGGCGTGGCGGAAGAGCCACCCGTCTTCCCGGACGCCGAGCCGCCCGGCGACGGGGAAACGGACCTTCCGGTGTCCGGGCCCCGGCCCGTGGCGCCGTCGGTCCCTGGGACCGTCCCCGTCCTGGACGCGCCGGATCCGCCCGGCATCCCGGGTCCGTCCGTCCCGCCCGTGTTCACCGACAACGTCACATACTGCCCGAACGCCAGCTCGGTGCCGGGCGCAGGATCCGAGCCCGTGACCGCTGCCTCGTCGGGTGGCGCCCCCCGGCCGGCGTAGGCGACCGCCAGCCCCTGCGCCGCGAGCCGCCGACCGGCCTCGGCGAACCGCAGCCCCGTCACATCGGGCACCTTGTGCCGTGCCCGGGTGTCGAAGGGGGCGTCGTGCCGGCCGGTCGTGCCGACGGGCCGGTCGAGCCCCCGGTGCCTGTCGTCCACGTCGACGAGCGCGAGCCGGGTCAGCGGCTGCGGCGCGGGGCGGACCGCCACCACCGAGGAACGGTCGTACCCGGCCCATTTCTCGTTCCGGCCCTCGAACTTGACGGAAATCCGGGTCGCGTCACCCCGGAAGGGGCGCAGTGGATTTCCGCACGAGCACTTCACCGTCGGCTGCCCCTGCTCGTTCACCAGTACCGCGATTCCGGCCTGGAGCAAGGAGTCGAATGGTGCGGCCTCGCCCTTCTTGTAGTCGTGGTTCTGTACGAGGGTGTCGTGACGTAGAAGGACGGGTGTGAGCCGGTCCAGATAGTCAGGGATCTCTGTCTGGGCAATACCTTCGACCTGCGCCCAGACCTTGGCCTTTCGGTCGTTCCTCGGGTCCCTGAGGAATTCCTTCAGTCGTGTGACGTCACAGACCGTCGGTTTCCGCGAGCCCCCGTAGAGCCCCGGCGTATTGCCCGCCTGTAGGCCACCCGGCGTCCGGCCTGCCCGGATCGTGGTGTCGTGGCCGAGTCCGCTGCGCTCGCCGAAGAAGGGGGCGAGCGACGGAACTCCGGCGGCGACGGCCTTCACCGCGAACACCTGTGCGTTTCTGCTGCATCCGCTGAGGATCAGCACGGCGGCCAGCAGAAAGCCGATCCTCCGGATCGCTGATTTTCCGTTCCTTTGCAGGAATACATGACGTGTCATCACCGCTCCCCCCGGCGGTCCCCCCGCGCCCTGCCGAGCGGAGGCAGGGCGCCGGGCACCAGGTTACCGAATGCGGGAGCATTTCAGGTGCCTTGAAAGGACTTGAGAGGAAAGGGAATTCAGCGGTGTGGCGGAACTCAATTGCCGCGTGCGTTGAGTGAGGCCAGATAGGCGTTGTACGCCTCGAGTTCCTTGTCGCCGTCGCGGTCGGCGGCGCGGTCCTTCCGCTTGGCCTGCCGCTGTTCCGAGCCGTACCACTGGAACAGCAGCGCCAGGAGCACCAGCACGGAGGGCACCTCGCTGAACGCCCAGGCGATGCCGCCCGCCGAGGTCTGGTCCGCCAGGGCGTCGATGCCGAGCGAGGCCGGCGGATGCCGGTAGGCCTCGACCATAGGCGTGGACGCCATCATCAGCGCGATGCCGAAGAACGCGTGGAACGGCATACCCGCGAACAGCTCCAGCATCCGCATCAGGTAACCGGGCCGGTGCGGACCCGGGTCGACGCCCATGATCGGCCAGAAGAACACCACGCCGACGGCGAGGAAGTGCACCATCATCGCGAGGTGCCCGGCCCTGGACTCCATCAGGAAGTCGAAGAGCGGCGTGAAGTAGAGCCCGTACAGGCTGGCGATGAACAGGGGGATGGTGAACGCCGGGTGTGTGACGACCCGCACATAGCGGCTGTGCAGCAGCATCAACAGCAGTTCGCGCGGTCCCTTGCGGTCACGGCCCGCCGTGGGCAGCGCACGCAGCGCCAGCGTGATCGGGGCGCCGAGCAGCAGCAGGATCGGCGAGAGCATGCTGATCACCATGTGCTGCACCATGTGCGCGCTAAACATGACCATGCCGTAGTCGTTCAGCTTGGTGCACATGACCAGCATCACCGTCAGCACACCGATGACGTACGACACGGTCCGGCCCACCGGCCACTTGTCCCCGCGCCGCACGAGCCGGGCCACGCCCCACCCGTACAGTCCGAGCCCGACCAGGCAGGCGACGAGGAAGAACGGGTCGGCGGACCATTCCAGGCCCCGCCCCAGCGTGAACGGCGGCAGATCCATGGTCATGCCGTGCCCGCTGTGATCCATCCGCCGGCTCCTGTTTCGTGGGGGTTGTGCGCTGTCTGTCCGCACCAGAGTAGAACCGCCCCCGGTCGCAGCCGCGACCGGGGGCGGACTCCTGGACTCCGTACGTGATCAGTCCCGCACCGCAGGAGACCGGTCCCGTGCTACAGGACGCACTCGGCCTCGGCGTACCTCTCCTGCGGCACCGTCTTCAGCGTCTTGACGGCCTCCGCCAGCGGCACCGTCACGATGTCCGTGCCGCGCAGCGCGGTCATCATCCCGAACTCGCCGCGGTGCACGGCCTCCACGGCGTGCCAGCCGAAGCGGGTGGCGAGCACGCGGTCGTACGCCGTCGGCGTGCCGCCGCGCTGGACGTGCCCGAGGATCACCGGGCGGGCCTCCTTGCCGAGGCGCTGCTCCAGCTCGATCGAGAGCTGGCGGGCGATGCCGGCGAAGCGCTCGTGGCCGTAGATGTCCTTGCTGCCCTCGTCGAACTCCATGCTGCCCGGCTTCGGCTTGGCGCCCTCGGCCGCCACCACGATCGCGAACCGCTTGCCGGCGTCGAACCGCTCGCCCACCCGGGCCGCCAACTCCTCGATGTCGAAGGGGCGTTCCGGCACCACGATGGCGTGGGCGCCGGCGGCCATGCCGGAGTGCAGCGCGATCCAGCCGGTGTGGCGGCCCATGACCTCCACGATCAGGACGCGCTGGTGGGACTCGGCGGTGGTCTTCAGCCGGTCCAGGGCCTCGGTCGCCACGCCCACGGCCGTGTCGAAGCCGAAGGTGACGTCCGTGACCGCGATGTCGTTGTCGATGGTCTTGGGCACGCCGACGATCGGCAGCCCGTTGTCGGACAGCAGCCGGGCCGCCTTGAGCGTGCCCTCACCGCCGATCGGGATGATGGCGTCGATGCCCAGTTCCTCGACGTGGCCCCTGGCCCGCTCCACTCCGTCCCGCAGGTGCTCGGGGCGGACCCGGGAGGAGCCGAGGATGGTGCCGCCGCGAGCCAGGATGCCGCCCACCGCGTCGAGGTCGAGCTTGAGGTAGTCGCACTCCAGGAGGCCCTTCCAGCCGTCCCGGAAGCCGATGACCTCGTCGCCGTGGTCGACGACGGCGCGGTGCACGACGGACCGGATGACGGCGTTCAGGCCGGGGCAGTCGCCGCCGGACGTGAGGACACCAATGCGCATAGCCCGAAAAACCTTCTCCACATGAGCCGGGACCGGACCACGCTGTCCGGCTCGATCCCCGCCACCCTACCGGCGACGGGGGGCGGGGCAGCACCGTGCGTCCGCCAGCTGGACGTGCCCGCTCACCTGTGCGGACGGGCCGTCAGACGGGCTGGTGACGCCCGCGGGACCGCCAGGTGCACGGTCCGCCGGGCGGCTCCGCGGAATCGTTTCGGGCGGGCTTGGGGAGGGACCCTAGGCGGGCTGCTGCGCGGCCGTGATCCGCTCGTTGCGCAGCGCCTCGTACCAGCGGTCGTCGACCGGCGGAAGCGCGTTGACATCGAGCGCCAGCTTCAGCAGCAGGTCGGCGATCAGCGGGTTGCGCGCGAGCACGGGCCCGTGCATGTACGTACCGAAGACCGTCCCGTTGTACGCGCCCTCCGTGCCGTCACCCGTGCCGTTGCCCTTGCCGAGCCGCACCTGCGCGAGCGGGCGGGCGTTCGGTCCGACGTGCGTGACGCCCTGGTGGTTCTCGAAGCCGGTGAGCTGGGGCAGACCCAGCTGCGGGTCGACGTCCGCGAGAACGTCGCCGACGCACCGCTCGCCCTCGCCGCGCACCGAGACCACGTCCAGCAGGCCGAGGCCCGGCTCGCGCTGCCCGAGGTCGTTGATGAACTCGTGGCCGAGGATCTGGTACCCGGCACAGACGGAGAACACGATCGCGCCGTTCTCCACGGCCCGGTACAGACCGCCGTCACGGCGCAGCCGCTCGGCGGCGAGCCGCTGCGGACGGTCCTCGCCGCCGCCGATCAGGTAGATGTCGCCGGACGTCGGGATCGGCTGGTCGCTGCGCACGTCGAGCCGGGCCACGTCCAGGCCGCGCTGGCGGGCCCGGCGCTCCACGACGAGCGCGTTGCCCTGGTCGCCGTAGGTGCTCAGCAGGTCCGGGTAGATCCACACCAGACGGAGGCTGTTGTCACTCATCGATGATCGTCCTTCGTGGTCAGTTGCCGACGCGGCGGCGCAGGTCCTGGAACGCGGTGTAGTTCGCGATGACCTCGATCCGGCCCGGCGGAGCGAGCTGGACGGCCTGGTCGAGGTCGTCGCAGACCTGGAAGGACTGGTTCGCGACCTCCAGGCGCACGGCGAGGTCCAGCTTGCGGTCGCCGATGACGAAGATCGGGTGCCCGGTGAGCCGCGTGTAGTCGACGTCCCACAGCCAGGAGGTGTCGGTGCCGTCCGCGCCGCGCGCGTTCACCGAAAGGATCACCGGGGTCGGCGGCGGGTCGATCAGGGAGAACGTCTCCAGCCAGCCGGCCGGGTTCTTCGCGAGCAGCAGACGCAGGTCGCGGCCCTGGAACTGGACGACGTCGTAGCGTCCGGCCACCGCCTGCACCTGGTACATGCGCTCCAGGGCGACCTGCGGAGGCACGCCGAAGACGGCGGCGACGGCGGCCGAGCTGGCGGCGTTGGCCTTGTTGGCACGGCCCGGCAGCTGGAGGTGGATCGGCCAGGCGGAGCCGTGCGGGTCGAGGACATGGTCGCCCGACAGCACCCACGACGGGGTCGGCCGGCGGAAACCGCACTCGCCGCAGAACCAGTCGTCGCCGGGGCGCTGCATCACACCGCCGCAGGACGGGCAGGACCAGGCGTCGTCCTTCCACATCTGTCCGGCCGCGACCCAGATCACATTGGGCGACGACGAGGCGGCCCACACGACGAGCGGGTCGTCGGCGTTGGCGACGATCACGGCCTTGGAGCCGGAGAGGCCCTCACGCCAGTTCTCGGCGAGCATCCGGGTCTCGGCGGCGCGGTCGAGCTGGTCGCGGGAGAGGTTGAGCAGCGCGATGCACTTGGGGTCGGTGTCGCGGGCGACCCCGGCGAGGTACTTCTCGTCGACCTCGATGACACCGAACTTGGCGTCCGAGCCGCCGGCCAGCGCCGAGGTGATGCCGGCGGGCATGTTGGCGCCGAGCGCGTTGGAGACGACAGGGCCCGCGGCGCGCAGTGCCTCCGCGATCAGCCGGGTGGTCGTGGTCTTGCCGTTGGTCGCGGAGACCAGGATGACATCCAGGTTCTGGGCCAGCCGGCCGAGCAGGTCGGGGTCGAGCTTGAGCGCCACTCGGCCGCCGATCACCGATCCGCTGCCGCGCCCCGCGGCGCGCGATGCCGCAGCGACCGCCTTGCCCGCGGTCACGGCCAGCTTGGCCCGCGGCGTCAGCGGGTCCGAGTTGCCTGCCATCAGATCTCGATCCTCCTTGCATACGGCGCCGCGCCCTGTCCCGGCAACGTGTGGCCCCAGCCTATCCAGATCCCCTCACGCCCCCGAACCGCGGCACCACCCCGGCGCCCGCGCGGCCCTGACGACCGTACCCTTGCCGCCATGCGACACCGTTCCATCCCCGGCGTCAAAGGGCGCGTCCGGCCCATCACCGTGCTCGGCGACCCTGTGCTGCGCACCCCCGGCGCGGAGGTCACCGACTTCGGCCCCGAACTCGCCCGGCTCGTGGAGGACATGTTCGCCACGATGTACGCCGCGCAGGGCGTGGGACTGGCGGCGCACCAGATCGGCGAGGCGCTGCGGGTGTTCGTGTACGACTGCCCGGACGACGAGGAGGTGCGCCATCTGGGGCATGTGGTGAACCCACGGCTGGTCGAGGCGGACGGTGTGGTGCTCCGCGGACCGGAGGGGTGCCTGTCCCTGCCGGGCCTGGAGGCGGGCACGGAGCGGTACGACCGCGCGGTCGTCGAGGGCTTCACGGTGGACGGCGAGCCGGTGCGGGTGGAGGGCACCGGGTGGTTCGCCCGGTGCCTCCAGCACGAGTGCGACCACCTGGACGGTGGTCTGTATGTCGACCGGCTCAGCGGCCGGCGGCACCGCCGGGTGATGCGGCAGGCCGCGCGGGCGCCGTGGAGCGGATGAGCGTGGTGGTCCGGCACCGGGCCGGTCGTGGCCGCTCCCGCCCGCGCCGCGAGGCCGCGGAGCGACGGCGCGGCCCCGCACCCCGGGGGGCGCTTCAGAACCCGGGGCCTCCGACGCGATCCCCCGCCGCGGCCAGCCGGCCCCACAACAGGTCCGCCAGACTGCGCACCAACTCGGCCCGGGAGCAGGGCCGTTCGCCCAGCCACCAGTCACCGGCCGCGTGCATCATGCCGACGATGCCGTGTCCCCACACCCGGGCGAGCTGGTGGGTGCCCGGGCCGAGGTCCAGGCGCTCCTCGATGACCTGGGCCAGTTCCTCGCCCATGCGGCGCAGCAGCGGGATGGAGTGCCGGCCGGTGTCGAAGCCCTGGTCGTTCTGCGAGCCGCCCTCCTCCGGATGCATCAGAAAGCGGTAGACCTGCGGCCGGGCCTCGATGGCCGCGAGATAGGTGTCCAGGGTGGATTCCACGCGCTCCCGCCGGTCGGCCGGTGCGTCCAGCGCCGCCCGCAGCGAGTCGAGCAGCGCGTCCGTGTGGCGTTTGGCGAGTGCGGCGTACAGGCCGCCTTTGTCGCCGAAGTGGCGGTAGAGGATCGGCTTGGTGATACCGGCCTCGGCGGCGATGGCGTTCATCGACGCCCCGGGGCCGTCGCGCAGCACCACCCGGTCGGCGGCCTCCAGCAATTCGCGCCGTCGGCGGTCGGCGGACCGCTGCTGCTCGGCCCGCTGCGTGGTGTCCATGTTCTCTCCCCACCCGTGCTGTTTCGGTGACGCCTGCGCAAAGTAACACTGAAAGGCGGGTCGGTATCGAACGAGCTGCCGACCGCCCATGGCGGACGACCGTGCCGGCCCGGGAGTTGACTTCTCCTACTGGTGAGTAACACACTGCCGTTACCGCAAGTAACACGTTAGCGCAGTGCTGGAGGGGACATGGCCGAGTTCACCATGGAGCTCAACGACGAACAGAAGGAAGTCCGGGACTGGCTGCACGGCTTCGCCGCCGATGTGATCCGCCCCGCGGCCGCCGAATGGGACGAGCGTGAGGAGACTCCCTGGCCGGTCATCCAGGAGGCCGCCAAGGTCGGCATCTACTCCCTCGACTTCTACGCCCAGCAGTACTTCGACTCCACCGGCCTCGGCATCCCCATGGCGATGGAGGAGCTGTTCTGGGGCGACGCGGGCATCGCGCTGTCGATCGTGGGCACCGGACTCGCGGCCGTGGGTGTCCTCGCCAACGGCACCGAGGAGCAGATCGGCACCTGGATCCCCCAGATGTACGGCGACACCAACGATGTCAAGGTGGCCGCCTTCTGCTCCTCCGAGCCCGACGCCGGCTCCGATGTCGCCTCCATGCGCACCCGTGCCGTGTACGACGAGGCCAAGGACGAGTGGGTCATCAACGGCACCAAGACCTGGGCCACCAACGGCGGTATCGCCAACGTCCACGTCGTGGTCGCGGTCGTCGACCCGGCGCTGGGATCCAAAGGACATGCCTCCTTCATCGTCCCGCCGGACACCCCGGGCCTGTCGCAGGGCCAGAAGTTCAAGAAGCACGGCATCCGCGCCTCGCACACGGCCGAGGTGATCTTCGACAACGTCCGCGTCCCCGGCTCCTGCCTGCTCGGCGGCAAGGAGAAGCTGGACGAGCGGCTGGCCCGGGCCCGGGAGAAGGCGAAGGCGGGTGGGGAGAGGCTGAAGAACGCGGCCATGGCCACGTTCGAGGCGTCCCGCCCGGCCGTGGGCGCGATGGCCGTGGGCACGGCGCGTGCCGCCTACGAGGTCGCCCTCGACTACGCGCGGACACGTGAGCAGTTCGGCCGGCCGATCATCGACAACCAGGGCGTCGCCTTCCAGCTCGCGGACATGCGGACGCAGATCGACGCCGCCCGTCTGCTGGTGTGGCGGGCCTCGTGGATGGCGGTCACCGGCAAGCCGTTCACGGCGGCCGAGGGCTCCATGTCGAAGCTGTTCGCCAGCGAGACGGCCAAGAAGGTCACCGCGCAGGCGATCCAGATCCTCGGGGGCAACGGCTACACCCGGGAGTACCCGGTGGAGCGGATGCACCGCGACGCCGGCATCTACACCATCTTCGAGGGGACGAGCGAGATCCAGCGGCTGGTGATCGCACGGACCCTGTCGGGCATGCCGATCCGCTAGCCCGGCCGTCGGTCCCCGATCGCCGCCTGGTCGGCCGGGCCCCGTCCGCGAGGATCTCCGGCAGCTCCTCGAAGCAGCGTTCGTGGTCCGGCGGCGGAGACGCCTGGAAGAACATCTTCGCCGGGGTCTTTGCCGGGTTCGCGAACGCGCGGGGGCAGCCCGGCGGTACGACGGCGACCGGGGGCGCGTGAGCCGGTCGCCTTGAACGCCACATGCCCTGCCGGCGTCCGCACGACGCACCTATGGCCGGGCGGCAGGAACGCCCTCCGTCGCCGCCACCCCCTCGGTCGCCGTCCGGTTCCCGTCCGCGGGGACATGCCGGCGGCCCAGGGCCATTGCCGCAGTGATACCCGGTCCGAAGCCGGCCGGCAGCCCCCGTGCCGTGGGATGGGCGCCGCCCTCGTCGAGGAGCCGGCGCAGCCGCCTTCCTCCGCCTTGGCGGGGGGACTCCCCGCTCCCCGGCGGAAGGGTTCACCCGTATGAGGGCTTCACCCGCGATCGCCCGGCGGGGCTGCGATATCTCGGCCGGTTACTCCGCTTCAGTGATGCACACACAGTGACATTCCGGGCATGCTCGGTGAGCGACACAAGTCGGAGAAGGAGCGTCGATGACCCGCACGGCCAGGGGACTGCTGGAGGAGGCCACCCGGAAGCTCGCCCCGGATCCGCACGCCAACCGGCTGCTTCCGCTGATCGCCCGGGGCGCGGCCCGGCCCGCCACCCTCGCGGCACTCGCCCTCCAGCAGCGCGACGTGATGGCCTCGGACCGCCGGGCGTTCGAGTACCTGTCCGAGCGGTCGCGGGAGGAGCCCGCATCCGCGGCCTTCTTCACCGCCCTCGCGGACGGTGAATCCGTGGCCCAGGACCGTCTGCGGGCCTTTGCCGCGGTCTGCCGGGCCGACGAGACCGCGGACACCTACGAGCCGCCGGCGGACTGCCAGGGCTACCCGGCCTACGTGGCCTGGCTCGCCCTGAACGGGGAGCCGGCCGACGTCGCCCTGGCCCTGAGTGCCAACTTCGCGGCCTGGGGCGGTTACTGCGCGTCGATCGCGCAGGCGCTGCGCCACCACTACGGCTACGACGACGCGGCCTGCGGGTTCTTCGACTTCTTCGCCGTGCCGTCACCGGACCTGGAGGCCAAGGCCGAGGAGGCGGTGCAGGAGGGCCTGGACGCCGGCCGTCTGGACGAGGACCGCGCACACCGCTACGGCCGGCTGCTCCAGGGCTACGAGACGCAGTTCTGGCATGCCCTGTGGGAACTGGACGCGCGGGCTGACCGGCTTCCCTAGCGGAGCGAACCGCTGCTGTGCGCGATGCACGCGACGTCGATGCGGTCCGCCAGTTTGGCCAGCTCGATGGTCAGCGCGGCCACGGTGTCCTCGTCCAGCCCGTCCTCGCCGGCCTCGACCAGCCGCAGCCACCGGCCGCCCACCGTGCGCAGCAGCTTGCTGACATCCGCGGCCGCCACCTGCAACGTGCCGCGGTCGTCGACGATCAGAGGCAGGGTCACTTCGCGGTTCACAGCAGGGATCGTAGCTGCGGAACGCTCACGCCCCGTGCCATACGGTGGTGATGTTGCAGAACTCGCGGATTCCGTGCCCGGACAGCTCGCGGCCGTAGCCGGAGCGCTTGACCCCGCCGAACGGGAACGCGGGGTGGGACGCCGTCATACCGTTGATGTACACGCCGCCGGCCTCCAGGTCCAGGACGAACCGGTCCACCTCGGTACCGTTGTGTGTCCACACATTCGAACTGAGTGCGAACGGCGAGTCGTTCGCGATCGCCACCGCCTCGCCGATGTCGGCTGCCCGGTAGAGCGTGGCGACCGGGCCGAACGCCTCCTCGTGGTGGATGCGCATCCCGGGTGTGACCTCGGCGAGCACGGTCGGCGGGTAGTACCAGCCGGGACGGTCCGGGCGCTCGCCGCCGCACAGCACCCTCGCGCCCTTGCCGACCGCGTCCTCGACCAGTTCCTCCAGGTCGGCGCGGCCCTGTTCGCTGGAGAGCGGCCCGACCTCGGTCTCCTCCTCCATCGGGTCGCCGATCCTGAGGTCCTTCATCCGGGCGGTGAACCGTTCGGTGAACGCGTCGAACACACCGGCGTGCACGATGAACCGCTTGGCGGCGATGCACGACTGCCCGTTGTTCTGCACCCGGGCCGTCACCGCCACCTCGGCGGCCCGCTCCACATCCGCGGACGGCATCACGATGAACGGGTCGCTGCCGCCGAGCTCCAGGACCGTCTTCTTGATCTCGTCCCCGGCGACCGAGGCCACGGACCGGCCCGCCGGTTCGCTGCCGGTGAGCGTCGCCGCCTTCACCCTCGGGTCGCGCAGGATCCCCTCCACGGCTCCGGAGCCGATCAGCAGGGTCTGGAAGCAGCCCTCGGCGAAGCCCGCCCGGCGGAAGAGGTCCTCCAGGTAGAGCGCGGTCTGCGGGACGTTGGAGGCGTGCTTGAGCAGCCCCACGTTGCCGGCCATCAGCGCGGGCGCGGCGAAGCGGACCACCTGCCACAGCGGGAAGTTCCACGGCATCACGGCGAGGACCGGGCCGAGCGGCCGGTAGCGCACGATCACCCAGGAGGCGCCCGAGTCCTTCACGTCGTACTCGGCGGGCTCCTCGTCGGCGAGCAGCTCCTCGGCGTGCTCCGCGTACCAGCGCATCGCCTTGGCGCACTTCGCGGCCTCCGCACGGGCCTGCTTGACCGGCTTGCCCATCTCGGTGGTCATCACCCGGGCAATGCGCTCCTGATCCTCCTCGAGCAGGTCGGCCGCCTTGCGCATCCGCAGGGCCCGCTCGGCGAACGTGGTCGTGCGATGGGTACGGAACGCGGCCTCGGCGGCGGCGAGCCTGCGCTCGATCTCGTCCTCGCCCAGGGCGTCGTACGTCTTGAGCGTCTCGCCGGTCGCCGGATTGACGGTGGCGATGGGCATGGCTGACCTCCTGAGAACAGGCTCTGCTTCGACCTTCCCGCGCGGCGGCGGCCTCCGCAACGCGGCTCTTCCGTCAGCCCGAGTGCTCCGCCAGCCGATCGAGAAACGCCCTCTGCGCCTTCACGATCAGTTCGCGGGCCCGGTCGAGGCCGAGCCACTCGACACGGTCCAGCTCGGGAAACTCCGCAAGGCGCCCCGAGCGCGGTGGCCACTCCATCGTGAAGGTGCCCGGGACGACCGTCGCCGGGTCGAGGTCCGCCTCGACCGCCCAGGCCGTGACCACCTTGCCGCCCGTCTGCCGGACCTCGCCGAGCGGCACGGCCTCCCCGTCGGGCGGCGGCACCCCCAGCTCCTCCCGGAACTCGCGGCGGGCGGCCTCCCAGGAGGGCTCGTCCGGCTCGTACTCGCCCTTGGGCACGGTCCACGCCCCGGCCTCGCGGCGGGCGAAGAACGGGCCGCCCATATGGCCCAGCAGGACTTCCAGACCGTGATCGGTGTGCCGGAACAACAGCAGACCGGCGCTGCGCCTCGACCGCCCGCTCATGGCGCCACGTGGGGGTGCGCGGCCAGCAGCGTCTCCACCGTGTCAGCCTCCTCGGGCCGCTTGTCCTCGCGGTAGCGCACGACCCGGGCGAAGCGCAGGGTGATCCCGGCCGGGTAGCGGCTGGACCGCTGGAGTCCGTCGTAGGCGATCTCGACGACCAGTTCGGGGCGTACGGTCACCACCCAGCCGTCGTCCTCGACCGCCAGTTCCCTCAGCCGCTCGGTCTGCCAGGTGAGCATCGCGTCCGTCATGCCCTTGAACGTCTTGCCGAGCATCACGAAGGAGCCGTCCGGGGAGCGGGCGCCCAGGTGCAGGTTGGAGAGCTTGCCGGTGCGGCGGCCGTGGCCCCGCTCGGCGGCCAGCACCACGAGGTCGAGGGTGTGCACCGGCTTGACCTTGAGCCAGGAGGCGCCGCGCCGGCCGGCGCTGTAGGGGGCCTCGAGGGCCTTGACGACCACGCCCTCATGACCTCGGGCCAGGGTCTCGGCGAGGAAGTCCTCCGCGGCGGCCACGTCCTCGGGCCCCCGCACCACCGTGCGCCGCACCCGCATCGGCTCCGGTACGAGCCGGGCCAGCTCCGCGTGGCGGTCGCCGAAGGGCAGGTCCAGCAGGTCCCGGCCGTCCACCGACAGCGCGTCGAAGAAGACGGGGGAGACGGGTACGGCCGCGGCGGCGGTCGCCACGTCCAGCCGGGAGCCGACCCGCCCGGCGGTCTCCTGGAAGGACCGCGGCCGTCCGTTCTCGTCCAGCGCGATGACCTCGCCGTCCAGGATGAACCGCTCGCCCCCCAGCTCGAGCGCGGCGGCGGTGATCTCCGGCAGCCGGTGGGTGATGTCGTCGAGGGTGCGGGTGTGGATCCGTACCGCGTCGCCGTCCCGGTGGACCTGCACGCGGATGCCGTCGAGCTTCTCCTCGACGGCGCACGCGCCGAGCTTTTCGACGGCCTCGGCGACGGACGACGCGGTGTGCGCGAGCATCGGCAGAACGGGCCGGCCGAGCGTGAGCCGGAAGGCGCCGAGTGCCTCCGGGCCGTCGGCGAGCAGGGCCCGCGCCACGGTCTGGAGCGATCCGGCGAGCATGACGGCGCGCCGCACATCGGTCGACGCGGCCCCCGTCGCCTCGGCCAGTCCCTCCACGGCCAGGGCGTCCAGGGCTCCCTGACGCACCTCCCCGGTCAGCAGCCCGGTCAGGAACCGCTGTTCGTCCGCGGTGGCCGCCGCCAGCAACTCGCCCACCAGCCGCTTGCGTTCGGCCTGGGAGCCGGTGCCGGTGACGGCGCCGATCCGGCTCAGCCGGGCGTCCACGTCCCCCACGGTGAGCGTGGGCTCGGCGGCGGGCTCGATCCGCTGCCCGAGGAGCTTCCAGCCCACGCCGAGCCGTCCTTGCGGCAGCCGCCCGGCCAGATACGGGATGACGATCGGCACGTCGTCCGCGTCGGCGTCCCGGAACAGCCCGCCGAGCAGCGCGATCTTCCGGGACCGGGCCGATGTGGCGGCGACCTCCTGGGACACGCGGGCCAGCCGGGCGAAGAGCATGCAGTCATCGTGCACCGCCGGCGGCCGGTCCACACCTCTGCGGCCGCGTCCAGTTCGACCATGAGCAGCTCCGTGTTGATCGCGGCCCCGCCCGGTATACGTGGCTCGCGGCGTCCACCACCTGCTCCGCGGAACCGCCCGCGTTTCCCGCCGCCCACAGGCCGGGCACGGTCGTCAGCCGGCGCTCGTCGACCGCCGGGTACCGGCCGAACGGGGCGCCCAGCCGCTCCAACAGGGCGGGGCGAGACGAACGGCACGGAGCGGTCGTGGACCGTTGCGTCGGCGAGCCGGTCCCCCTCGGTCACCGGCCCCGCGACCTCGCCGGGCACCGCTCCCGCCCCGGCCGCCGCGAGCCTGCGCAGGTCCTGCGCGGACGGCTCCTCCTCGGCGACCGTGTGCAGGAACAGGGCCAAGTCCTTCGGCCACTGGGAGACCATCAGCGCCTGGTGCACGCCCAGCGGGCTCGTCGCGAGCACATCGAAGGGGCGGTCGCTCACCTCCCACCCGTGGCAGTACGGGCAGTGCAGCACATCGCGCCCGGACCTGCGACGAGGACGGCGTGCACGGCCCGGTCCCGGTCGTCGTCGGGGGCGGGGCGGCCGGACTGTCGGCATTGACAAACATGGTTGCCGAAACTGCAATAAGGCCATGGGTGAGGTCATGGGCACGGACGAGGTTCTCGCGGGCGTGGGCCCCCGGCTGCGGCGGCTGCGGAAAGAGCGGGAGGTGACGCTCGCGGGGCTGTCGGAGGCGACCGGCATCTCCGTCAGCACGCTCTCCCGCCTGGAGTCGGGCCTGCGCAAGCCCAGCCTGGAACTGCTGCTGCCGATCGCGCGGGCACACGAGGTGCCGCTGGACGAACTGGTCGGCGCCCCGCCGGTGCGGGACCCACGGGTGCGCGCCGAGCCGGTCGTCCGCCATGGCCGCACCCACTGGCCGCTCACGCGCCAGCCCGGCGGCCTGCAGGCCTTCAAGGTGCTCGAACCGCGCCGCAGGCTCGAACCGGATCCGCGGACGCACGAGGGCTACGAGTGGCTGTATGTGCTCTCCGGCCGGCTCCGGCTGGTGCTCGGCGAGCACGACGTGGTGCTGACTCCCGGCGAGGCCGCCGAGTTCGACACCCGGGTGCCGCACTGGTTCGGGTCGACCGGGGAAGGGCCGGTGGAGTTCCTGAGCCTGTTCGGCCCGCAGGGTGAGCGGATGCATGTACGGGCGCGGTCCCGCCGGTCGTGACGCATCCGACTGTTCCCTGATGGGCAAGCGACCGCTTAGTATGCGACCGACCCGGTCAGGCGAACACGACCAGCACAGCCCCTGGAGGCCGCCCATGCAGGCATGGCAAGTGCACGAGAACGGCGAACCGAGCGAGGTGATGCGGCTGACGGAGGTGGAGCAGCCCACACCCGGCGACGGCCAGGTCCTGCTGAAGGTGCGGGCCGCGAACATCAACTTCCCCGACGCGCTGCTGTGCCGCGGCCAGTACCAGATCAGGCCGCCGCTGCCGTTCACCCCGGGCGTGGAGATCTGCGGCGAGACCGAGGACGGCCGGCGGGTGATCGCCAACCCGGCGCTGCCGTACGGGGGCTTCGCCGAGTACGCCGTCGCCGATGCCGCCGCCGTCCTGCCCGCCCCCGAGGCCCTCGACGACGCCGAGGCCGCGGCCCTGCACATCGGCTACCAGACGGGCTGGTTCGGTCTGCACCGCCGTGCCGCGCTCCAGGCCGGGGAGACGCTGCTCGTGCACGCCGCCGCCGGAGGTGTCGGCAGCGCGGCCGTCCAGCTCGGCAAGGCCGCCGGCGCCACCGTCATCGGCGTCGTCGGCGGCGCCGGCAAGGCCGCCGTGGCCCGCGAGCTGGGCTGCGACGTAGTGATCGACCGCCGCGCCGAGGACGTCATCGCGGCCGTCAAGGAGGCCACCGGCGGCCGGGGCGCCGATGTGATCTACGACCCGGTGGGCGGGGAGGCCTACGCGCAGTCCGCGAAGACCGTCGCCTTCGAGGGCCGCATCGTCGTCGTCGGCTTCGCCAGCGGGTCCATCCCCAGCCCCGCGCTCAACCACGCCCTGGTCAAGAACTACGCGATCCTCGGCCTGCACTGGGGCCTGTACAACACCAAGAACCCCAAGCTGATCCAGCACTGCCACGAGCAGCTCACGGAACTGGCCGCCCAGGGCGCCATCAAGCCCCTCGTGAGCGAGCGGGTGCCGCTGGGCCGGGCCGCGGACGCCGTGCAGCGCGTCGCCGACGGCGTCACCACCGGCCGGATCGCCGTCGTGCCGGAGAACGGAGCCGTCGCATGACCGACGCAGCCGAACTGCGGGAGCGCACCCGCGCCTTGCTCGCCGGGCACCCTCCCGCCTCGACCGACCGCCTGGACTTCCTGCGGGCCCGCTTCGACGCCGGACTCGCCTGGGTGCACTATCCCGAGGGCCTCGGCGGCCTCGGCGCCCCGCGCGCGCTCCAGGCGGTCGTCGACGCCGAACTTCAGGCCGCGAAGGCACCCGACAACGACCCGCGGCGCATCGGCATCGGCCTCGGCATGGCCGCGCCGACGATCCTGCGCTACGGCACCGAAGAACAGAAGCGGCGCTACCTCAGGCCCCTGTGGACGGGCGAGGAGGTGTGGTGCCAGCTGTTCAGCGAGCCCGGCGCGGGCTCGGACCTCGCTGCGCTCGGCACCCGCGCAGTCCGGGACGACGGGGGAGACTGGGTGGTCAACGGGCAGAAGGTGTGGACCTCCAGCGCCCATGTCGCCCGCTGGGCCATCCTCATCGCCCGCACGGACCCGGACGCGCCCAAGCACCAGGGCATCACGTACTTCATCTGCGACATGACGGACCCCGGCGTCGAGGTCCGGCCCCTGCGGCAGATCACCGGCGAGGCGGAGTTCAACGAGGTGTTCCTCACCGACGTCCGCATCCCCGACGCCCGTCGCCTGGGCGGGGTCGGCGACGGCTGGCGCGTGGCGCAGACCACGCTGATGAACGAGCGTGTGTCCATCGGCGGTATGCGGATCCCGCGTGAGGGCGGCATGATCGGCCCGGTCGCGAGGACCTGGCGCGAGCGCCCCGAACTGCGCACCCACGACCTGCACCAGCGCCTGCTGACGCTGTGGGTCGAGGCCGAGGTCGTCCGGCTCACCGGCGAGCGGCTGCGCCAGCAGCTCTCCGCGGGCCAGCCCGGCCCGGAGGGCTCCGGCATGAAGCTCGCCTTCGCCCGCCTCAACCAGGAGATCAGCGGTCTGGAGGTCGAACTCCTCGGCGAGGAAGGTCTCTTCTACGACGACTGGACCCTGCGCAGGCCCGAACTCGTCGACTTCACCGGCCGAGATGCCGGCTACCGCTATCTGCGTGCCAAGGGCAACAGCATCGAGGGCGGGACCAGCGAGGTCCTGCTGAACATCGTCGCCGAGCGCGTCCTGGGCCTGCCGGCCGAGCCGCGCACCGACAAGGACGTCGCGTGGAAGGACCTCGCCCGATGACCGACCTGCTCTACTCGGAGGAGGAAGAGGCGCTGCGCGTCGCCGTCCGCGACCTCCTCACGGACCACTGCGACCCGGCAGGCGTGATCGCCCGCACCGAGTCGGACGCCCCGCACGACCTCGCCCTGTGGAAGTCGCTCGCCGACGCCATGGGCCTGGCCGGGCTGCTGGTGCCCGAGGAACTGGGCGGCCAGGGGGCCTCCCACCGCGAAGCCGCCGTGGTCCTGGAGGAACTGGGCCGCGCGGTCGCGCCCGTGCCGTATCTGAGCAGCGCGGTGGTGGCCACGGAGGCCCTGCTCGAGTGCGGGGACGACGAACTGCTGCCGCGGCTCGCCTCCGGGCGCGCCGTCGGCGTCCTCGCGGTCGGGCTGCACACCGCCCCGGGCGGCCCCTTCGCGGCCGTACGAAGTGAAGGCGGAGACCTGCACGGGACGTTGACCGGGATCGCGGATGCCGCTGCCGCGGACGTGCTGCTGGTGCCGGCGCAGGACGGCGGTCTCTACGCCGTCGACGCCGGTGCCGTGACCGTCACCCCGCAGGTGTCCCTGGACCAGACCCGGCCGGTCGCCACCGTCACCCTCGACGGGTCTCCGGGACGCCGCATCGGCGAGGCCGAACCCGCCGTGCGACGGGCCCTGCGCGCCGGCGCCGGGCTGCTCGCCTCCGAGCAACTCGGCCTGGCCGACTGGACACTGACCGAGACGGTCCGCTACCTCAAGGAACGCAAGCAGTTCAACCGGCCCGTCGGGGGCTTCCAGGCACTCAAGCACCGGCTCGCCCAGCTGTGGCTGGAGGTCGTCGGCCTGCGCGCCGCCGCCCGGGGCGCGGCCGACGCCCTGGCCACCGGTGAGGACGCCGACGTGACGGTCGCCGTCGCGGCGGCGTATGCGGCCCCCGTCGCCGTTCATGCCGCCGAGGAGGCCATCCAGTTGCACGGCGGGATCGGTATGACCTGGGAGCACCCGGCCCATCTGTATCTGAAGCGGGCGAAGGCGGATGCGATCGCGTACGGGACCGCCGGCCGTCACCGTGCGGCACTGGCCGAACTGGTCGACCTGCGGCCCCCGTTGTAGACCACCGGAGGCAGGAGCCCGTCGTCTCCCCGTGGGCGGCGGGCCCTTGACGTGCCCGCCGCGCGGAGAAGTGAACCCGCAGCGGCGGTCCGGCCAACTTCTCGTCCGGTGGGGCGCCTCGGCTCCGGGCGCGCCGCATACTCCCTGAGGTTCCCTACGGCCTTACAAGGGAGGCAGAGCATGGCCCTCACCACCCGTCGCAGAGCCCTCACCACCCTCGGCGCCGCCCTCGCGGGCTCCCTCGCCCTGCCCGCCACGCACGCGCGGACCGGCGAAGGCAGGCGTGGACCGCGCCCGCTGTGGCGTGCGCACGCGCACAACGACTACGAGCATCCGCGTCCCCTCTTCGACGCCCTCGGCCACCGTTTCGGCAGCGTCGAGGCCGACATCCACCTCGTCGGCGACCAGCTCCTCGTCGCCCACGACCCTTCCGCACTCGACCCCACGCGCACCCTGGAATCCCTCTACCTCGACCCGCTCGCCGCCCTGGTCAAGGCCCACCACGGGTCCGTGTACCGGGGATGGCGCAGGCCGTTGCAGCTCCTCATCGACATCAAGACCGAGGGCTCGTCGACCTACCTCGAACTCGACCGCCATCTGCGGCGGCACCGCAACCTGTTCGCCAGGTACGCGCACGGACGCGTCCACGCGGGGCCCGTCACCGCCGTCGTCTCGGGCGACCGCGCGGCCCGCGCGCCGATGGAGGCGCAGAGCACGCGTTACGCCTTCTGCGACGGCCGTCTCAGCGACCTCGGCGGCCCGGCGCCCGCCGCCTTCGTGCCGCTCATCAGCGACAACTGGACGGCCGGCTTCAGCTGGCTCGGCGACGGTCCGTTCCCGGACACCGAGCGGCGCAGACTGCGCGACATCGTCGACCGGGCGCACGCGCACCGGCAGAAGGTGCGCTTCTGGGCGACGCCCGACGCCGCGGGACCGGCCCGGGAAGCCCTGTGGAGCGAACTCGCGGACGCCGGCGTCGACTACCTCAACACGGACGACCTCGCGGGCCTGGAGACCTTCCTCGATTCCCACGAGCGGCCGTAGAACCACACGTTCGGGGGACACGTCAGCCGCCCGGACGGACCCTTCGCTACGCCACACTTGCGGCCGAAAGCCGCGAAGTGCGCGTGGCGAAGGAGGCTGACGATGGCCGTTTCCATCTCTGTGGTGCTGCTGCTCCTGATCATTGCGGTGATCTTCATCCGCAACGGCGCACTGAAGATCTCCCATGCCCTGATCTGCATACTGCTCGGCTTCTTCCTGGCCGGCTCCAGCATGGCCCCGACGCTCCACCAGGGCCTCGCGGCGACGGCGCAGATCGTCGGCGGCCTGCGTCCCTGACCGTCCGAGGACGAGCATCGGAAGGAGACCTCACGAGAGGACCTTCACGAGGCGGAGAAGACACCGATCCCGTTGGGTACCGGGCGTTCGGCGCCTGAGCTGGGATGGTTGCGCACCGTCACCACGCCCGCTCCCTCCCGCCGGGCGACCAGCGTCGAGGAGCCGCCACCGTCCAGGTTGAAGCCGTCGGTGGCGCCCAGCCTCCTTAGCTCGGAGGCGAGTTCGGCCAGCGTGAGACCGCTGCGGTAGGCGGCCGCACCGTCCAGCGCGAGGAGCAGCAGACGCCGACCGCCGTCCCCGACGCCCACCGCGGTGCGCACGGCGGACGTCGCGTTGTCGAGGCCGGCCGACGGCACGCCGCGCCGCAGCACCGGGAAGCCGCCGATGGCGAAGCGGTACGGGATCCGGGAGGAGGCGGCCACCAGACGCCGGCGCACCTGCACCCGCTCGCCCTGGTGCAGCATGCGCAGTTGCCGGGCCCCCGCCTCACGGCCGACCAGCACCGTGGTACCGACCGCGACGGGACCGCCGCCGGGCCGGCCGGCGGCGGCGACGACCCGGCCTTTGCGCACCGTCACCTCGTAGGTGTCCGTGCTGCACGGCGCGCCCCGGTCGGTGTCCGTCCCGCAGACCGCCCGCATCCGTGAGGCGCTGCCCCAGTCCGAGGTGTAGACCCCGATCGAACCCACCGGCAGGGCGTACTGGTTGAGTCCGCGCAGCGCCAGCCGCCCGTGGGGCGTGCGCACGGAGCCGCTCAGCGACAGCCGGTCCAGGCGGGCCCTGCGGTCGGTACCCACCCCGAGGACGTCCTCGCTGTCGGCACCCGGCGGCAGACGGGGCCCGAAGCGCTGCCCGTTCGGCACGGCGGCCTTGAGTACGCGCGCGCCCGCGATCGCCGGGCCGTCGCTGGAGCCGGTCGCCTCCACACCCGGGTGCTGGGCCTCGGAGATGTCGAAGAAGTCGCCGTTGATCCCCGCGACCGCGCCCCGGGCCCGGGCGAGCCGGGAGACGGTGGCCCGGGCGGCGACGGCGCCTGGGGTCAGCAGGTCGATCCGCACCCGGGGATCCCGCAGGTCGACGGTGACGACGTGGGCGTGGGTCACCCCGTGGGCCGCGGGGATGTCGAACTGGCTGTACAGGACACCGGGAGCGATCGTCCGGGCGTCCGGCACACCGGTGGCGGGTGCCGCCCCCACCAGGGCCGCACCGGCCAGCGCGCTCCATGCCGCAAGGGCCGTCAGTACCGTTCTGAGCCGTCTGTCGCGAGGAGTCACGCTTCCCCCTGATGTCTCGTCAACTGCACAGCACTCAGGGGGAAGTGCATCAGACGGCGATGTCGCGTACGGCGATCAGGCGCCTACGACGCGTGAACGGATGAGAAAACGCACTCCTTCGGGTGCTTCCAGGGAGAAGCCGCTGCCACGGCCGGCCACGACGTCGACGATCAGCCTGGTGTGGCTCCACACCTCGTACTGGCTTCTCGACATCCAGAAACCCACCGGCTCGTCGACTCCGTCCACCTCCAGTTCCGCGAGCAGCACATCGGAACCACCGGTGCGGAACTCGCCCTTCGGGTAGCACATCGGGGCACTGCCGTCACAGCAGCCGCCGGACTGGTGGAACATCAACGGCCCGTGGACCTCCCGCAGCCGCCGCACCAGCTCGGCGGCCGCGGGGGTCAGCTCCACGCGCGGGACCACGTCCATCGTCACGCGTCCATTACAGCGCGGGACACGTTGCAACGACGTTGCGCACGCGGTGGGACGCCGGGCCCCGGCCCGTCGCGGTCCCTGCGCCCCTGCCGCGATGCCTACCGGGACACCAGATCGCCTCGAAGGGCCGCCTCCACCATGGGGCGGGTTGCGGTGATGGTCATACCCCGCCGCTGGGGCGGGCACCGTCGGAAGGAGCCAGAGGGCATGTGCGGAATCGCCGGATGGGCCGACTTCGAGCGCGATATCTCCGCCGAGCGGCCGGTCGTACGAGCCATGACGGACACCCTGGCCTGCCGTGGCCCCGACGGGGACGGCGTCTGGGTGAGCGCCCACGCGGGCTTCGGGCACACCCGCAACGCGGTGATCGACATCCCCGGCGGCGGCCAGCCCATGGTCGTGGAGGAGGACGGGCGGCTGCTCGCCGCCGTCACCTACAACGGGGAGATCTACAACTTCCGTGAGCTGCGCACCGAACTGGAGGCGCGCGGCCACCGGTTCCGCACCCGCTGCGACACCGAGGTGGTGATCCGCGGCTACCTGGAGTGGGGCGAGAAGTGCGGCGAGCACTTCAACGGCATGTTCGCCTTCGGCGTGTGGGACGCCCGGCGCGAGGAACTCGTGCTGATCCGCGACCAGATGGGCATCAAGCCGCTGCTGTACAAGCTGACGCCCACCGGCATCGTCTTCGGCTCCGAGGCCAAGGCGCTGCTCGCCCACCCCGACATCGCCACCGTCGTGGACGGCGACGGGCTGCGCGAGCTGCTCGCGCAGACCAAGTCCCCGGGCACCTCGATCTACGCCGACATCCGCGAGGTGCTCCCGGGCAGCGTGCTCCGCTTCAGCCGCAAGGGAGTCAGCGAGCACCGCTACTGGGAGCTGACCGCGCGCCCGCACACCGACGACCTGCCCACCACCGTCGCGCAGATCCGCGAGCGCCTGGAGGCCGTCGTCGCCCGGCAGCTGGTCGCCGACGTGCCCCGCGGCATCCTGCTCTCCGGCGGCCTCGACTCCAGCGTGCTGACCGCGATCGCCGCCCGCTGGGTCGCCGAGCACGACGAGCCGCAGCTGCGCACGTTCTCCCTCACCCTCACCGGCGCGGACGGCTTCCGCGCCGACGAGATGCGCGGCACCTCGGACGCCCCGTTCGCGGCCGAGATGGCCCGGTACGTCGGCGCCCTGCACGAGGAGATCGCGCTGCCCGCCGCGGAACTCGCCGCGCCCGAGGTGAGGCTGGCCACCGTCGTCACCCAGGACATGCCGACGATGTTCGGCGACATGGACGCCTCCGCCTATCTGCTGTCGAAGGCCGTGCGCGAGAAGGCCACCATGGTGCTGTCCGGCGAGACCGCCGACGAGGTCTTCGGCGGCTTCCAGTGGGTGCACAACGAGCAGGTGGTCTCGGCCGAGACCTTCCCGTGGATGGCCATCATGCACGTCTTCGACCCCGCCCATCCCGGTCTCGGGCTCGGGCTGCTCGACCCGGGCCTGCTCCAGAAGCTCGACCTGCGCGGCTATGTGGCCCAGCGCTACCGGGAGGCCCTCGCGGACGTCCCCGTACTGCCCGGGGAGGACGCCCATGAGCGGCGCATGCGGGAGGTCATCCATCTGCATCTGACGCGCTGGCTGGGCGTGCTCCTGGACCGCAGCGACCGGCTCGGCATGGGTCCGGCCCTGGAGATGCGGGTGCCCTACTGCGACCACGAGTTCGTCGACTACGTCTTCAACACCCCCTGGGCGATGAAGAACCACGACGGCCGTGAGAAGAGCCTGCTGCGCTCGATCGCCCAGGACCTCGTCCCGGCCTCCGTCCTCGACCGGCAGAAGAGCCCCTACCCGGTCACCCAGGACATCGGCTATCTCACCGAACTGTGCCGCCAGCTGCGCGACGTTCTCGCCGACCCGAACGCCCCCGTGCGGCCCTTCGTCAACCTCCCCGCCGCACGCGCCGTCGCCGCCGACCCCCAGCGGGTCGCGGGCCGGCCCGGGGTGTGGGCGTGGATCTGCCGGCTGGACATCGAGATGCTCCTCAGCCTCAACATGTGGCTGGAGCACTACCGGGTGCAGGTGAACCTCTGATGTTCGGATACGGACACCCCGTCGTGCCCCGGTTGCCCGAACCGCCGCAAACGGCCGAGGACTTTCTGCACGCCGTAGCCCGCGACGGCATCGAGTTCGTCCTCGCCCTGTTCGTCAACATCGACGGCAAGCCGTGCTGCAAGCTCGTCCCCGCAGCGGCCGTCCCCGAGCTGCTCGACGAGGGCCTCGGCTTCGCGGGCCACGCCGTCGGCGCCATCGGCCAGTCCCCGGCCGACCCGGACCTGGTGGCCGTCCCGGACGTGTCCACCTACACCGTGCTGCCCTGGCGCACCGGCCTGGCCGCGGTCATGTGCGACCCGCACGTCGGCGGCACCCCCTGGCCGTACGCCCCACGGGTGATCCTCCGGCGCCGGCTCGCCGCGCTCGCGGAACGGGGCATGGACTTCAAGGTAGGTGCCGAACCGGAGTACTTCCTGGTCCGGCGCACCCCGGACGGCGGTATCGCGGTCGCCGACGACGAGGACACCGCGGAACTGCCGTGCTACGACGCCCGCGGACTCGGCCGCTCCCTCGACCACGTCGCCACCGTCAGCAAGGCGCTGACCGCGCTCGGCTGGGGCAACTACTCCAACGACCACGAGGACGCGAACGGCCAGTTCGAGCACGACTTCGCGTACGCCGACGCACTGGTCACCGCCGACCGCGTGATCCTCTTCCGCTACCTGGTGCAGATGCTGGCCCGGGAGTCGGGGCTGCTCGCCACCTTCATGCCGAAGCCCTTCGGCCATCTCACCGGCAGCGGACTGCACATGCACATGAGTCTGTGGGACCGCGCATCGGGCAGCGAACTCTTCCGCGGGGCCAACGACGCCCGGGGGCTCGGGCTGTCCGACCTCGGCTACTCGTTCATCGCCGGGGTGCTCGCGCACGCACCCGGGGTCGTCGCCTTCGGCTGCCCCACCGTCAACTCCTACAAGCGGCTCGCGGCACGCGACGCGACCACCTCCGGCTCCAGCTGGGCGCCCACCTGGGCGACGTACGGCGGGAACAACCGCACCCAGATGCTCCGGGTGCCCGCCCCGGGCCGGGTGGAGGCACGCTGCGTCGACTCCTCCGCCAACCCGTATCTGGCCATGACCGCACTGCTCGCGGCCGGACTCGACGGCATCGACCAGGCAATGGACCCGGGGGCGCCCAACGAGGCGAACCTGGAGCGCGAGGGGGGCTGGGACACCGCTCCCGCGCTCCCCGGCACCCTGGCCGAGGCGGCCGCCGCCGTCACCGCCGACCCCGTGCTGAGGGCTGCCTTCGGTAAGGTGACGAACGGCGAATTCGTCGACTACTACGCCCAGTTGAAGCAGAGCGAGTTCGCCGCGTACCACCGGCGGGTCGGAGACTGGGAGATCGAGCGGTACCTCACCGCGTTCTGACGGCACACCCGCCGTCCGTACGCCCTCCGGGTCACCCGATCCGTCCTGTGCGCCCCGGTCCCGCGCCGTCCGCGCGGAGCCGGGGCCACAACGCGTGAAGCCGGCCGCCCGCCCGCGCCGGCCCCTGAACGGCACCGACCACCGCAAGGAGTCACGCATGTCCGAAGGGTTCCAGCTGGACGCCGAGGGGAAGATCACCGCG
This sequence comes from Streptomyces sp. NPDC046931, assembly GCF_040644655.1. Lineage (NCBI taxonomy): Bacteria > Bacillati > Actinomycetota > Actinomycetes > Kitasatosporales > Streptomycetaceae > Streptomyces > Streptomyces sp. NPDC046931. Next base: position 156,928 of record NZ_JBEYWX010000015.1, read on the forward strand.
GCGACGTCCTTCCTCATGATCCACCACGCGTTGCGACGCGACGCCGCCCGCTTCCCACACGCCCTGGCCGCACTGAACCCGCACGACACGGAGCAGGCGCGACGCCTGGCCGGACACTGGAAGCTGTACCACTGGGCGCTCGCCGACCACAGCGAGAACGAGGACGACAGCCTCTTCCCGCTGGTCACCTCGCGTGCCGGGGACCTCGCGTCCGTCATGGCCGAGCTGGAGGAGGACCACGCGGACCTCGACCGCGAACTGGACGAGATCACCAGGCAGATGGAGCGGCTGCCCGAGGCCGGCGCGATCGAGGCGGCCCGCGCCGCGACCGAGCGTCTTCAGGCGCATCTGGACCGGCACCTCGCGCAGGAGGAGAAGCACATCGTGCCGGTCCTGGTGGACCGGGTCCGGCCGGAGGAGATCGCCGGCGGCCAGGGCGGCGGAGGCCGCGGGCAGGGCGGCGGCCCCGGCGGGGGACCCCAGGGCCCGGGAGGTGCTCGGGGCGGCGACGGAGAGGCGTACCAGCCGCCGACCTGGCTGATCTCGGCCTGGACGGACGAGGGCCTGGACCCGGCCGTGACCGACGCCGCGCTCGCCGCGCTGCCTCCGAAGTTCCGGGAACAGATGGGCCCCGCCCTGGCCGGCTGGCGCGCCGACTACCACCGGCTGGTCGGCGAGGTCTGGCGGGACGTCCCGGCGCAGCTGGCGCCGAAGGCGCCCTGACCGCAGCGGAAAGGCGCGGGCCGGGCTGCCGTGGGCAGCCCGGCCCGCATCGTGCACGGCCGGACTCAGAACGCCAGGGAGCGGTGTACCGCGTCCAGGACCCGTTCCAGGTCCGGGAGGTAGGCGTTCTCCAGACGGGACGGCGGATACGGGGTGTCGTACCCGGTCACCCGGAGCGTCGGTGCCTGGAGGGAGTAGAAGCAGCGCTCGCCGATCGACGCGGCCAGCTCAGCGCCCGGGCCGAGGAAGCGCGGTGCCTCGTGCACCACGACCAGCCGGCCCGTCCTCGCCACGGACGCGGTGACCGTGTCCGTGTCCAGCGGGGAGAGCGAGCGCAGATCGATCACCTCCGCGCTGTGCCCCTCCTGCGCGGCGGCCGCCGCCGCGTCCAGGCAGACGCGGACGGTGGGACCGTAGCCGACGAGGGTGACGTCACGGCCCGGCCGGGCCACACGTGCCGCGTGCAGCGCGAGCGGGGCGCCGGCACCCGGCTCGAACTCCTCGCGGTCCCAGTAACGGCGCTTGGGCTCCAGGAAGATCACCGGGTCGTCGCAGGCGACGGACTGCTGGATCATCCAGTACGCGTCCGCCGGGCTCGCCGGCGAGACCACCCTGAGGCCCGCGGTGTGCGCGAAGTACGCCTCCGGGGACTCGCTGTGGTGCTCCACCGCGCCGATGCCGCCGCCGTACGGGATACGCACGACGACCGGCATCGCCACCCGCCCCCGCGTCCGGGTGCGGATCTTGGCGAGCTGGGAGACGATCTGGTCGAACGCGGGATACGCGAACCCGTCGAACTGGATCTCGCAGACCGGCCGGTAGCCCCGGAAGGCCAGGCCCACCGCGGTGCCGACGATGCCCGACTCGGCGAGCGGGGTGTCGACGACGCGGTCCTCCCCGAAGTCCTTGTGCAGCCCGTCGGTGATGCGGAAGACACCGCCGAGCCGCCCCACGTCCTCACCCATCACGAGGACCTTCCGATCGCCCTCGAGGGCCTTGCGCAGCCCCAGGTTCAGCGCCTGGGCCAGGGTCGTCGCTGCCATGCCGGTCCTCCGGTCGGTCAGGGTGCGTCCTCGAACTGGGCCTGGAAGGCGGTGAACTCCTCGCGCTGGGCGTCGAGGGAGGCATGCGGTCCGGCGTACACATGGTCGAAGATCGCGGTCGGGGGCGGGTCCGGCATCGCCCGGCAGCCGCCGCGCATCCGTACCGCCAGTGTCTCGGCCTCCTCGTCGACCTCCTTGAAGAAGCCGGTGTCGGCCCGCCCCGTGCGCTCCAGATACGCCCGCATCCGGGCCACGGGGTCCTTGGCCGCCCACTCCTCCGTCTCGTCGGCGGAGCGGTAGCGCGTCGCGTCGTCGGACGTGGTGTGCGGGGCCATCCGGTAGGTGACCGCCTCGACCAGCACCGGCCCCGCCCCCGAGCGGGCGTGCTCCAGCGCGCCCCGGGCCACCGCCAGACACGCCAGGACGTCGTTGCCGTCGACCTGGATCCCGGGAAAGCCGAAGCCCAGCGCCCGCCGGTACAGGGGCACCCGGGTCTGCCGCTCCAGGGGCTCGGAGATCGCCCACTGGTTGTTCTGGCAGTAGAAGACCACGGGGGCGCCGTAGACCGAGGCGAAGGTGAAGGCCTCGTTGACGTCGCCCTGGCTGGTCGCGCCGTCGCCGAAGCACACCAGGACCGCGCCGTCCGCCCCGTCCCGCTGCATGCCCAAGCCGTAGCCGACGCCGTGCAGGGCGTGCCCGCCCACCACCACCTGGTAGTTGGCCATGCCCGCGTGGTACGGGTCCCAGCAGCCGTGGGCGGTGCCCCGCCAGAAGCCGAGCATTCCGACCGGGTCCACGCCCCGGCACCAGGCGATGCCGTGCTCGCGGTAGCTGGAGAAGACGAAGTCCCGCAGATCCAGGGCCCGGCCCGCGCCGATCTGGGCGGCCTCCTGTCCCAGCAGTGATGCCCACAGGCCGAGTTCACCCTGTCGTTGCAGGGTCGTCGCCTCCGCGTCGAACCTCCGCACGAGCACCATGTCCCGGTACAGCGACCGTTCCTCCTCGGCGGAGAGGTCGAGGGCCCACCGGGGGTTCTCGACCCTGCGGCCCTCGGCGTCCAGGAGCCGCACCGGGGGCGGCTCCTCGGCCGGCCCGGGCAATCCTGTCGTGATCACGTTCCGTCCCTTCGGCTGGGGAAGGGCCCCGTCGGGGCCCTCACCGGTGAACGCGGCGGGCCGCGCTGACCATGGCGGCGAGCGAGGCACGCACGAGGTTCGCGTCGATGCCCACGCCCCACACCGTGCGCCCGTCCGCCTCGCACTCCACATACGCGGCGGCGCGCGCGTCACCGCCGGCCGCCAGCGCGTGCTCGGAGTAGTCCAGGACCCGCAGCGGCAGCCCGGCCCCGGCCAGTGCGCGGGCGAAGGCGTCGACCGGACCGGTGCCCGTGCCCGTCAACTCCCGTACGGCACCCGCGAGCCGCACCCGGACGGTGAGCGTCACCCGGCCGTCCGGCTCGCTGAGCAGATGGTGGGCGAGCAGTTCGAGGCCCGACGCGCCCCGGTCGGCGCCCGGCAGATACTCGGCGGTGAAGGCCGCCCAGATCTCGGCCGCGGTGACCTCGCCGCCCGCCACCTCGGTGTGCGACTGGATCACCCGGGAGAACTCGATCTGCAACCGCCGCGGCAGTTTCAGCCGGTGCTCGGTGCGCAGCACATGCGCCACACCGCCCTTGCCGGACTGGCTGTTGACCCGGATGACCGCCTCGTAGCTGCGGCCCACGTCCCGCGGGTCGATCGGCAGATACGGCACCGCCCACGGCAGCCGGTCCACCGGCGTGCCGGTCCCGGCGGCCGTGCGCTCCATCGCCGCGAATCCCTTGGCGATGGCGTCCTGGTGCGAGCCGGAGAACGACGTGTAGACGAGGTCGCCCGCGTACGGGTGGCGCGCCGGCACCGGCAGCTGGGTGCACTCCTCGGCGATGCGGCGGATCTCGTCGATACGGGAGAAGTCGATACGCGGGTCGATGCCGTGGCTGAAGAGATTCAGACCGAGCGTCACCAGGTCGACGTTGCCGGTGCGTTCGCCCTGCCCGAACAGACAGCCCTCCACCCGGTCCGCGCCGGCCAGCACCGCGAGCTCCGCCGCGGCGACCGCGGTGCCCCGGTCGTTGTGCGGGTGCACCGACAGGCACACCCACTCGCGCCGGGACAGGCTTCGGCTCATCCACTCGACCTGGTCGGCGTAGACGTTGGGGGTGGCGCGCTCGACGGTCGCGGGCAGGTTGAGGATGATCTCCCGGCCTGGGCCCGGCTGCCAGACCTCCATCACCGCCTCGCATACCGCGAGCGCGAAGTCGGGTTCGGTGTCGGTGAACAGCTCCGGCGAGTACTCGAAGCCCAGCTCGGTCTCCGGGCCCAGGATCTTGTCCGCGTACGCCATCACCTGCCGGGTGCCCTCCACGGCGATCGCGGCGCAGCCGGCCCGATCGGTACCGAAGACGACCTGTCGGAACAGCGGGGAGGTCGCGTTGTAGAGGTGCACGGTCGCCCGGTGCGCGCCGGCCACCGACTCCAGCGTGCGCGCGATCAGTTCGTCGCGGGCCTGGGTCAGGACGGACACGGTCACGTCCTCGGGTATCGCGTCGTTCTCGACGAGGGACCGGACGAAATCGAAGTCGGCGCGGCTGGCGGCCGGGAAGCCGACCTCGATCTCCTTGTAGCCCATCGCCACGAGCAGGTCGAACATCCGGCGCTTGCGGGTCGGGCCCATCGGGTCGATCAGCGCCTGATTGCCGTCGCGCAGGTCCGTGGAAAGCCAGCGCGGCGCGGCCAGGGCCGTCCGCGACGGCCAGGTGCGGTCCGGCAGCTCCATCGTGGCGGGCGGCCGGTAGCGGTGGGCCGGCAGGGGACCGGGCCGCTGTCGGTCGGTCATGTCAGTGCTCCTTCGGGGTCACACGGCCACCCAGGCCACCGCGATCGCGTTCAGGGCCAGTCCCAGCAGCGCCATCACCGTCCGCAGGTGGTGCCAGCCGCGCCACAGCGGCCGGGGGTCCTGCCAGCCCGCCGGGATGGTGCCGGCGTCGACGAGGGCGACCTGGCGGTTGATGGGGACGTTGCATGCGCGGGAGACGACGGAGACCCCGAGCAGCAGCACCGCGGACAGCGTGAACAGCACCCGGATCCAGGCCCGGTCCACCAGCACGGCCAGCACCAGGTCCCCGAGGATCGAACTGATCACGATGATCGGCATCATCGGGTCGTAGTTGCGGCCGAGAAGTTTGTGCACCTCCACATAGCGGTCGACGGGCAGGTCCATGGCCATCGGGATGACACTGACGGCCACGGCGAAGAAGACCCCGGAGACGATGCCGCTGCCCAACAGCACCAGCACGCTCAGTCCATGGGTGAAGAAGGTGCTCAACGCGTTCGCCTCCTGTGTCTTTCGCCCCCTTGGTGCGGCAAGTGCCAGCCACCCTGGCAACGCCCGCTGGTGGGTCTCTAGGACCCGCCTGAACGCCGCGTGTGCCCCGTCGCCGGGCCACGTCCGCGTTCCCCGGCCGTACCTGCGCTTCCTTCAGTCGTGCTCGATGTCCCGTAGAGCCGCTGCGGAGACCATCGCCGCACCGGCCCGCGTCCGCGGGCGCACCGGACCGCGGCAGCCCCTGGCCGGGGCCGCACCGGGCGGGGCCGATGTTCCCGAGGGAGAGGAAAGAGCGTGTTGCGAGCCAGTTGCCGCCAGGAGCCACGCTTCGGCCGCATCATCGGGGTCGGGGGCTACCGACCGCAGCGGGTCGTGGACAACGGTGAGATCTGCCGGTCCATCGACTCCAGCGAGGAGTGGATCGAGACCAGGTCGGGGATACGGCGCCGCCACTTCGCCACGCGCGAGGAGACGCACGCCGTGATGGGCGCGGCGGCGGCCGAGAAGGCCATCGCCGCGGCCGGCCTCGACCCGCTGGACATCGGCTGCGTCATCGTGGCCACCACGACCAACCTGGTCTCGCTGCCCGCCGTCGCGGTGGACGTCGCCCACCGGGTGGGCGCGCGCAGGGCGGGGGCGTTCGATCTGAACGCCGCCTGCGCCGGCTTCTGCTACGGGGTGGGCACCGCCTCGGCGATGATCCGCAGTGGGGAGGCGGACCACGTCCTCGTGGTCGGAGCCGAGCGGCTGACCGATCTGGTGGACCCGACGGACCGGCAGATCGCCTTCCTGCTCGCCGACGGCGCCGGCGCCGCCGTGATCGGGCCGTCCGAGGAGCCCGGGATCGGCCCGGTGGTCTGGGGAGCGGACGGCGACCAGCTGGAGGCCGTGGTCATGACCCGCTCCTGGGGCGACTACCGGCACGACGCGGCCGGCCCGCCGCCGGTGATGAGGATGGACGGGCGGCGGGTCTTCCGCTGGGCGGTGGACGCGATGGCCCAGACCGCCCGCGAGGCGATGAGTGCGGCCGGCGTGACCGTCGACGACCTCGCCGCGTTCATCCCGCACCAGGCCAACATGCGCATCACCGAGGTCCTCGCCAAGGAACTGGGGCTGCCCGCCCATGTCGTGGTGGCCGACGACATCGTCACCACCGGCAACACCAGTTCGGCGTCCATCCCGCTGGCCATGGAGCACATGCTCACCGGCGGCCAGGCCGCGAGCGGGGACCTCGCGCTGCTCATCGGCTTCGGCGCGGGCCTCACCTACGCGGCCCAAGTGGTGCGGCTGCCATGAGCGCACGCCCGCAGAAGACCCCCACCGCCGCCACCACCGACGCCGGGATCCCCGTGGACGCCGTCTACACACCCGAGCGGCATCCGGTGCGCACGCCGGAACCCCCGGGCGAGCCGCCGTTCACCCGGGGGGTACGCCCGCTGATGTACCGCGAACGGCCCTGGGCCGTGCGCCAGCTGGCCGGGTTCGGCACCCCGGAGGACACCAACCGACGGCTGCGCCTGCTCCTGGAGCACGGGGCCACGGCCGTCAACACCGTCTTCGACTTCCCCACCAACCGTGGCTACGACAGCGACGCGCCGCTGGCCCGCGCGGACGCGGGCCAGGGCGGGGTCGCCGTCGACAGCGTGGAGGACATGGTCGCGCTGTACGCCGGGATACCGCTGGACGAGGTGAGCGTCTCGATCGTGGTCTCCCACCCGGTCGCCGCCGGAGTAGTGCTCGCCATGTACCTGGTGGCCGCCGAACGCCGCGGCTACCGGCCGAAGGACCTCGCCGGCACCCTCCAGAACGACTTCATGATGGAGACGGTGGTCCTGACCGCGCCGAGCGTGCTGGAGCCCGCCTTCGCCTTCCGGCTGTCCACCGATGTCGTCGAGTACTGCCTGGAGCACGTGCCCCGCTGGAACGCGATCAGCTACACCGGCTACAACTACCGCGAGGCCGGCGCCGATGCCGTGCAGGAGGCCGCGCTGGTGGTGGCGCACGCGGTCGCCACCGCGGAGGAGATGGTCCGCCGCGGCCACCCCGTGGACGCCTTCGCGAGCCGTCTGACCGCGTTCTTCAGCGCGGACAACGATTTCTTCGAGGAGATCGCCAAGTACCGCGCGGCGCGGCGCGTCTACGCCCGGGTGTTCGCCGAGCGCCTCGGCGCCCGGGAGCCGCGCAGCCGCATGCTGCGCTACCACGTGCAGACCGCCGGGTCCGCGCTCACCGCGCAGCAGCCCCTCAACAACGTGACCCGGGCCGCGTACCACGCGCTCGCGGCCGTGCTCGGCGGTGCCCAGTCACTGCACGTCAGCGCGTACGACGAGGCCCTGTCCATTCCGTCCGAGAACGCGGCGCTGACCGCCCTGCACACCCAGCACATCCTGCGCCACGAGACCGGTGTCGACCGCACGGCCGACCCGCTGGCGGGCAGCCACTACGTGGAGAGCCTGACCGAGGCGATCGAGCAGCGGGTGTACGAACTGCTCGCGCGGATCGACGCCTTGGGCGGTCTGGTGGCCGCCGTGGAGCAGGGCTGGGTGCACAAGCACCTGCTCGCCAACGCCTACGAGCGCCAGCTCGCGATCGACGACGGCACCCGCACGGTGGTCGGGGTCAACCGTTTCCGCTCGGACGAGCCGCTGCACATCGACCCGTTCCGCGTGCCCGCGACCCTGGAGCCCCAGCAGGACAAGCTGCGGCGGCTGCGGGCCGGCCGGGACGGGGCGTGGGTCCGGGCGGCGCTGGACGCCCTGCGGGACACGGTGGTCTCCGACCGCAACACCATGCCGCCCCTGCTGGAGGCCGTTCGGGCCGGGGCGACGCTCGGGGAGTGCTCGGAGGTCTTCCGCGACCTCCACGGCGGCTGGCGGCAGCCGCTCATCTGACCGCGCCGGGCGGCGGCCGCAACCGCCGCCCGGAGTCCTCCCACCACCGTTGCGCAGCGACTGAAGGAGAGCAAAGTGAGTCAAGTGGACCGCATACGCGTCGTGATGGCCAAGCCCGGCCTCGACTCCCACTACCGCGGGACCATGGTCGTCAGCCGGTATCTGGTGCAGCAGGGCATGGAGGTCGTCTACGTCGGCAACCAGACGGCCGACCAGATCGTACGGACCGTACTGGCCGAGGACGCGGACGTGCTGGGGCTGTCCAGCCTCTCGGGCAACCATCTGGCGACCGTGCCGCCGATTCTGGCCGGACTGCGATCCTCCGGCCTGGGCGACGTCCTGGTGCTCCTTGGCGGAATTGTGCCGTCCGCTGATGCGGAGGTGTTGCGCGCGGCCGGTGTGCACGAGATCTTCGGACCCGGAAGTGAGCTGGTCACGATCGCGCGGACGATCAGGGAACGGGTCGCGCGGCGCGCGGCTCCGGTGGCTCCGGCGGTTACCGAAGGTATCGCGATGGCCTGAGATGGCCTTTAGAACGCTTCCAGACAGCGGTGTTTCGATCGAGCTGCCTGGCCGGTCCGGACCGGCCGGACGCCGGGATCGACGTGTACACCGACAGGAGGCACGGGCCAGATGAAGGACCTCGGGGGACGAGCGAAGCGTGGCACCGGCGCGGTGGAGCCCTCGGGCGCCGCCGAGCCACGGCTGTTCATCTGGTCGGCGCCCGACGAGAGAGGAGAAACGGTCCTCCGGGAAGAGCTCGGGACCTGGCTCCAGAAGACGGCGCCCGAGAAGTTCGGCGACACCGCGGACGCGACGGTCCGCCGCTTCGGCGGAGCCCGTACCTCGCACCACGCCGTGCGCGGCGCGGTGGTGGCGCGGGACGCCGGAAGCGCGGTCGCTCTGCTGCGCTCCGCCCGCACGGCGGTCCGCGCCCGCGGGGCCTCCGTGCCGCGCCCGGTGGCCCTCCTCTTCCCGGGCCACGGTTCCCAGCGGCCGCGCATGGGCGCCGGGTTGTACCGCCGGGACCCCGCCTTCACCGCGGCGATGGACGAGTTCTTCGCCGGGTACGAGGCCGCCGGGGGCAAGCCGCTGACGGAGGAGTGGCTCGCCGAGGAACCGAGCGCCTCCATCGACGCGGGTGAACTCGGCCAGCCCCTGCTGTACGCGGTCGGGCTCGCGCTGGCCCGGATGGTGGAGAGCTGGGGGCCGAGGCCGACGGCCGTCCTCGGGCACAGCGTCGGCGAACTGGTGGCGGCGACCGTCTCCGGTGTGCTCCGCCCGGCCGACGGGGCGCGGCTGATGGCCGCGCGGTCCCACACCTACGCGCCCGTTCCGGCGGGCGGTCTGCTCGCCGTCGCCGCCTCCGTCGAGGAACTCGCCCCCTACGCGGTCGACGGGGTGAGCGTGGCGGTGGTCAACGGGCCCCGGCAGACGGTGCTGGGCGCACCCGAGAGCCAACTGGCCGAAGTGGAACGCAGGCTGCGCGCGGACGGCTTCCTCGCGCGGCGCGCCCGCATTCCCCAGCCCTTCCACACGCCGCACGCCCTGGTCGCGGCCGAGCTGTTCGAACCGGCCTTCGCGGAGGTCCGGTTGACGCCGCCCGTCGTTCCGCTGTACTCGTCGGCCACCGGGGCCCGGGTGAGCGAGGAGGAGGCGGCCCGGCCGCGGTTCTGGGCGCGCCAGATGTCCGATCCGGTGCTCTTCGGGCCGGCGCTCGACACTTTGCTCGCCGACGATGACCTGCTGCTGGTCGAGGCGGGTCCCGGCCGGGCCCTGACGACCCTGGCCCTGCGTCATCCCGCGGTCGCTCAGGGCCGCAGCGACGCGGTGGCCCTGTTGCCGGCGAAGGCGGACGCGGCCGGAAGCGCGGACCGCGAGGAGGCGCTCTGGGCCGCGGCGCGGCTGTGGACCGAGGGACACTCCCTCGACTGGAACGCGGTTAATGCCATGGCAAAATCCCGACGTCCCGTTTGAAAGACTTCCTCCCTTTACTTGTGCCCTCTTGAGCCGTTGTTTTCCGTACGGATAGCCTGCGGAGTCAAATCACCCGTAGTTACTCGACGGTAGCGCTCATCTGTGCCGCCTTTTTCGTCAGGAAATATGGTTCAACGTTCATGAACCCCGTTACCGCTGCTGTGAACACGGCGCACTCTGCGGAAGTCGAGTGCGGCTGAGTGTCGGGAATGGATCATCCAATCCGGTTGGGGGAAACATGGAGTTCGCGGTGTTGGGTACGTTGATGGCCAGAGAAGGGGACCTTGACTGCACGCCCAGCGCACCCAAACTGCGCAGGGTGCTGGCGACTCTGCTGCTGCGCGCCAACAAGCTGGTCCTCACGGAGACCTTGGCCGAGGAGCTGTGGCAGCACAACCCTCCGCCCACCGCGATGGCTACCCTCCAGACGTACGTCTATCAGTTGCGCAAATCCCTGGGTGCCGACGGTCGCGATCGGGAAGGAATGATTCGTACCCGAACCGACCCCTCCGGTTATGTACTGAACGTCGACCCCCAAAAAGTCGACCTGGTCCGCTTCCGCAGCCTGCTCGGTGAAGGCAGGCGCGCCCTGGAAGAGCACCGTCCGGAAAGGGCTTCCGATCTTCTCCACCGGGCTCTGTCCCTGTGGCAGGGGCCGGTTTTCGGGGGCGTGCGCAGCGGTCCGGTGCTCGAAGGCCACGCCGCCTACCTGGAGGAGGAGCGAATGAACGCCCTGGAGCTGCGCATCGACGCCGACCTGCGGATCGGCCGGCACCGGGAACTCGTCTCCGAGCTGAAATCGCTCACCGTCACTCATCCGCTCCACGAGTGGTTCCAGAGCCGACTAATGATCGCTCTGCACCTGTCGTCCCGGCGGGGCGAGGCCCTCGAGACCTTCCACCGCTACCGTCACGTCCTCCAGGAGGAGCTGGGCCTTGAACCCAACCACGAGATACAGCAGGTGCAGAGGGACATACTGAACTGCGAGCCGACGAGCTGGTACGGGATAGACCGCGTGTACCCCTCCGTACGCTGACTCGCAGCACACCCGCTCATCCACGGTCCGCCGCAGCACGGCAACGTCCCCACGCCGCTCGTGCCTCGCACGACACAGACCACCACAGACGCGAAGGCCCGCCGCCGCCGAGGCGCGGGCCTTCTGGCGTCCACGGCACCTGGTCAGAACCGTTCCACCAGGCGCTCCCAAGCCCGGCGCTCGGCCTCGGTCAGCAGGGTGTCGGGCGGCGCTGCCCACGTCGGTGCGGGTGCCGGACGGGGCGGAGTGCGGCCGTCGCGGCGCCGGCGGGCACCCTTGCCGATCAGAGCCGCGAGATGCGCCGGCGGCACCGCGCCGTGGTACGCCCCGAGCATGATCAACCCGTCGACGGCGGTCCGCCACACGCTCCGCAGGGCGCGCAGCAGCCGGAGTGTGCCGGGGGTCGGCGGCATGGCAGGTCCTCCGATGGGCGTGCGGAAACCGGGGCGGAGTGATGGCTCATCACCTCCGCCCCGGAAGGGGGGAGTTCTCAGTAGGACGCGCGGACCGCGTACATGTCCCAGGGTCGGCGGGTACGGTCCTGGTAGGGCCGCAGACCCGCCGTCTGGCCCTTGTGCTCGGGCCCCTCGTCCCAGGCGTGGAAGGCCTCGAAGCTCTCCCACTCGCTCATCACCGCGAACGCGTCGTCCTCGATCAGCGAGTGCAGCAGCTCGTTGCCGAGCAGCCCCGGCGTGTCCGCGAGCGTCCTGCTGATCTCGTGGTATGCCCGCTCGATGACCTCCGGTCCCTCGGCGGGTGCCCGGCAGAACAGCAGGATGCGGATCCGGTCGCTCACCCGGCCACCGCCCGCGGCTTGTCCAGCGCGTGGACCACCGTCATGGTCCACATGGCACCGCCCGAACGGTACGGGTGCAGCTTGGTGCGGTGCTCCAGGTGCTGGTCGCTCTGCTCGAACTCGCGGAAGCTCGGCTCGTCCACCCACTCGCTCAGAATGTAGTAGACGTGCTCGTCCTCGTCGCTCCTCATCAGCCACTGGCCCAGATTGGCGGGGTGCCCGGTGACCCCGGTCCCCACCTCCAGCCAGGTGCGCTCGAAATCCTCCTCCATGCCGGGCTTGATCTCGGCCCGCAGCAGGACGCGGAAGCTGCCGGACGCCATGGTCAGATCCCCCCGTCGACGTGGAGCGTCTCGCCGGTGACGTACGCCGACAGATCGCTCGCCAGGAACAGCACGGCCCCGGCGACCTCGTCGGGACGGCCGAGCCGGCCCATGCCGGTCAGGCCCCGGTAGCGGGTCTGGACGCGCTCCAGCTCCTCCGGGGAGGCCTTCTCGAACTCCTCGGTCTCGATGACGCCGGGCGCCACGAGGTTGACCCGGATGCCCTTCGGGCCCAGCTCCTTCATCAGCGAGCGGGTCAGCCCGATCAGACCCGCCTTGGAGGCCGTGTAGTGGGCGCGCAGCGGGATGCCGACTACCGCGGCACGCGAACCGACGGTGATGATCGAGGAGCCCTCCCTCAGCAGCGGCAGCGCCTTCTGGATGACCAGGAAGGGCCCGGTCAGATTGGTGTCGATCACCCGCTGCCACTCGTCCAGCGGCAGCTCGGCGAACGGCACATGGCTGATCACACCGGCGTTGTTGACCAGCACGTCCAGGGCGCCGAGGCGTGCCTCCGTCTCGTCGACGAGCCGCGCCACGGCCTCCGGGTCGCTGATGTCGGCCTTGAGGACATGGTGGTCCCCGCCGATGGCCGCGAGTTCCTTGACCAGGCCCTCGACCGCCTCGCCGTCGCTGCGATAGCAGGTGACGACCTTGGCGCCGGCCCGGGCGAGCGCCAGGACGATGCCGCGGCCGATCCCGCGGGTGCCGCCGGTGACGAGCACCCTCTTTCCGGTCAGATCGACGTCCATGGTGATGCCTTTCTCGTGATGGTCGGTACGGGTCGGTGCGGGGTCGTCGGACGCCGTACGGCGCCCGGTCACGGGACGGGACGGCACTCCAGGACCGTCCACCGGCCCTGGACGGGCTCGTTGACCAGCTCGAAACCGGAGGCGGCGAGCAGCTCCCGCCATTCGGGCAGGGTCCGCTCGCGCCCGCCGAAGCGGAGCATCATGTCGAGGTCGAGGAACTTCCCCTGGTCCCACTGGTTCGGCGGCGCCAGCACATGGTCGAGGACGATCAGCCGTGCCTCCGGCCGTTCGCCGATCGCGGCACGGACGCCCCGCAGGATGCGTACGGCGTCCTCGGCGCCCCAGTCGTGCAGGACCTGCTTGAGCAGATACGCGTCGCAGCTGGCCGGGAGCGGCCCGAAGAAGTCCCCGGCCACCACCTCGACCCGGTCGGCGACCCCCGCCTCGGCGAGGTGCTCGTGCGCCCCGGCGACCACGGAGGGCTGGTCGAACAGCAGACCGCGGGCCCCCGGCACGTTCTGAAGGACGGCACCGAGGAAAAACCCGCGACCGCCCCCGATGTCCGCGATGCTGGCGAAGCGCGTGAAGTCGTACTGCGACAGGAACAGATGCGTGGTCGAGCGGCTCATCTGGGTCATCGCCCGGTCGAACAGGCCGCCCGCCTCGGGGTGCCCGGCGAGGTACTCGAAGAAGCCCTGCCCGAAGACGTGCTCGAACGACGGCTCCCCGGTGCGGACCGTGTGCAGGATGTCGCCGTACGGCAGGCGCACCGACTCGGCGCTGTTGTAGAGCACCAGGTCCCGCACGCTGAACGGGATGTCGCTGCGCAGGCCGACCGTGAGGTCCGTCTCGGCGAAGCGGCGGCCGGGCTCCTCGGAGACCACCCCGAACGCCGAGGCACAGCGCAGCACCCGGTAAAGGGAGTCGGCATGGGTGCCGGTCTTCTCGGCGAGCCGCTCCACCTCCAGCGGCCCGTCGGCCAGATGGTCGGCGATACGCAGTTCCGCCAGCACATACAGCACCTCGGAGACCCGCCGCCCATTGGTCAGCAGGACGAGCCGTACCGGTGCGGGCAGCGTCTCCGGGTCGGGAGGGCCGCCGGTCATGGGTGCCACGCTCATGGTCGATCAGCCCTTTCGGAAAGGCCGTTGGCGGACCCCGGGAGGTCCTTCGAGGAAGGAATCAGAGGAGGGTGCCGGTGACGGCGACCAGGACCGCGAGGGAGCACACCACCAGTGCGGTCCGCACCCGGTTCCAGTTGCTCCATCGCACCCGCGGGTCGAGCTGCTCCCAGTTCGCGGGCAGCCGGCCGGGATCGACCGTGGCGATCCACCGGTTGATCGGCACGTTCTTCGTCAGTGAGACGACGATCGCGCCGACCAGCAGAAGCGCCGACACCGTGAACAGGGCGCTCGCGCGCGCCGTCGGCGCGACGAAGGCCAGCACCACGTCGCACAGCAGCGCGGTGAGCATGCACGCCGGCATGAACGGATCGAACCGGGTCACCATGAACTGGTGCGTGGGCACATACCGTTCCGTCGGCAGGGACAGCAGCAGCGGCGCCCCGCCAAGCACCGCGATCATCAGACCGCCCGCCGCGAGGCCGTTGCCCATCAGCGCGAAGGGGAGCAGCACGCGTACGACGTCCACGGTCAGTCCCGGCGCCAGGTGTAGAACGGCTGCGCCATCGCGTCCTTGGGCTCCGCCCAGGCGGGGTCGTAGGGGCGCATGTACTGGGCCAGCTTCTCGTGGATGTCCTGGTAGAGCGGGTGACTGCGGGCCTTGTACAGGTCCGGCTGGATGTCCTGGTCCGACTCCACGAGGTGGAAGTACAGATCGTGGAACCGGAACAGAGTGCGCCGCTTGGCGCCGATGAGGTGCGGCAGATCCGACGCGTCCGACTCGGCGAATATCTTCGCCACCGCGGGGGCGTCGGCCGGGTCCATACGAGCGACGATGAGCGTCCGGTCGGTGTGTTCCATGGGCGATCTCCCTTTCCAGGCCCGCGGCGTCGGGCGGCTACCGGTCCTCGGGGCGCCGTGGCGCGCGGGCCGTACGGTCAAGGCGCGAGGCCCGGCTGCGGTCGGGCGCCATCGTGGCAACGGGAAGTCCAAGGGTTCTCAAGAGCGTCTGAAGCGACTTTGCCCTTCAGCCGTTTCCGATCGGGCGTGGACCGGGTGACTGCACGATCCGTCACAGACAAGCCCACCGGCGGACAGGGAGCGTCATGGCTTTCATCGCGATCAGCTACAAGGTCCGGACGGGCCACGAGGAGGAGATCGCCGACATCTTCTCCGAGCGGAACTTCAAGCGGGTCGACTCCGCCCAGTACCGCGACGACCAGGGCCGGGCGGCCGGCCGGAACGTCTCCACCGGGCTGTTCATCCGGGGTGAGTTCATGACCCGCGTGGTGCAGTTCGAGGGTGACCTGCGGCAGATCGGCCCGCACATGGGCGCCCAGGAGGGCGTGAAGGAGGCGGAGCGCCGGCTCTCGCCCTACCTCCAGGTGCCGCGCGACACACAGACCGTGGAAGGCTTCCGTGAGTACTTCCAGAACGCCCTGATGCAGTGCGTCTTCCAGGAGTCCCGCGCCGAGCGCTCGGCACAGCTGGCCGCCTGGACCTACCGGGTCACCCCCGGGCACGACGACGCACTCGGCGAGGTCTTCGAGAAGGCCCAGGGCGCGCTCTTCGACGGGCCCGCCGGCCCGCTGCTGGCCTCGGCCGCGTTCGTCAAGGACGACTATCTGGTGTGGGCCGTGCAGTACGACGGAGAACTCGACCCGGTGGTACGGCAGTTGACCGGGAGCGGTGTCGCCGCGCAGACGGAGGAGGGCCTGCTGCCGTACCTCGCCGACCGGCGGGAGGCGACGGGGCCCGAGGGGTTCGGCGCCGCAACCATGCGGCGCCTTCAGATGCTCTCCGCCGACGTCTCATAAGGACCCGCGGGCCGAGCGTCCCGACCGCCCGTCGCGCATACCCCTGCGACGGGCGGTCGGCCGTGCGCGGCCCACCGGCCGCCGGTGTCACAGAGCGAGGCGGACGCCGTACTCGGTCAGCCACAGATGCAGTTGCAGGACCATCTCGATGTTCGTGCGGGTCAGCCAGTGTGCCCCGCCCCGCGCCTCGGCGCCCGCCGCGCGGGCCGCCACCGGGTCGAGCAGCGGTGCCACCGGCGAGTCCGGATCGTCCAGCACCCGCATCAGCTCGCGGCGGAGCACATGGGTGTACGCGGGATCCTGGTTCACCGGGAACGGGCTCTTGCGACGCTCCACCACCGACCTGGGCAGCAGATAGCCCACCGCCGACCGCAGCAGGCTCTTCTCCCGCCCGCCACGGGTCTTCAGCTCCCACGGCACATTGAAGAGGTACTCCACCAGCCGGTGGTCGCAGAACGGCATCCGTACCTGGAGACCTGCCGCCCGGCTGAGGCGGTCGTCGCGGTCCAGGAGCCGCGGCAGCCAGCGCACGAGGTGCAGATGGCACACCTCCCGCAGGCGCCGGTCCCGGTCGCCCTCGCCGTCGAGCCGGGGCACTTCGGCGACGGCCTGCCGATAGCGGTCGGCCCCGTAGGCGGCCAGATCCAGCTTGCCCAGCAGCCCCCGGTCGAACAGACCGAGGCCCAGACCGTGCCGGGACGCCTCGTGGGAGCGCTCGTACGCCACCCACGGGAACTGCTCGGGGCCCGCCGCGTCCGGCTCGTACATCCCGGTGAAGCCGCCGAAGATCTCGTCGGCACCCTCGCCGGACAGCGCGACGGGCGAGTGCTCCCGGGCCGCCCGGAAGATGAGCAGTCCGGCCACGTCCATCTCCGCGAACGGGGTGGGCCGGTCCTGGGCCCGCAGCACCGCCCTGCGCAGCCGCGGTTCCAGCAGGTCCGCCGTGCCGAGCACGACATCGGTGTGGTCGGAGCCGATATGGCGGGCGACCTCGGCCGCGTACGGGGCGTCCGGGGTGGTGCGGACGTTGTCCGGGCGGAAGTTCTCCGCGTAGCCGATGAACGTCGCGGTGGCGGTGCACAGCCGGCCCCGGTCCTTCAGCGCGAGGGCGGCGAGCGCGGTGATCGCGCCTGAGTCCAGACCGCCGGAGAGCAGCGAGCACGGGAGGGTGCCGCCCTCGACGGCCCGGCCGACACTGTCGGCGAGCAGCGAGTGGACCGTGGCGACGGTGGTCTCCGGGTCGTCGGTGTGGGGACGGGCCTCGAGCGTCCAGTACTGCCGCTCGGCCACGCCGCCCTCCCCGGCGTCGAGCAGATGACCGGGCCGCACCTCGGCGATGCTGCGGAACACACTCGCGCCCGGCGTCTTGGCCTGGGTGAACAGCTCGCGCAGCCCGTCGGCGTCGAGGACCGGTTCCAGCAGGGAGCCGGCCAGCAGCGCCTTGGGCTCCGACGCGAAGTACACGGTGTCGTTCAGCCGGGCGTAGTGCAGCGGTCGTACGCCGAGCCGGTCGCGGACCAGCAGCAGCCGGCCCCGACGGGAGTCGAACACCGCGAACGCGAACGCTCCGTCGAGGTGTTCGGCACAGTCGGCGCCCCAGGCCAGATAGGCGTGCAGCGCGGCCTCCGCGTCGGTGCCGTGGCGGGCACGGTGGCCGCGGGCGGAGAGCGCGGCACGCAGCGGTGCGGTGTCATGGAGCACGCCGTCGAAGACGACGGACACGTCCTGCCCGTTTGCCGTCTGCTCCTCGGCGATGCCGCCCGGGGCGGCCGCGAGCGCCACACGCGCCTCGCGCCAGGCGTACACCTCGGCGGGGGCGTCCCGGCTCGTGGTGGCGGCCATCGCGTCCAGCACCGACCGTGTGTGTCCGGGTCCGGAGCCGAAGCCGATCCAGCCGGCGATACCGCTCATACGGAACTCCTTGTCGCGAAACGCCTGGTGGGATGCCCGGCACGGGGAGGCCCCGGCACACGGCCGGCCCTGCGACCCGAGGCGGGGCGATACCCGCACAGTGTGGATTCGGCCCCTGGGAGGAGAGTCGAGCACGTCTGAACGAGCGGGGTGCCTGTGAACGAGCCGAACAGCCTCGCCGGTGCGGAGCCGCCCGCTCTCAGACGTTCTCGATTCCTGCACCACCGGCCCCGGCCACGCTGTGGGCACATCGGTCCGTACGGAGAGGTGTCCGTCCATGGTGTCGACTTCCGCTCATGCGCCGAACCGCCCCGCGCCGCACGGCGTCCCGCACCACCGGGTCGCCGCGATCGGCGCCGGCCCGGCCAACCTGAGCCTCGCCGCCCTGGCCGAGGACGTCCTGCCCGAGGACGTGGTGCTCTTCGACCGGCGCCCGGCCCACGCCTGGCACCCCGGCCTGATGCATCCCGGGGTCCGTCTCCAGACCTCATGGATCAAGGACCTGGCCAGCCTGGTCGACCCCCGCAACCGGCTGTCGTTCCTGAACTACCTCGTCACCACCGGCCGCGTCTATGCCTTCCTGAACGCGCAGTTCGACGCCATCCCGCGCCTGGAGTACGACCGCTATCTGGCCTGGGCCGCCGAGCAGCTGACCACCATCCGCTACGGCGTGGACATCCGGGACGTCCGGTTCGCCGGGCCGGGCGAAGGGTTCGTGCTCCACGACGCCGACGGCCCGGTCGCCACGAGTGACCACCTGGTCGTCGGCACCGGCACCCGCCCCCATGTCCCCGACTGCTTCCGGGACCGCGGCATCCCCGGCGTGCTGCTCGCGGAGGAGATCGGCGAGCACTTCGAGACATGCCGCTGCGCGCCGTACGAGCCCGCGGTCGTCGTCGGCGGCGGCCAGACCGGTGCCGAGGCGGTCCTCGCGCTGCTCAGCTACGGACTGCGGGAGATCCGCTGGATCGGCCGCCGCCCCTGGTTCGCGCCGCTGGACGACTCACCGCCCGCCAACGACTTCTTCCGCCCGGCCTATCTGCGCCACTTCCAGACCCTGCCGGGCCAGGTCCGTGAGCGGTACGTCGCCGAGCAGATCCTGACCAGCGACGGCGTGTCGATGTCGACGCTGCAGGAGCTGTACCAGGCCAACTACGAGACCTGGCTGACCGAGGGCCGGGCCCCGGTGATGATGCTCCCCGGGCGGGACGTCGTCGAGGCCGGGCACCAGGACGACCTGGTGGTACTGCGCTGCCGCCGGGCGGCCGGGGGACACGAACGGCACACCGCCCGCCACGTCGTCCTCGCCACCGGACGCCGCCCCGCACCGCTGCCCCTCGCACCGGAGATCCTCGACCTGGAGCCGGGTGAGGAACCGTACGTGGAAGCCGACTACTCGCTGCGCTGGAAGCACTCCGACCGCCACAAGGTCTTCGTGCAGAACCGCGCCCAGTCGAGCCACGGAGTGGCCGACCCGAACCTCAGCCTGCTGTCGGTGCGCAGCGCGGCGATCCTCAACTCCCTGCTGGAGCGCGAGGTGTTCCCCATCCGCGACGAGCAGGTGCAGACGCTCTGGGCGTGAGGACCGCGCCCCGACGCCCGCGCACAAGACCTCCCGAGCCCTCGACACCCCTTGGAGGAACAGCAGATGCAGGACGAACGGACCCAGGTCCTCGTCGTCGGCGGAGGCATGGTCGGCCTGTCGGCCGCCGTGTTCCTGGCCTGGCACGGTGTGCGGCCGCTGCTCGTGGAGCGCCACGCCGAAACCCTGATCCACCCCCGGGCCCGCGGCATCAACGCACGCTCCGTCGAGCTGTTCCGCCAGGTGGGCCTGGAAGGCACCCTGTTCGCCGAGCGCGGCGAGGGCATCGTCGCCTCCGACGAGGACTCCTCCCGGATGCTCGTCGCCGAGTCCCTCGCCAGCCACGACCACGACTTCGTGGATCTGGCGACGGGTGAGGCGGAGGGCGCGAGCCCGTGCGAGTGGTGCCCCATCGACCAGGACCGGCTGGAGATCGCGCTGCGCGGCCGGGCCACCGAACTGGGCGCCGACATCCGCTTCAGCACCGAGTGCGAGGAACTGACCCAGGACGCCGACGGCGTCACGGCCGTACTGCGCGACCGCGGCACCGGCGAACGCCGTACCGTGCGGGCCTCCTACGCGATCGCCGCGGACGGACAGCGCAGCCCCCTGCGGCGTGCGCTCGGCATCCCCGTGGATGGCCCGGGCATCCTGCTGCACACCCTGTCCATGGTCGTCGAGGCCGACATCGACAGCGTCCTGGGCGGCCGCCGCTTCGGCTTCGCCTACCTCGACAGGCCCGAGAAGGGCTCGGTCATCTTCCCGCACGACGGCGCCAAGCGCTGGTGCTTCGGCGTGCCCTACCACCCCGACCGGGGGGAGGCCGTCGAGGACTATCCCGAGGAGCGCTGCCTGGAGCTGTTCCGCCAGGCCGTGGGAGTCCCGGACCTCACCGGCCGCCTCATTCCCCAACTGCCCAGCGACGGAACCACGGTGCTGCCCTTCGTCATCGGTGCGCACTGTGCCGAACGCTTCGCCGAGGGCCGGGTCTTCCTGGCCGGCGACGCCGCCCGGATCGTGCCCCCGACCGGCGCGTTCGGCGGCAGCACCGGCATCCAGGACGCCCACAACCTCGCCTGGAAGCTGGCCGCCGTGCTGCGCGGCGACGCGGGCGAGGACCTCCTCGCCACCTACGACGCCGAGCGCCGCCCCGTCTCGGAGTTCACGATGGAGCAGGCCATGGCGCAGATGGTGGGGCGCACCGGCAACCAGGCGGCCGACGTCGGCGGCGTGTACGTCCACGACTGGTGGTCGGTGATCCTCGGCTACCGGTACCGCTCGGCGGCCGTCCTGTCCGAGGACGACGACGACCGCCCCGCCTACCCGCCGCACCTGCTGACGGGCCTGCCCGGCACCCGCGCCCCCCATCTGCCGCTGGAGCGCGGGGGCGAGACCCTTTCCACCCTCGATCTGTACGGCCGGCGCTTCACCCTGGTCACCGGAGCGGCCGGCGAGGCCTGGGCGACCGCCGCGGCCCGGGCCCGCGAGACCCTCGGTGCGGGTCTCGACCTGTACCGGGTGGGCACGGACGTCCAGGACCCCTCGGGCCGCTGGGCCGACCGGCACGGCGTCAAGGACGACGGCGCCGTACTGGTGCGCCCCGACGGATTCGTCGCCTGGCGCGGCACGGACGCCACGGGCGCGGACGACCGGCTCACCGACGCGCTCGCCCAGGTGCTGGCCGTGAAGCGCTAGGCCCCGTCGGCACCGCGCCGAAGAGCACCTGCCTCACCCCCTTCACCCACCTCCCAAGGAGATTCGCCATGTCCGATCTCGCCACGCGGTTCGCGGAACTCGTCGTGTTCGTCGACGCCACCCCCAAGGACGACCTGGAGAAGCTGCTCGCCGAGCGCCCCGGTGGCGTCGAGGCGGTCCTGGACACCGTCTACGAGAAGCTGGCCTCCACCTTCAACCCGGCCAAGGCGGGCGGCGAGAAGGGCACCTTCCAGTACGAGGTCGCCACCGCCGAGGGCACCAAGGAGTACTACCTGCACGTCGAGAACGACACCTGCGTCGTCGGACACGGCACCCGGGAGGGCGCCGACGTCGTCATCGGCATCAAACTGGTCGACATGCTGCACCTGGCCACCGGGAAGCTCAGCGGCCAGAAGGCGTTCATCACCGGCAAGCTGAAGCTGCGCGGCAACGCGTTCTTCGGTATGAAGCAGGGCGAGTGGTTCGACTGATGCTGCGCACCCAACTCGAGTCCGCCGCCGCGCCCCTGCTGGAGAAGATCAAGGACCATCCCTTCTTCGCCGGGCTCCGGGACGGCACGCTGGACGGGGCCGCGCTGCTGCACTTCGCGCGCCAGGACGCCGACTTCCTGCTGCCCGCCTACGGCCGCGCGCTCGCCCGTACCGCCGCCCTCGCCCACGACAACGGGCATGCGATGGTGCTGGCCCGGATGGCGGTCGGCACCCTGGAGGCCCGGCAGGCCATGGCGATGGGCTACGACATCATGGCGGCACAGCTCGGCGACGGGGACGACTCCTGGCGCTCCACGCCGGCCGACCCGGTCACCCACGCGTACACCTCCTTCTTCTCGTCGGCCGCCGCCAGTTCGCTCGCCGAGGCGATCGGGGCCCTGCTGCCCTGCTCCTGGTTCTATCTGAGCATCGCCGACGACCTGCGGGAGCGGCACGACCCCACCGCCCGCTACGCGGACTGGGTCAAGGCCCTGCACCCCGGCGACGACTACCGCGACGTGCTGGGGGAGTTCCTGACCGTCGTCGACGAGGTGGGCGAGCGGGCCTCGGCGGACGACCGGGACCGGCTGACGCACACCTTCCTGACGGCCGCGCGCTACGAGTGGTCCTTCCTGGACGCGGCCCTGAACCGACTCGACTGGCCCGTCTGACCGTCCGGCTCCCGAACCGACTCGACTGGCCGTCCGACCGTCCGGCTTCCGAGCCGCCCTACTCGCCGATCGGAGGGGCGCATGCGCCTAGGACTCAATCTCACCCGCTTCAGCTGGCCCGGTTCGCCGGAGAACCTCGGACCGGTGCTCGGGCGGATCGCCCGCACCGCCGAGGAGGTCGGGTTCGACAGCTTCTGGGTGATGGACCACTTCTTCCAGACCCCGCTCAACCGCGGGCCCGAGGGCGCCTGTCCGGAGGCGTACGCGACTCTCGGCTTCGTCGCCGGGCAGACCTCCCGCATCCGCCTCGGCACTCTGGTGACGGGCGTTGTCAACCGGCACCCCGGGGTGCTCGTGAAGACCGTCAGCACGCTCGACGCACTCTCCGGCGGCCGGATGTACTTCGGCATCGGAGCCGCCTGGTTCGAGGAGGAGCAGCGCGGCCTCGGCATCCCCGTCGTACCGAAGGCGGAGCGCTTCGAACGCCTGGAGGAGGCCGTCCGGATCGCGAAGCACATGTGGGCGGGGAACACCGAGCCGTACGAGGGCCGGCACTACCGCCTGGAGCGGCCGCTCAACGAGCCGAACACCCCGCAGCGCCCGCACCCGCCGATCCTGATCGGCGGGCAGGGCCCGAAGAAGACCTTCGGGCTGGTGGCACGCTACGCCGACGCCTGCAACGTCTACGAGCTTCCCGACCCGGAGATGATCCGGGACAAGCTGGCCAAGCTGCCGCCGCAGCACCCGATGCGCCGCAACGCCCACATCAAGCCGACCGAGGTGATCCGCGGGCAGTTCGCGGTGCTGCGCGAACGGTGCGAGGAGGCGGGCCGGCCGTACGGCGAGATCGAGAAGACGACGCTGGGCACGGGCGCCCTGACCAGGGATGGCGCCGACGGCTCGTACACCGTCAAGGGCGCGATCGAACGGTTCCACCAGCTCGCGGAGCTGGGTGTGGACCACGCGATCGTGGAACCGCCGAATCCGGCGGAGGAGGGCGCGCTCGACCTGTGGGCCGAGGTGGCGCCCGAGGTCGCGAAGATCGTCCCGGCGGGGCGGTAGCGGCATCCGACGACGACTGGGGCCGGAGCGTGCGCCGCACGCTCCGGCCCCGGCCGTGTCAGGACTCCGGCATCCCTTCGGCGTCAGGACTCGGGAACCTCGCCGTCGGCGTCGGGACGGCGCCGGCCGACCCTGCGGCGGACCGCCGCACTCCACCGGTCCATCCGCTCCCGGCCCACACCCAGGTAGCGCAGCACTCCCAGCAACAGGAGCAGCAGAGCGAGTGTCACGGCACATGCCTCCCTCGAAGTCGCCGTCGTCAGAACTCGCCGCTGACCGTCGAGGCCAGATAGCCCGCCAGGTCCGGGGCCTCGGGCCGCACCACGTGCCGCACCCAGGCGTCCCGCTCGTGCGCCATCGCGACCATCTCCCAGATGCACGCGGTGGCGCCGTTCGGCGCCGGTTTCCAGTCGGCCGGGTCGTCCCAGGTCGACAGCCAGGTCCGCGTGTGCAGGATGACCCTGTTGCGGCTCCACCAGCCGACGACCGCGTAGCAGCCGTCCGGATCCTCGTGCAGCACGCTGTAGCCGTACGCGAGCGCGTCGCCGTACGCGTCGGGCAGCGTCCGCTCCACCGCGGCGCGTGCCGCCTGAACCACCTCCTCGGGCGGGGCCGGCCGGGTGGCCGAGATCCCGTAGCGCTTGACCGTCCAGCCCCGTACGCGATCGGGCGCGTAGGCCACCATGCGGCGGGGCGCGTACACCAGCGGAACTTCTCCCACAGCCATGCCCCGGAGGGTAGGCCGCGCTTCTGAGGGACCGCTGGTGACGGTCACAAGGCCCCTCGCCCCGACCATGAGCGGCCTTCGAGATGCCCACCAGCGCGCCGGGCCACGATGAGCGCGTCCACCGACAACGGGACGGCGCGTCCACCGACAAAGGGATGGTGCCAGGTGCGCAGGCTGAGCAGCGAATCCGCGGTTCTCACCGACGAGTACGCGATACGGATCGGACGGTGGAGCCAGTACCCGGGCAGCGACGCGCTGCCCTTCGACGCGATGTGGTGCGTCGTCCCGCCCGGCGGCAGCAGCGCCCTGGACCGCCATCCGGAGGTCGAACTCGCCGTCGTGGTGGGCGGGAAGGCGGCCTTCGCCGTCGAGGGCGGCGATCCCGAGCCCACACCGGTGGGCACCGCCGTCCTGCTCGACCCCGAGGAGCGGCACGTCATCCACAACCTGTCCGACACGGAGCCGGTGACGCTGCTGAGCATCTACTGGCTCCCCGGGGACGCCGCGGCCGGTACCGCCGGGGATGCCGAGGTGACCCGTGGCGGCCGCTGACGGCACGCAGGGGCCGGTCGTCGTCCTGAGCCCGCCGCCGACCCCGAACGGGCCGCTGCACCTCGGCCACCTCTCCGGGCCCTACCTCGCCGCCGACATCGCCACCCGGGCGGCCCGCGCCCGGGGCGAGCGGGTGCTCGCCGTGTGCGGGACCGACGACCACCAGAACTACGTCGTGACCAAGGGCGAGCAGCTGGGCCGCAAACCCGACGAAGTGGCCGACGAATACCGCGAGTTGATCCAGCAGGCGTTCTCCCTGGCCGGCATCGGCCACGACGTGTTCACCGCGCCGCGCACGGACGCCGGGTACCGCTCGGCGGTCCTGCGGTTCCTCGAGGAGATGCGCGAGGGCGGTCTCGTCCGGGACGGCTCGTGGACGATGGCGGTGTGCGAGACCTGCCGGCGCACCCTGCACCACGCCTATGCGACCGGCGGCTGCCCGGCCTGCGGCGCGTCCATGGGTGGCGGCACGTGTGAGGGCTGCGGCGGCTTCACGGCCGCCGCCGGACTCACCGATCTGCGCTGCGCCGGCTGCGGGGGCGTCCCGCGGCGGGTGCGGCACCACGGACCCGTGTTCGCCCTGGGCCCCCACCGGGAGGCGTTGACCGAGATCTGGTCCCGGGCGCACATCCCGCCCCGGGTGCGCGCCCTGCTGGCCCGGCTCCTCGAGCAGGGGCTGCCGGACGTCCCGGTCGCCTACCCCACGGACTGGGGTATCGAGACTTCCGACGGCGCCGAGCGGATCGACGTCTGGTTCGAAATGGGTCTGGCCTACCTGTATGTGATCGGACGTCACCTCGACCAGGAGGCCCGGACGCTGGCGGAGCACGCCCGGGCCTTCGCCGGGATCGGTGCCCTGTGGCCCTTCCTGGGCCTCGACAACGCCTTCTACTACGCCGTGCTGTTCCCGGCGCTGGCCGTGGCCGTCGGCGTGCCCCGCGACAAGGCGCTGACCGGGCTCGTGGTCAACGAGTTCTACCGGCTGGACGGACGGAAGTTCTCCACCAGCCGCGGCCACGCCCTCTGGGCGCACGAGACGCTCACCGAACGGGATCCGCGTGCCGTCCGCCTCTTCCTGTCCTGGGACCGCCCGGCCCCCTATGCCAGCAACTTCACCGCCGACGCCTTCGAGGCCAACGTACGGCGCTGGCCGCTGAGCACGACCGGGGCCGGGACCGGCGGTCCCCGCCAGGACCTCGCGATCGTGCACGCCGAACTGGACCGGGCCGAACACGCCCTGTCCTGGGAGTCCTTCGACCCGGCCCTCGCCGCCCGCTGCCTGCTGCCCGCAGCCCTGGACACCGGGCACGCACGGGCGCAGCAGCTGCTGGGTCTTCTCACCGGCCGCTCCGGCGGCCCCGGGCGCTGAAGGAGGGCCGATGCGGATCTGCGTCGTCGGCACAGGCATCGCCGGCACCCTGCTGGCCTGGCATCTGCTGCGGGCCGACCCGAAGACCGAGGTGGAACTGCTGGCCGCACCCGGCGAGCTGCCCGGCGAGGCCACGGCGGCCTCCGGCGGCCTGGTGCGCGGCTACGAACCCGATCCCGCCGCCTGCCGGCTCGCCTGCGAGAGCCTGGCCGAGCTGCGCTCGGACGCCCGGCTCGCCCAGTGGGCGCAGTACCGCGAGGGCGCCTCGGTGTACGCGCACGACGAACGGGAGACCCCGCAGCCCGTCGAGCAACTGGCCCTGATCGACAAGCATCTGACGGGCTCCGCGGACCTCGCCGACGCCGCGGCCCTGGGCCGGGATCACGGCATCACGGTTCCCGGCTACGCCTACGCGGTCGTCGAGCGGGCCGCCGGGCACATCCGGCCCGCCCGGCTGCGGGAGGCGGTCACCAAAGATGTGCTCGACCGGGGCGGCAGTCTCGTCAGCGGGCTCGTCCACCGCGTCCTCGCGTCCCCCGGCGGCGGGGCGTCCGTCGACTGCCCCGACGCCGAACGCCGCTACGACCTGGTCGTGCTGGCGACGGGCTGGCGGACCGGCGCCCTGCTGCGCCGCAGCGGACTGCCCGCCGACGCGCCACGGGTCAAGCTCATCCAGTACGACCTGTACACCGTCTCCGGCCGCCGGCCGCCGGGCTTCGTGGACGAGACGAGCGGCCTGTACGGGCGGCCGGAGGGCAGCGACGGCATGCTGCTCGGCGTGCCGAGCGACAGCTGGGGAGAGGCGGCTGAACGGCTGCGGGTCTCGCCCGAGCAGCGCGCCCGGGCCGAGGGTCACGCCGCCACCCGGCTGCCGGGCCTCGGGCTGGTCGCCCATCGGCGCACCGTCGTGGCGGCCGACGCCTACTCCGCCTCCGGGCTCCTGCGGCTGCGGCCCACCGGCCTGTCGTCGCTGTTCACCTTCACCGGCGGCAGCGGCGGAGCCGCCAAGTCCGCGCTCGCCGCGGGCAGACGGGCGGCCGGCCTGCTGCTCGGCGGCCCGCCCCACGACTGACCGCCCGCCCCGTCAGGACGCCAACCCCTGTGAGGAGTCGCCATGGCCCGCGCCGCGCGCCGCACCCTGGCCGGCATCTGCCCGGACCGGGTGATCACCCCGGACCATCCCCGTTACGACGCCACCCGTCTGCTCTTCAACGGCATGTACGACCACCATCCCGCGCTGATCGTGCTGCCCCGCACCCCCGGCGAGCTCCAGGACGTGGTGCGCGCCGCACGCGACACGGGGCTGCCCGTGGCGGTGCGCGGCGCCGGCCACAACATCGCAGGGTCCGGCGGGGTGGAGGACGGCCTGGTGATCGACCTGAGGCTGCTGGACCGGGTCGAACTCGACCCCGGTACCCGGACCGCGAAGGTCCAGGGCGGCGCCACCTGGGCGCAGTTCGACGCCACGGCCGCCCGGCACGGCCTCGCGGTCACCGGAGGCACCTTCGACACCACCGGCGTGGGCGGGCTCACCCTCGGCGGCGGCATCGGCCATCTGATGGGCAAGTACGGGCTGTCCTGCGACAACGTGCTGTCGTATTCCCTGACGACGGCCGAGGGCAGTCGGCTGGCCGTGGACACCGAGTCCGACCCCGAACTGGACTGGGCGCTGCGCGGCGCCGGCCACAACTTCGGCGTCGTCGACGAGTTCACCTTCCGGCTGCACCCCCTGGAGCGGGTGCACGGCGGTACCGTCGCCTACCCGCAGCACGAGATGGCCGCCGCGGTGCGGCTGTTCCGGGAGCTGATGACCGACGCGCCCGACGAACTGGTCTGCATCCTGCTGCTGGAACGGTACGGGCCCGCGCAGATCCCGGCCGCGGTGATGAGCGTCAGCTACTGCGGCACGGACACCGAGTACATCGCCTCGCTGGAGAAGAAACTGCGCGGCCCGGAGGTCCTCGACTGGCAGATACAGGAACGGCCGTACATCGCGATGCAGCAGATCCTGGGCCGGCTGCGCTACGGGCTGCGGCACTACTGGAGCGCGCGGTGCACCGCCGAGCTGCCGGACGAGCTGGTGGAGACGCTGGTCCAGCGGTTCAAGGCGGGCAAGTGGCGCGGAGACTTCAACGACACCGTCTACCTGGAGGCGTTCCACGGTGCCGTGCGCCGGGAGCCCGAGCGGCCCTCGGCGGTCCCGTTCCGCGCCGCGCGCTTCAATGTGACCGGCATGGCGATCTGGGAGCCGGCCTGGGCCGACGAGGAGCAGATCGCCTGGGCGAAGTCGGTGTCGGCCGCAGCGGAACCGTGGGCGGTGTCGGGCGACGGCTACATCAACTATGTGACGGACGGCGGTGCGGGCGGCGGCGGCGCCGCTCAGCGGGCGGTGCGGACGTACGGCGTCGAGGGCCACCGGCGGCTGACGGCGCTGAAGACGCGGCTGGACCCGGACAACTTCTTCCGGTCCAACTACAACATCGAGCCCGCCCGATGACCGCGCCGGCCGGGGGAGCCCCGGACTACAACAACCGGTTCTTCGTCTCCAGCGCGGCCGAGACGGCCGGCCCCGACCACGAGGTGCCGGTGGGCCACTACCACCAGGCCGGCCCGATCGTGTGGGCCGAGTTCCGCGGTGGGAAGGTGCTCATCGGCCGGCTCGTCGGCACCTGTGACCCGGACGGCACGCTCCATCTGGCGTACTGCCAGGCGCTGGACGGCGGCACGGTGGTGGCGGGGGAGTGCACCAGTACACCCGAGTTCCTCCCGGACGGCCGGATCCGGCTGCGGGAGGAGTGGCGGCGCCTCGATGCGGCGGGTTCGTCGGGCGTCTCGTACATCGAGGAAGTGGCCGCCGCGCGGAGGGCCGTCCTGGCGGAGGCGGTCCTCTCCCCGGAGGGCGCCTAGGGCGGGCGCGCCGGGCAGCAGGACGCGCCGCCGGGGATCTTCCTCCCCGGCGGCGCGTTCGTCCGTCCGGCCGGATCAGTTCCCGGTGTCCGCGCCCTCGCCGTCCCCGCCGTCCTCGCTCGGGTCGTACGCGTACTGGCTGCGGACGGGGACGCCCGCGAACTTGCTCAGCAGCCGGGCGAAGTCCTTGCGGTCCTTGGCGGACCAGTCCTGCATGATCTCGCCGAAGTACTCCTGACGCACCCGGTGCGAAAGGGAGGCCAGGTCCCGACCCGCCTCGGTCAGCTCCAGACAGGCGCGCCGGCTGTCCGCCTGGGACGGCACCCGCCGCACATAGCCCGCCTCGACGCTCGCCGCCACCAGCCGGCTCGCCCGTGAGGGGTCGACGGCGAGGCGCTCGGCGACCAGACCCACCGTCACCTCCTGGCCCGGCTCCTCGGGCTCCTCCTCGACGGCGTCGACCACAACGGTGTGCGTCAGGTCGATCGAGCGGTCGAGGCGGCTCGTCACAAACCGGCCCAGGGTCCGCTTCGTCTGGTTGCGCCGGATGCGCACCATGGCGCGCTCGACGGCGACCAGTGCCGGGTCCGGGGTGATTTCGGCGGTGAGAGGGGCCGTGGGTGCGGCCTCGGAGGCGTCGGAGGAGGCGGTCGTATCCACGGGCTTGGTCATGTCTCCCATGGTAGCCGTTGACGTGTGACTTTGGCAGTCCTATGCTGAACGCATGTAATTGACTTTGGCACGGATGTGCAATTGTCAAATAATCCTCGCTCATTCGTTTCAGGGGGCTGACCGTGTCCACCGCCCACGAGGCGCGCGACGGTGCCGTGACACCGCAGGCGACGCCGGCCATGAGTCACCAGCAGGTGATGCTCGTCTACTTCGGTCTGTTGTTCGCGATGCTGATGGCCACCCTCGACTCCTCCATCGTGGCCACCGCAGTGCCGACGATCGTCGGCGACCTGGGCGGCCTCGACCGCATCGGCTGGGTCGGCGCGGCGTACATCCTCGCCACCAGTGCGGTGATGCCCCTCGCCGGCAAGCTGGGCGACCTCCTCGGCCGCAAACCGGTGTTCCTCGTCTCCACCGTCGTCTTCCTCGCCGGGTCCGCGGCCTGCGGAGCGGCCCAGACGATGACCCAGCTCATCGTCTTCCGGGTGCTCCAGGGCATCGGCGGCGGCGGAGTGATGGCCGCGATGTTCGCCCTCACCGGCGATCTGTTCAGTCCCCGCGAACGCGCCAAGTACCAGGGGTACTCGGCAGGCGTCTTCGCCCTGTCCGCCATCGGAGGCCCCCTCGCGGGCGGCTTCTTCTCCGACCACCTCACCTGGCGCTGGGTCTTCTACATCAACCTGCCCATCGGCGCGGTGGCCCTCGCGCTCGTCGCCGTCTTCCTCAAGGGCCGTACGCGAGTGGAGCGTCCTCGCATCGACTACCTCGGCATGCTGCTGCTCTCCGGCGGACTCGTCGCCCTCGTCCTGGCCGCCAACTGGGCGGGCACCAAGTACGCCTGGAGCTCCCCGGTGGTCATCGGGCTCTTCGCCGGCGCCGTCGCACTGCTGGCCGCGTGGGTCCTCGCCGAACGCCGTGCCGCAGAGCCCGTCGTCCCCCTGCACCTGTTCCGGGACTCCACCTTCGACATCTGCAACCTCGTGTCCCTGATCGCGGGCCTGACCGGCTTCGGACTCGTCTTCTTCCTGCCGCTGTACCTCCAGATCTCCTCGGGCGCCACGGCCACCAACTCGGGCCTGCTGCTGCTCCCGATGATGTTCGGCCTGATGATCGCCTCCTTCGGGGTCGGCGGCGCCGTCGCCAAGAGCGGCCGCTACAAGTGGTTCCCGGTCGCCAGCATGGCCGTGTCCGGCATCTCCGCCTACCTGCTCTCCACCATGGACGCCGACACCGGCAGGCTCACCTCCGGCTTCTACATGTTCCTGCTCGGCGTGGGCGCGGGCCTGTCCCAGCAGGTGGTCGTCGTCGCCGTGCAGAACGCCGCACCGCCCCGCGACATGGGCGCCGCGACCTCCACGGTCACCTTCAGCCGCATGCTGGGCACCTCCTTCGGCGTCTCCGTGTTCGCCACGATCCTCAACCACCGGCTGGCGCACGAGATCCCCGCGTACCTCACACCGGGCGAGGCGCGGCGCCTGCCCGCTGGCGGCTCCATCGGCCCCGAGTGGCTCAAGCACCAGCCCCAGGGCCTGCGCGACGGACTGGCCCAGGCGTACGCGCACGCCCTCAGCCCGGTCTTCCTGACGGCCGCAGTGATCCTCGCCGTGGGCTTCGTCGCCTCCCTGTTCCTCAAGGACGTCGTGCTGGAACAGCGCGGCTGGGGCGGCGCCGACACCGATACCCCCGCCGAAGCCGCCGGCTGACCGGCGGGGGCTTCCCCCGTCGTCCCTTCCCCGCCGTCCCCCGGGCGGGGAAGGGACGGCCCCCTCCCCGGACGCATCTCCCGTCCCCGCCCTGCACCTCCGTACCTCCACAACCCCGCCTCACCGGGCGGGTCGGGAAAGGAAACACCATGCCGTTCTGGAAGCGACTCGCGGCCTGGCCCGCGGGCTCCCGCACCAAGTGGGCGGTCCTGCTCCTGTGGCTCTTACTCGCCTTCGTGGCGGGGCCGCTGGGGTCCAAGCTCACCTCGGCCCAGAGCAACGACGCCACCGCGTGGCTGCCCAAGAGCGCCGAATCGACCCTCGCCTTCGAGGCGGGCAAGCGCCACTTCGACGTCGGCAACACCCTGCCGGCGGTGGTGGTCTACTCCCGCGACGGCGCCGTCACCCCCGAGGACCAGGCGAAGGCCGACGCGGACCGCGCGCGCTTCGCCCGCTACAGCGACAGCGCCCTCGCACCGGTCGCCACCTCCCAGGACCACAAGGCGCTGCTGCTGACGGTCCCGCTGACCATGCACGGCGACGACGGCTTCAACAAACTCGTCGACCACGTCAAGGACATCCGCCACCAGGCCCGTGCGGGCGCCCCCGGCGGACTCGAGGTCAGCGTCACCGGACCCGGCGGCTCGGCCGCCGACCTCGCCGGCGTCTTCGGCGGCGTCGACGGACCGCTGCTGCTGGCCACCATCGCCGTCGTCGCCCTCGTCCTGCTGCTGACCTACCGCAGCCCCGTCCTCTGGCTCGTCCCGCTCCTCGCCGTCGGCCTGAGCGCGGCCCTGGCCAACGCCGTCGTCTATCTGCTGGCCACCCGCGCGGGACTCGTCGTCAACGGGCAGAGCGCCAGCGTGCTGACCGTGCTGGTCTTCGGCGCGGGCACCGACTACGCACTGCTGCTCATCGCCCGCTACCGCGAGGAACTGCGACACCACGCCGACCGTCACGAGGCGATGGCCCTCGCCCTGCGCCGGTCGCTGCCCGCGATCCTCGCCTCCGCCACCACCGTCACCCTCGGCCTGCTCTGCCTGCTGGCCGCGCGCATGAACTCCACCCGCGGTCTCGGCCCGGTGGCGGCCGTCGGCATCGTCGTGGCCTACCTCGCCATGACCACCCTGCTGCCCGCTCTGCTGGTGATCCTCGGCCGCTGGCTGTTCTGGCCGTTCGTGCCGCGCACGGGTGCCGACACGACACAGGACGCCGAACACGGCACCTGGGGACGCGTCGCCCGCTGGGTGGCCCGCCGTCCGCGCACCGTCTGGATCTTCGGCGCCGTGGCGCTGGCCGCCTGCGCCCTCGGCGGCCTCGGCCTGCGCACCGGACTGACCCAGGCGGACTCGTTCACCACCACCCAGGAGTCCGTCGTCGGCCAGACCACCGTGGCCCGTCACTTCCCGGCCGGCTCGGCCGCCCCCTTCGACGTCTACGCGGCAGCCGACCACACGAGCGAGGTCACTTCGGCCCTGGAGCACACCCGGGGCGTCGCCCGCGTCCTGGAACCGCAGCGCTCCGGCGACTGGGTGCACCTCAAGGCCGTGCTCGCCGACCCGCCCGACACCAAGGCCGCCGAGCGCACCGTCGAGCGCGTCAGGGACGCGGTGCACTCCGTGCCCGGCTCCTCGGCCCTCGTGGGCGGCGACACCGCGACCCGTCTCGACACCGCCCGCGCCTACACGCACGACGAACGGACCGTCATCCCGCTCGTCCTCGCCGTCGTCTTCCTGGTGCTCGTCGCACTGCTGCGGGCCCTGGTCGCGCCGGTACTGCTGCTCGCCAGCGTGGCGCTGTCCTTCCTCGCCGCCCTCGGCGTGTCCGTGCTGCTCTTCCGCGGTCTCGGGCATCCCCGTTCGGACGAGTCGCTCATCCTGATGGGCTTCCTGTTCCTCGTCGCCCTCGGCGTGGACTACACCATCTTCATGGTGACCCGGGCCCGGGAGGAGGCCGCCGTACGAGGCCATGCACCCGGTGTGGTGCGCGCGGTCGCGGTGACCGGCGGTGTCATCACCAGCGCTGGGCTGGTGCTGGCCGCCACGTTCTCCGTGCTCGGCGTACTGCCGGCGGTGAGCATGCTTCAGATGGGGCTGCTCGTCGCCGTAGGCGTCCTGTTCGACACGCTGCTGGTGCGCACCCTGCTGGTCCCCGCGCTCTCCCTGGACGTCGGTCCCCGGCTGTGGTGGCCGAGCGCGCTCGCCCGCCAGGCCGGCGCGCGCACAAAGGCCCGGCCCACGATCCCGGCACCGGGAGCGGCGCGGTACGGGGAGGCCGGAGAGCCCGGCTCATCCGAGTCCGCCGCCGTGCACCCGCGCCGCTGACCCCGCCACCGATCCCGCCGCCGACCACCACCCGACTCCCGTACGACATCGGGGACGACTGCCGAGGAGGCACGATCACCATGGCCGCACCCCACCACCACCGCATCGGCGATCAGGAGCGGGAGGCCGCCGCACGGCAGCTGGGCGAGCACTTCGCAAGCGGCCGTCTGACCAAGGGCCAGCTGGACGAACGGCTCGCGGTGGCCCTCACCGCCGAGACCGCACCGGCCCTGCACGAGGTGCTGCGGGACCTGCCGGATCCCTCCGACCCGTCGTCAGGCCCGCAGCGCCGGGGCCGATGGGCCGCTGTCACCGCCCGTCTGAAGGCGCGGCGGGGCCGCCGGGCCGTGGCCCTCACCCTCGCCGCCTGGGCGGCCGGCGGTGCCCTCTACGGAGCGGACTGGCTGCTGTCCTGGCCGGGCCGCCTGCTGCTCGTGGGCGGGATCGCGGTGGCGCTGCTGGGCGGCCGCCCCCACCGCACCGGCCACGAGGGCCGTCCGGGCCGCGTACGGGGCGGCCCGGGCGGCCACATCCCGGGCGCAGGCCGGTCGATGGGCCACGGCGGACCCTTCGGCCACGGCGGCGCGGGCCTCGGCCGGGGCGGCGGACGCCTGGGCCGAGGCGGCCGCGGCCATGGCTCGAACCCCCGACTCCCGTCAGTGTGACATCCCCCGCGCACTGACGGGCCACGTGGCCCGGGGAGCTCGTCCGACGGTGTCGGCCGCGACGTGCTCCCCGGGCCACACCCGTGCCGCCGACGCCCCGGCACGCCGGCCCGAACCGCCCGGACGGCACGCCCGGATGGAACCGCGCAACCGGAACGGCCCGGCCGGGACCCGCCCCCACGACGGGCCCGACCGGGCGCACCCCGCTGTCCCTCACCGCGTTCAGCCGGCCGGCGCCGCCTGCGCGCGAGCCACCCGCTCGATCCGCTCCTTGATGGCGCTCATCTGCACCTTCGTGTTCTTGAGCAGATGGTCGGCCATCTCCGGGTCACCGAAGGGCAGTTCGTCCCGCACGTGGAAGTCCTGCACCCACCGCATCTCGACCCCGCCGGACATGACCACCCGGTACTCCCAGAAGATGTTCATGTACGCGAAGGGCCCGGTCTCGATCCGGTGCGCCCGTACCGTGCGGGTCCGCACGTCGGTGGTGCGCTCCGACACCCACGACCGCTGGATGCCCTCCTCGTCCGGATGCATCGTCAGCCGGAACCGCACGGTGTCGCCGTCCCGGTCGAGGACCTGCACCGACGCATACTCGGTGAACAGATCCGGCCAGGACGCGACGTCGTTCGTCATCCCCCATACGAGGTCCATCGGGGCGTCGATCACCACCGAGGACTCGGTGTGCCCGGCCGCCACGGTCAGGCCCCCGCCTTCTGCGCGGCCACGTACTCGACCAACGCGCCCGGGGTCTCGATGTCGTTGAGCGCCTCGTCCGGGATGGTCACGCCCAGCCGCCCCTGCACCTGGGTCACCACCTCGAGGACGGCCAGCGAGTCGTACCCGAGGTCGGTGAACGCGGTGTCGCGGATGTCGCCGTCCAGGTTGATCGATTCACCCGTGCCCACGCAGTGCCGCATGATCTCGCGGAGGCCGTCGAGGGTCAGTTCGTCCATGTCTGTCTCCGTTCCATGACGAGTCGTTGAGGAGCTGAGCGCTTGCCGGGGCGCGAGGCGGGAGCCGTCGCCGGCTCCCGCCTCGCGCCCGCCGCCCGTTCCGGTCAGGCGACGGCCTTGACCACCACGGCCGCGTTGAACCCGTTGTAGCCACGGGCGATCACCAGCGCCGTACGCACCCGCGCCTCCCGGGGATCCCCGAGGACCAGATCGACCGGGCAGTCGGGCGAGACGTCGGTGACGTTGAGCGTCGAGGGGATGACCCCGTGCCGCAGGGACAGCAGGGCCGCGACGAGGTCGACGGTCGGCCCGGCCGCGTACATCCGGCCCGTGGCCGTCTTCGGGAGGGTCACCGCCACCCCGCGGGGCCCGAACACACCGGCCAGCGCCTCGCATTCCAGCCGGTCCAGGCGCGGCACGCCGTAACCGTCGGCGAACACCACGTCCACGTCCTGCGGAGCCGTCCGCGCGTCGGCGAGTGCACCCTCGATCGCACGCCGGAGGTTCGGTCCGCGTCCGGTGCGCGGGTGCGGGTCGAACGCGGTGGCGTACCCGGCGATCTCCCCGTACGGGCGCACCCCGCGGGCCTGTGCCGAGGCGGCCTCCTCGACCAGCAGGATCGCTCCGCCCTCGCCGGGCGTGTACCCGTGGGCCGCCACGTCGAAGGGAAGGTAGGCGCGGTCGGGGTCCGTGCTCAGGCTCACCAGCCCCGGCGGGATCTGCCCGACCAGACCGGAGGGGGAGAACGACGAGTCGGTGCCGCCCGACAGCGCGAACGTACTGCCGTTCCGGATCACCCGCCGTGCCTGCCCGACGCAGTCGAGACCGCCGGCCTGGTCGGTGATGAACACCCCGCTCGGCCCGCGCATCCCGTGCCGGATGGAGATCTGGCCGGAGTTGGCCGCGTAGAACCAGGCGATGGCCATGTACGCGCCGACCTGGGAGGGGCCCTTGGAGTACAGGTTCTGCATCTCCCGCTGGCCGAACTCGGCGCCGCCCGTCGCGTTGGCGGTGACGACGCTCATCTCGTACTCGGGCTGCTCAGCCGGGTCCAGTTCGCCGTCGCGCAACGCCTCGTCGGCGCAGACGAGTCCGTACTGGGTCATCAGCGCGGTCTCCACCACCACCCGGCTGGGCAGCAGATCGCCCGGGACGAAGTCCCGCACCTCGCCGATGACCTTGATGGGATAGCCGGAGGGGTCCATCCGCGTCATCGGGCCGAGCCCGCTGCGGCCGTCCAGCGCCGCCGCCCAGTAGGCCTTGGTCCCGATGCCGGTCGGCGCCAGCACGCCGAGACCCGTCACCACCGCTCGGCGTGTCATGCGTACGTCCTCTCCGGCGCGGCCACCACGATGGCGCTCTGGAAGCCGCCGAACCCGCTGCCGACGCTCAGCACGGCGTCGGTGCGCTGCTCGCGGGCGGTGACCGGCACATAGTCCAGATCGCACTCGGGGTCGGGCGTGGACAGATTCGCGGTCGGCGGGATCGCGTCGTTGTCGATCGCCAGGCAGCAGGCGGCGACCTCGATGGCGCCGATCGCGCCGAGCGAGTGCCCGATCATCGACTTGATGGAGCTGACCGGCGTTTCGTACGCGTGGTGGCCGAGGCTGGCCTTGAACGCCGCCGTCTCGTGCCGGTCGTTCTGCTTGGTACCGGAGCCGTGCGCGTTGATGTAGTCGATGTCCTCCGGGTTGAGGCGCGCCTGGTCCAGTGCGACCCGGATCGCCTCGGCCATCTCCCTCCCGTCGGGCTTGAGTCCGGTCATGTGGTAGCCGTTGGCCCGGCTCGCATAGCCGCGCACCTCGCAGTAGACACGGGCGCCGCGGCGGCGGGCGTGCTCCAGCTCCTCGAAGACCATCACGGCCGAACCCTCGCCGAGGATCAGCCCCTTGCGGTCGCGGTCGAAGGGCCGGCACGCGTGCTCGGGGTCGTCGTTGACGGTGGACTGGGCCCGCAGGGTGTCGAAGCACGCCACCGTGACGGGCGAGACCGGTGCGTCCGTGCCAGCGGCCAGCACCACGTCGGCGCTGCCCTCCCGGACCAGTTCGAAGCCGTGACCGAGCGCATCGATGCCCGAGGTGCAGCCGGTGGACACCAGCGCCACCGGGCCCTCGGCGCCGATGGTCCAGGCGACTTCGGCCGCCATCGAACTCGGCACCATCACGTCGTACAGCTGGGGCACCGCGTACTCGGGGTCCACCAGCCACTTGCGGCCGCCGTCGCTGAGGACGACGTATTCACGTTCCATCAGTTCGGTGCAGCCGATGGCGTTGCCGAGCGACACGCCCACCCGGGACGGGTCCAGCGCGTCCGCGCCCAGACCGCTGTCGGCCAGCGCCTCCCGCGAGGCGACCAGCGCCAGCTGGCCGGCCCGGTCCAGTCGGCGGGCCTCCTGCGGGGTGAGCCCGTTCGCCGCCGGGTCGAAGTCGATCTCGGCCGCGACCTGGCAGCGGAAATCGGACGGATCGAAGTGCGTGATCCGCCGGGTCATCGAGCGACCGGCCATCAGCGTGTCCCAGAACGCGGGAACGCCGAGGCCGCCGGGGGCGGCCACGCCGATACCGGTGACGACGACACGCCGCTCGCTCATGCGTGCCCCCCGACCTCGGGGAGGCCGCCCTCACCGGGCAGCTCCTCGGTGTCCACGTGCCCCAGTTCGGGGCGCGGGGCGAGCGGGCCGAGGAAGAAGACCGCGAACATGTCCTCCTCGCCGTCGTTGTCCATGCGGTGCCGCACGTTCTTCGGCACCATGAACGAGTCGCCGGCCGACAGTTTGATCGGCCGTCCGTCGAGGCGGAGCGTCATCTGCCCGCTCACGACGTAGAAGAACTCCTCGGAGTACGGGTGGTAGTGCTCGGAGACGAACTCCCCGGGCAGCAGGGTCCCCGCACCCATGAAGCCGGCGGTGGCGCCGCAGGTCTTCGGGCTCAGGAGGACGCGCAGGTCGCCGCCCCGGCGACGATTCGGCTCCACGTCGGCGAACGCGACCTTCCCGGGTTCTGTCCGCGGGGCTGGGGGCATGGCAATCTCCTTCTCCGACCAGGTGGGGCCCCGTCCACACAGCGGCACGCCAGGGCCGAGTCGAAGAATGTCAACGGGCCCTCCAAGGAGCCTGGGGAGCATCTGAAGGCCACCGGCCGGGAGCTCCCCGATGGCGGCTTCCCCGGCACCGCGCGAAGATCGGAGGGGGACGCCGCCGCGG
Organism: Streptomyces sp. NPDC046931; assembly: GCF_040644655.1. Classification (NCBI taxonomy): domain Bacteria; kingdom Bacillati; phylum Actinomycetota; class Actinomycetes; order Kitasatosporales; family Streptomycetaceae; genus Streptomyces; species Streptomyces sp. NPDC046931. Next base: position 195,259 of record NZ_JBEYWX010000015.1, read on the forward strand.
GTCCGGCGCTGCCGCGGCCAGGCCTGCCGTGCGCCTGCGGGTGGGCGCGAGGGGGCGGGCGCCGCAGCCGAGACCGTGACGGCGGCAGTCTGCCGCGCTGCTCGCGCGGGCGCAGGGGCCGACGCACCGGGTGCCGACGCCGAGGTCCTGCGCCTCGTCCGCTCGGGGCCCGCGCCCTCGCGCGCCCCGAGCGATTGTGGCAGCCGCTCCCGGCCCGTCCGTGTCGGCCGAAGGTGCCGGTGACGGCGGCCGGGCGCCGGTGCGCGGGCGCTACGGCCCGCTGTGGGCACCCACGACATGCGGATTCCGCCATTCGGGCGCATCCTGAAACGGCCCACCAACCAGGCCGCACAGGCCGACCACCCACGGGAGGTCCTGTGATCCTGCTTGCTCTGCTCGCGCCGGTCCTGATGATGGCCTTTCTCTTCGGTATGTCCGCCCTCGAGGAATTCCTCTTTCTGCGCCCGACCTCCACGGACGAGGTCAGCCCTCCGGCCGACGAGGCGGAGACGCCCTCGCCCTGACGGCACGGAGGGGACGGGCGTACGGATGTGAACTGACGTTCGTATCCATTTGCCGGTGGATGCCGCTGCCGTCGGCCGTCCCCGGCGGGTCCCTCGGGAGTGTGCGGTAGGGTTTACCTGCGTGATCACGCGGTACACCGCGGAAGACGCACCGGGACGTGGCGCAGCTTGGTAGCGCACTTGACTGGGGGTCAAGGGGTCGCAGGTTCAAATCCTGTCGTCCCGACCAGCTTCACGGCAGGTCGGAGGCCGTTTTCTCAGCGATGGGAGGACGGCCTTTGCCGTGTTTTCGGGCAGGGCGGTCCCGGTGTGGTGGGGCCTGTACAGCGGCCGCTGTCAGTCCCCGCTGTCATCATCCCGCCATGTTCTACGACGCCTTGGTGGCCGCATCCCGCAGGAACGACCCGCTCGACGACGTCAGGTCAGCCGCGCTTCACCGCGTCCGCTGGCTCGTCGACCTTCTGGAACGCCAGCGCACGGAGTCCCGGCCGGGCGCCGTCATGTGGCAGAGCACGGAGGAGTACGAGCGATACCGGGCGATGTGCGCGGCGACCCAGGCAGAGATCGACGGGCGGCTGGCGGCATGCGGGGACGAGGAGGGCAGGGCCGCGGTCCTGTGCCTCCTGCTGGCCGCCTGCTTCGACGACACCTACCTGTGGCAGTACGGCACCGAGATCAAGCCCCTGATCTCACGCCTGCGCGGCTGGACGCCGGACGAGGTCACGGTGATGCTGCTCCGCGTCGCCGAGTACGACATGGGCTTCTGGTTCGCCGAAGCGCTGGGGATGGTGCTGAAGGCCGCCGAGGGACTCGGCGCCGACGGCCTCCGTGCGATCGCGCCGTGGGTACGCCGTGCCCACGCGGACCTGATGACCACCGATGTGGGCACAAGCCGGCGCGGACCGCTCGCCAAACGCCTCCATGCGCTGCTCGCCCGCGTGGACGAGGCGCACATACCCGAGGGGCTGATCCCCGCGTACGCCCCCTGGGCCGCCGCACTGCGCGACCGTGCGAACGCATCGCCGACGCCGGAACTGGCGCGACTCGTGCGGCATCTGGCGGCTCTGTCCGGGCCGCGTCCCGCCCAGCGGTGGCGGCGGACCTGCATCGAGCTCGCCGACGCGGCGTCGGCGCGCGATGTCATGGCCGCCGCCCTTCGGGAGCTGGCCGAGGGCCAGGCCCAGTGCAGCAGGCAGCACGGTTCGGGTACGGGCTGGGTCGACGGCGACGCATTCCACCACCACTACGTCGTTCATCACCACGACGGTGACCTGGCACGCGGCATCGTCTGGGCGGCCGCGCTGGCCGGCGGCCCGGCCGCGGTGCCGTACCTCGCCGCGCTCGCCCTGCGCACCGGCGGCCCCGGGACCGGCGTGATCGAGGACCTCAAGCTCGCGGGGGCGGCGATCAACGCGCTGGCCGAGATCGGTGATCCGGCCGCCCTGGAGGCCCTGTGGCGGCTCCAGACGCAGATCAAGCACCGGGCACTGCGCAAGCAGCTCGACACCGCGCTGGTGACGGCCGCCGGGAGACAGGGCATCACGGCGGAACAGCTCATCGAGCGCAGTGTGCCCGGCCACGGCCTGGCACCAGACGGCTCGCTGGAACGCGACCTCGGCGCACACCGAGCCCGGGTGGCGATCGAGGACGCGGTGACGGTGCGGCTGACCTTCACCGGTCCCGACGGGCGGACGTCCCGTACCGCCCCGGCGGCGGTGAAGGACGGATGCCCGGACCAGCTCAAGGAGCTGAAGGCGCTGGCCAAGGAGGTGCGCGGCACGTTGTCGGGCGAGCGGTCCCGGATCGAGGCGCTGATGTCGGCCGGGCGCAGCTGGCCGTACGACGAGTGGTGCCGCCACTATCGCGACCATCCGGTCACCGGCGCCCTCGTCCGAGGCCTGATCTGGGAGTTCCAGGGTGCGGACGGTCCCTGGCGCGCGGTGGCACCGATGAGCGAACCGCCCGGCGAGCCCGAGCGCGTCCGGTTGTGGCATCCGATCCGGGCATCGGCGGACGAGATCAGGAAGTGGCGGGCGAGGATCGTCGCGGAGCGGTTGCGGCAGCCGTTCAAACAGGCCTTCAGGGAGATCTACCTGCTCACGCCGGCGGAGGAGGAGACCGGCGTCTACTCCAACCGGTTCGCGGCCCATATCGTCCACTACCGGCGGCTCTACGCGCTGTTCAAGGAACGCGGATGGCAGGCCAACTTCCTCGGCCGGTACGACGGCGGCTACGAGGGACGGGCACGGGCCGAGTTCGGCGACGGCCAGTGGCGGGCGTGCTTCTACCACGAGCCCGCGGCGGAGGACTACGGCGATTACGCGCCCGACCACGCCGCGACGGACCAGGTCCGCTTCGAGCGGCGGGACGGCAGGCGCTGGCGGGAGACCCCGCTGGCCGAGGTGGAGCCGCTGGTGTTCAGCGAGGCGATGCGCGATGTGGACCTCTTCGTCGGCGTCACCTCGATCGCCGCCGATCCCGACTGGACCGACCGGGGTGAGAACCGTTATGCCGCGTACTGGCGGACAGCCACGTTCGGCGAGCTGACGGCGAGCGCCGAGGTCCGCCGTGAGGCGCTGGAAAGGATTCTGCCACGCCTGAAGATCGCCGACCGGTGCTCCCTCGAGGGCCGGTATCTGGTGGTCCGGGGCGGCCTGGCCACCTACAAGATCCACCTCGGCTCGTCCAACATCCTGATGGAGCCGGACGACGCCTACCTCTGTATCGTCCCGTCGCGCCGCCCGGGCGGCGGCACGGTGTTCCTGCCGTTCGAGGACGACCGGCTCTCCCTGATCCTCAGCAAGGCGTTCCTGCTCGCCGCCGACACGAAGATCACCGACGCGACCATCCTCCGCCAGATCAAGCGAGGTGCCTGATGAGCACCGTGACCTTCCGGGACGAGACCGCAACCGGCAAGCCGGTCGGCGAGTTCGAGGTCGCCGGGCTGCCGGAACGGATGACCGTACGGGAGCTGATCAGGCTCCGGGTCCGCGAGGAGGTCGCCCGGCACAACGCCCGCCCGAGCGACCGGTTCAACGGCCTCGTCCGCCCCGACGACGCCGAGAGGGAGCTGAACGGCTACCGTCTCCGCGAGCCCCGCCGCATCGACTGGGAGCACCAGGCCGAGATCGCAGAGCGCGCCTTTCTCTCCAACGGCTTCTTCGTGCTGGCAGGGGACCGCCAGGTCGAGGACCTCGACGAAGTCGTGGATCTGACCGCCGATCCCGATCTGGTCTTCATCAGGCTCGTCGCTCTGGCCGGAGGCTGAGAGACGGGGCGCACCCCGGCCGGTACCACGAGCCCGTGTGGCTCGGCGGCGCATCCGGCCGGGTGCTCAGCCGTGGGCCGCCCACAGACCGCGCACATGACCCAGATGCCGTGTCATCACCTTCCGTACGGCCTCCTCGTCTCCGTCCAGCAGGGCGTCCAGGAGTTCGAGGTGCTCCTGTGCCGAGGCGAGCAGGCGGCCGGTCTCCACGAGGGCGGTCAGCCCGTACAGGCGTGATCGCTTGCGCAGGTCGCCGACGACCTCGACGAGGTGGGCGTTGCCGGCGAGGGCGAGCAGGCCGAGGTGGAAGCGGGTGTCGGCCTCGACATAGGCGATGAGGTCCCCGGCGGCCGCCGCGGAGACGATCTCCCGCGCGGCCGGCCGGAGGGCCTCCAGCGAGATGCGGTCCGCGGTCCCGGCCAACGCGACCGTGGTCGGGATCTCGATGAGCGAGCGGATGTGGGTGTACTCGTCCAGCTGCTTCTCGGAGACGGCGGTGACACGGAAGCCCTTGTTGGGGACGGTGTCGACCAGGCCCTCCTTGACCAGGTCGAGCATGGCCTCGCGCACGGGGGTCGCCGAGACGCCGAAGCGGGCGGCGAGCGTCGGCGCGGAGTACACCTCGCCGGGGCGCAACTCGCCCGCCACGAGGGCGGCGCGCAGCGCGTCGGCGACCCGCTCGCGGTAGCTGCTCTTCTTGCCGCCCAGCGTGGGCAGGGCGGGAGCGGCGGACGGCGAGCCGGTGCGCGGGGCGTCCATGGGGGTGTCTCCTCGTATGGGCACGTTCCGGGGCTACGGACCGGCACCGGACCGTCCCGTTTCGGCGGCTGGTGCAATGTCACGCACCACGAGTATCCCAGGCGGGGAGCGGCGGTGTGGCCGCAGGCGGGAGTCCGACGACGGGGCCTAGAGGACGAACCCCGCCGGGAAGGGGTCCTCCGGGTCCAGGAGGTACTGCGCCGTGCCGGTCACCCACGCCCGTCCGGTGAAACTGGGCAGCACCGCCGGGAGGCCGCCCACCCGAGTCGTGCCGAGCAGCCGCCCCGTGAAACGCGTCCCGATGAAGGACTCGTTCACGAACTCGGTGTGCAGGGGGAGTTGGCCGCGCGCGTGCAGCTGTGCCATGCGGGCGCTGGTGCCCGTACCGCAGGGGGAGCGGTCGAACCAGCCGGGGTGGATGACCATCGCATGCCGGGACAGCCGCGCGGTGGCACCCGGCGCGTACAGGTGGACGTGGTGGCAGCCACGGATCGTGGGGTCCTCGGGATGGACCGGCTCCGCCCCGGCGTTGACCGCGTCCATCAGCGACAGTCCCGCCGCGAGGATGTCGTCCTTGCGGGAGCGGTCGAAGGGCAGCCCGAACTCCTCCAGCGGCAGGATCGCGTAGAAGTTGCCGCCGTAGGCGAGGTCGTACGTCACCGTGCGCCCGCCCGGCAGGGTGGCCTTGCGGTCGAGGCCGACGGAGAAGGACGGCACGTTCCTGAGGGTGACCGCCTTCGCGGCGCCGCCCTCGACTACGGCCTCGGCGACGACGAGGCCCGCCGGGGTGTCCAGGCGGATGGTGGTCACCGGTTCGGTGACCTCGACCATGCCCGTCTCCACGAGCACGGTCGCCACACCGATCGTGCCGTGACCGCACATCGGCAGACAGCCCGAGACCTCGATGTAGACCACACCCCAGTCGCAGTCCGGGCGGGTGGGCGGCTGGAGGATCGCGCCGCTCATCGCCGCATGCCCGCGCGGCTCGTTCATCAGCAACTGCTTGACGCCGTCGCGGTGTTCACGGAACCACAGACGCCGTTCGTTCATCGTGGCGCCGGGGATCGTGCCGATGCCGCCGGTGACCACCCGGGTCGGCATCCCCTCGGTGTGGGAGTCGACGGCGTGCAGGACGAGCTTGCTGCGCATGACCGTTCTCCTTCCGCTCGGTGCGCCGGTTCAGGCCAGTCCCGCGGCCACGGCCTTCTCCGTGGCGGCGCGGACGGCGCTCTCCTGCTCGGGCAGCAGCGGGACCCGCGGAGGGCGTACGGGGCCGCCGTAGCGTCCGACGACGTCCATCGACAGCTTGATGGCCTGGACGAACTCCACCCGGGAGTCCCAGCGCAGCAACGGGTGCAGCTGCCGGTACAGCGGCAGCGCGGTCTCCAGGTCGCCCGCGACCGCCGCCCGGTACAACAGCACCGACGCCCGGGGCAGTGCGTTCGGGTAGCCGGCCACCCAGCCCTTCGCGCCCGCGACCGCGAGCTCCAGCAGGACATCGTCGGCGCCGATCAACAGGTCGAGCTCCGGGGCCAGTTCGGCGATGCGCCAGGCGCGCCGGGGGTCGCCCGAGAACTCCTTGACGGCCTGGACGTAACCCTCGCCGTGCAGCTTCGCGAGCAGCTCTGGGACCAGGTCGACCTTGGTGTCGACGGGGTTGTTGTACGCCACGACCGGCACGCCCGCCTTCGCGGCCTCCGCGTAGTGGGCGAGCACGGACCGCTCGTCGGCGCGGTAGGAGTTCGGCGGCAGCAGCATCACCGACGCACAGCCGGCGTCGCGTGCCTGCTCGGTCCAGCGGCGGGCCTCCGCCGATCCGTAGGCCGAGACCCCGGGCATCACCCGCGCCCCGCCGACCGCGGACACCGCCGTCTGCACGACCTCGGCGCGTTCCTCGGGGGTGAGGACCTGGTACTCGCCGAGCGAGCCGTTCGGTACGACGCCGTCGCAGCCGTTCTCCACAAGCCAGGCGCAGTGCTCGGCGAACCGGTCGTGGTCGACGGTGAGCCGGTCGGTGAGCGGCAGCGCGGTGGCCACGAGGACGCCGCGCCAGGGACGGTGCTGCGGGACAGTCATACGCGATACCCCACTCTCGATGGTGTGTGACATATTACTGACTCTCGGTGTCTTACTGGCAGATCACCGGCGGTCTCGCCGGGTCCTCGCTCTGCCTCACGGGAGCCGTTCCCCGGGCTCCCGGGCGAGCACGCCCAGCGGCACCGGCCGGGCGAAAGGCCTGCGTGCCACCGCCTCCGGGCACCCGGCGAGCCCCGCGACCGCAGGCCCGCACATCCGGCCCTGGCACCAGCCCATCCCGGCCCGGGTGAGCAGTTTGACGGTACGTGCATCGCCGGCCCCCAGGTCACGGACAGCCTCCCGTACGGCCCCCGCCCGCACTTCCTCGCAGCGGCACACCACCGTGTCGTCGGTGACCTGCTCGGCCCAGTGGGCGCGAGGCGTGTAGGCGTGGTCCAGCGCGGCGGCGAACCTGCGCAGCGCGGCCCGGCTCGCGGCGGCGCGCTCCCCGCCACGCGCATCGGGCGGGACGCCGGTGAGCCGGGCCGCGATCGACCGCCCGGCGAGGTGCCCTTCGGCGAGCGCGAGCCCGGCGCCGCCGACACCGGTGGCCTCGCCCGCGGCCCAGACGCCCGGGACGTCGGTGCGCTGCTCGTCGTCGACATGCACGCGCCCGCCGTCGACGCGGCAGCCGAGGGTCTCGGCGAGGTCGGTGTGCGGAAGCATGCCGTGCCCGACGGCGAGCGAGTCACAGGGGATGCGGCGGCCGGTGCCGGGCCGCACGCGTCCGTCGGCGTCGAGCGCGGCCACCGTCACCGCCGCCAGCCGCTCTGAGCCGTGGGCCTCGACCACGGTGTGGCGGACGAGGAACCGTACCCGGTGGCGCAGCAGTCGCACCCCGTACCCGGCCGCCTCGACGGCCTTCCCGGGCTCCGCGGCCAGGGCCCGGGCCTGCCGGGCGAGGAACCTCGGGTCGGCGGACTCCACCAGCGCGGCGACCGTCGTCCCCGCCGCGGCGAGCCCGGTCGCCACCGGCAGCAGCAGAGGCCCGGTGCCCGCCACGACCACGCGGTGCCCGGGCACCACGAGCCCACCCTTGAACATGGCCTGGGCGCCCCCCGCGGTGACGACCCCGGGCAGGGTCCAGCCGGGGAAGGGCAGCACCCTCTCGTAGCCGCCCGTGGCCAGCAGCACGGCCGTGGCCCGCACGACGACCGGCTCCTCCTGCTCCGGCCCGAGCAGCGCGTGCACGGCGAAGCCGCCCGGCGTAGGTGCGGACTCCCGCTCCACACACCACACGTGGTGGTCCGTCAGGTGGGCGATACGCCCGGCTGCGATGTGCCGGTCGAGCCCCTCGCGCAGCCGCCTCCAGGTACGCCACTGGTGGTGCAGGGCCCGTGGGCGCCGTGCCCCGAGTCCGGCGGGTGGCTGCCGGTAGAACTGCCCGCCCACCTCGGGCCCGGCGTCGACGAGCGTGACGCGTACGCCCCGAGCCGACGCCGCGAGGGACGCGGCCAGCCCTGCCGGGCCCGCCCCGATCACCGCGAGGTCATTCCGCATGCCCGGTCCCCTCCTGTGAGCGGATCACATCGCCGGGACGTGCCGGCACCAGACAAGCACGCTGGTTCGGAACGCCGTTGACGGTCACCAGGCAGTCGTAGCAGACGCCGATCCCGCAGAGGATCCCGCGTGGCCGCCCCTCGTGCCGGGTGGTGCGCCAGGACGTGACACCCGCCGCCCACAGCGCGGCGGCGACCGTCCGGCCGGGCAGTGCCTCGATCTCGCGGCCGTCGAAGGTGACCGTGAAGGCCGGGCCCGGCCGGGACCGCGTCAGTCTCAGGGGATTCACCGGGCCTCCCGCTCGAAACGCTCCGGCCGGAAGGGCGCGAGGTCGAGTTCCGGCACTCCGCCGCTCAGCAGCCGCGCGATCAGATGCCCGGTGCCGGGGGCGAGTCCGATCCCGGCGCCTTCGTGGCCGCAGGCGTGGAAGAGGCCCGGGACCCGTGGGTCCGAGCCGATCGCGGGCAGATGGTCGGGCATATACGGCCGGAACCCGAGGTAGGAGCGCATCGCCCGCACCCGCTCCAGGAAGGGGAAGAGCCGGGTCGCTCCCGCCGCGAGCGCTCGCACCGCCGGCAGGGAGAACGACCGGTCGAACCCAACTCGTTCGCGGCTCGCGCCGATCAGGACGGGCCCGGCGGCGGTGCCCTCGACGACGGGTGAGGTGTGCAGGGCCACGGAGTCGCTGGCCACGTCCGCGACATAGTCGGCCGCGTACACCTTGTGCCGGACCCGGCGCGGCAACGGCTCGGTGACGAGGACGAATCCGCGGCGCGGCAGCACCGGCAGGCGCACGCCCGCCAGCGCGGCCAGCTCGCCGCCCCGGCTCCCCGCCGCATTGACGACCGCCGGAGCGTGGATCACCCCCCGGTCCGTCCGCACCCCGCGCACGGTTCCCCGGGGGGTGCGCAGCACCTCGGTCACCGTCCGGCCGGTCAGGAGGCGGGCGCCGGAGGCCCGTACCAGATGTGCGGCGGCGAGTGCCGGCATCACCTGGCAGTCCTGTGGGTAGAGCACACCGCCCGCGAGTCCCGGGGCCAGGTGCGGCTCCACGTCGTGGAGCCGGTCGGCGGTGATCTCGACCGTCGTCACCCCCGCCGCCCGCTGCCCGGCGGCGAAGTCCGTGAGGGCGCCGAGTCCTTGGGGGGTCGCGGCGACGACCACCCCGCCCTTGGCCTCGTACTCGACGGCCGGACCCAGCTCCTTGGCCAGGTCGGTCCACAAGCCCAGGGAGAACCGGGCGAGTTCCAGCTCTGGTCCGGGTTCCTTGTCGGAGACGAGCAGGTTCCCCTCGCCCGCCCCGGTCGTGCCGCCGGCCACGGACCCGCGGTCCACGAGCGCGACGTCCAGCCCGGCCCGGGCGGCATACAGGGCGCAGGACGCGCCCACCATGCCGGCGCCGACGACCACGACATCACAGGTCAGTCGCTCGCTCACATCAGTACTATGTCACATGGCTCATGGGTAAAGGCAACCCTTGCCTTGCATCGCCCGCCAACACCCGTGCCCGGCGAACTACGCGCCCGACGCCGCCGCCCACTACCGCGATCCCTCCCTCGACCCCGAGCGCTTGGCCCGCAGCAAGGCGCGGGACGCGGCGGCGCACTCCGCGGACACCCTGCTGCGCACCCATGTCACCGGCTACCGGGCGCCGTTCGGGCAACTGGACGTCCGGCTCGGCACATCCGGACAGGGCGCCGGACTGGTCCGCGGCAGCAACCGGCGGCTCACCTTCGGCGGCGGGTCCTCCGTGACCGTGCCCGCGGGCGCCACGGCGTACAGCGACCCGCTGCCCGGCCGGCTGCCCGCCGCGACCGACCTGGTGGTCAGCCTCCACTCCCCGGACGCGGCGGGTCCGGCCACCGGGCACGGGATGGCGATGCAGACGTCTTACACGGCCGGGGGCGATCACACCGCCGGGGAGACCGCGGCCGGCTGGAGGCAGACCACCGGTTCCTGGTTCTACCTCGACGCCGTCACCGTACGGACGGACGCCGCCACCGGCGCGCTGGTCGCACTCGGCGACTCCATCACGGACGGCTGGGCGTCCACGTCCGACACCAACCGCCGCTGGCCCGACTATCTGGCCCGCCGGCTCCGGCAGGCCGGCACGGCGCTCAAGGGGGTGGCCGACGAGGGGATCTCCGGAAACAAGGTCCTCGCGGACGGGGCGGGCCCGAGCGCCCGGAACCGGTTGGGGCGCGACGTCCTCTCCCACCCGGGCGTCCGCACGGTCTTTCTCTTCGAGGGCGTCAACGACATCAAGGCCCACACCGGCGTCACGGCACCGGACCTGATCGCGGGCTACCGGCAGATCCTCGCCCGCGCGCACGCCGCCGGGAAGTGCGTGGTCGGAGCCACCGTCACCCCCTTCAAGGGCTGGCCGGAGTGGGACCCCGCCGCCGAGGCCGTACGCCGGGAGGTCAACGCGTTCATCAGGGACAGCGGGGAGTTCGACGCGGTCACCGACTTCGACCGTGTCCTGCGCAGTCCCTACGACCCCGAACGGATCCTGCCCTCCTTCGACGGCGGCGACCATCTGCACCCCAATGACAAGGGCATGCAGGCGATGGCCGACGCGGTCGACCTCACCGGCCTCGACTGCCGCCCCTGACCCGGAGCGCGCCCCGGGCCCGCCCCTCCCGTCCGGTCCCGCACCCGCGGGTGCGGGACCGGACTGGG